>VBAE01000258.1 GCA_005882415.1 Alphaproteobacteria bacterium | reverse complement strand
GCGGCGACGCTTCGCTCGACCAGTCGATCGAGCTCTATGCCGAGGGCGATCGCCTCAAGCAGCAGTGCGAGGCGCGGCTCCAGGCCGCCCAGGCGAAGATCGAGAAGATCCAGTTCGCGCGCGACGGTCAGCCGGGCGGAACGGCTCCGTTCGACGCCGAGTGAGCGCCGGCGTGGCCGACGCCGCAAGCGGGCTGGAGCCCGAGCTCGAGCGGATCGCCGCCGAGGTCGATGCGCTCTTCTCCGAGCTGCTCGTCGTCCCCGCCGATCCGCGCGAGCAGCTTTATGCGGCGATGCGCTATGCGGCGATCGGCGGCGGCAAGAGGCTCCGGCCGCTGCTGGTCGTTGCCGCCGCATCGCTCTTCCACGTGGACCGGCAGCGGGCGCTGCGGGTCGGGGTCGCGGTCGAGGCGATCCATGTCTACTCGCTGATCCACGACGATCTGCCGTCGATGGACGATGACGAGCTCCGCCACGGCAAGCCCACCGTCCACCGCGCCTTCGACGAATCGACCGCGATCCTCGCCGGCGATTCCCTCCACGCCCTGGCCTTCGAGCTGCTCGCCGACGGCTTGACCCATGAGGACCCATTCGTCCGCTGCGAGCTGATCGCCGAGCTCGCCTGCGCCGCCGGCCCTGCGGGAATGGCGGGCGGCCAGATGATGGACCTCGGCGCCTCGCGCGCCGGGCTCGACCTCGCCGCGGTCACCCGCCTCCAGCAATTGAAGACGGGCGCGCTGATCGGCTTCTGCCTCGAGGCGGGGGCGATCATGGGGCGGGTGCCGCCCGAGGGGCGCACCAGCCTTCGCGGCTATGCCCGCGACGTCGGCCTCGCCTTCCAGATCGCCGACGATCTGCTCGACGTCGAGGGCGAGGAAGCGAAGACCGGGAAGAAGGTCGGCAAGGATCATGAGAAGGGGAAGGAGACCTTCGTCTCCCTCCTCGGGCCCGAGCGGGCGCGGCAGCAGGCAGCCTTGCTGGTCGACCAGGCGATCGACCATCTGAAGCCCTATGGCGAGGAGGCCGACCTGCTCCGCGCCATCGCCCGCTTCGCCATCGAGCGCGACTATTGAGAGGGGGAAAACCATGAGGACAGGCGTTTACCCGGGGACGTTCGATCCCGTCACGCTCGGCCATATGGACATCATCCGGCGCGGCGCGAAGCTTGTCGACCGGCTGGTGATCGGCGTCACCACCAACCCCTCCAAGTCGCCGATGTTCAGCGTCGAGGAGCGGATGGCGATGGTCCGCCGCGAGACTGCCGACATGGGCGATGCGGTCGAAGTGGTGTCGTTCGACTCGCTTTTGATGGACTTTGCCGAGCGCGAGGGCGCCGCGGTCATCGTCCGCGGCCTCCGCGCCGTCGCCGATTTCGAGTACGAATATCAGATGGCGGGGATGAACCAGCAGTTGAACGACAAGATCGAAACCGTGTTTTTGATGGCGGACGTGTCGCTCCAGCCGATCGCTTCGCGGCTGGTGAAGGAGATTGCGCTCTACGGCGGCGATATCCGCAAGTTCGTCACCCCCGCGGTCGCGAAGGATGTCGGCACCCGGGTAGAAGAGATCGGCCGGAAGGGCAGTTGAACCCCTCCCGTTCGCTGAGAAAGCGCGCTAGAGGAGGGCCTTCAGATTCGGGGTTGGGACTGCCATGCGCTTGAAATCCTTGTTCGCTCTCCTGCTCGCGATGGTCGTCGCCGGCCCGCTCGCTGCGCAGGACTTCCCGCTTCCGCCGCCCGCGCCGGCACTCGATCCGGAGAATATGCTCAACCTCGACCTGTCGACCGGCGGCCGGGTGACGATCCAGCTGCGCCCCGACGTCGCCCCCAATACGGTCGAGCGAATCAAGACCCTGACCCGGCGCGGCTTCTACAACGGCCTGACATTTCATCGCGTTATCGAAGGCTTCATGGCACAAACAGGGGACCCCAAAGGCGACGGTACCGGCGCCTCCGAGCTTCCCGACCTCAAGGCGGAGTTCAACGGCCTTCCCCATGTCCGCGGAACCGTCGCCGCCGCCCGTTCGGAGAGCCCGGACAGCGCCAACAGCCAGTTCTTCATCATGTTCGGCCCCAGGCTCTCCCTCGATCATAAATATACGGCATTCGGCCGGGTGGTCTCCGGCATGAACTATGTCGACGCAATCCAGCGCGGCGAGCCGCCGCTCGACCCGAGCAGGATCGTCCGTGCCTCCATCGGCGCCGACAATGTCCCGCCACTGAGCGAAGCGGAGCTCAGGGCGGCGCCGCACCCGGCCGCGCCCGCGCTCGGCCTCGCCGCCCCGGCAAAGGCCCCCGAGACGGCCGCCGCGCCGCACTAGTGCGGGTCGACCTCTTCGATTTCGAGCTTCCGCCCGAGCGCATCGCGCTGCGGCCGGCAAGCCCCCGCGATTGCGCGCGGCTGCTCCTCGTGCGTCCGGATTCGCTCGAGGACAGGATCGTCCGCGAGCTTCCGGACCTGCTCCGCGCCGGCGACGCCCTCGTCTTCAACGACACGCGGGTCATACCGGCCCAGCTCGAGGGACTTCGCGGCGAGGCGCGGATCGGAGCGACGCTCCATAAGCGCGAGGGGTCGC
The DNA here is from genome assembly GCA_005882415.1 of Alphaproteobacteria bacterium. GTDB lineage: Bacteria > Pseudomonadota > Alphaproteobacteria > Sphingomonadales > Sphingomonadaceae > Allosphingosinicella. The sequence goes on along the minus strand of VBAE01000258.1, from coordinate 5,530 downwards.
GGGCGTGGCGCGCCTTCGTCCGCAACGCGAAGAGGGTGCGGGACGGGGACCGGATCGACTTCGGCGCCGGAGTCTGCGCCCTCGCCGGCGACAAGGCCGCCGACGGATCGATCCTGCTCAGCTTCGAAGGCGACGAGCCGGTCGAGCTCCTGCTGGAGCGCGCCGGGCGGATGCCGCTACCGCCTTACATCGCCGCCAAACGCCCGACCGACGCGCGCGACGCCGACGACTATCAGACCATGTTCGCCCGCGAGGAGGGCGCGGTGGCGGCGCCCACTGCGGCGCTCCACTTCACGCCGGGACTGATGGCGGCGCTGGCCGAGCGGGGCGTCGGCCACGAGACCCTCACCCTCCATGTCGGCGCCGGCACGTTCCTTCCAGTCAAGGCCGAGGACACCGCAGACCACGCGATGCACAGCGAATGGGGCCGAATCGAAGCCGCCACCGCGGAGCGGCTGAACCAAGTGCGTGCGACGGGCGGCCGAGTGATCGCCGTCGGCACCACCTCGCTCCGACTCCTCGAAAGCGCCGCCGACGAAGGCGGTACGATCCGCCCATTCGAGGGCGACACCGCCATCTTCATCACCCCCGGCTACCGCTTCCGCGCGGTGGACGGCCTCCTCACCAACTTCCACCTCCCCAAATCGACCCTGTTCATGCTGGTCTCCGCCCTGATGGGCCGCGAGCGGATGCTCGAAGCGTACGCCCACGCGATCGAGGCCGGCTACCGCTTCTACAGCTACGGCGATTCGAGCCTGCTGCTGCCGAACCCGGACGGCTGAACGTATCTTGTTGCCTCGCGCCGCTTTTCCGGCACTATGGGCGTCATGACCGCCTTTCCCGCTGCGCTTCGGCGCCTCACTGCGCTCCTGCTCCTTGCCGCCGCGATTCCGGCGTCCGCGCAGGAGGCGCCGCGTCCGCCCGCCGGCAAATGGGTGGTGGATTTCGCCCCTTCGCAGTGCCTCGCCTCGCGGCTCTACGGCACCGGCGAGGATGCGGTCACCTTGCTCGTCAAGCCGTCGCCCCTCGGCAACGTCGTCCAGGTCGCCCTCATCACGAAGGGCCGGCGCGGCGATGCGGAGCAGGTCGCCGGCGCGATCTCCGTCGACGACCGTGCGCCGGCCGACGCCAGCTTCCTCGCCTACAATCTCGAGGGCGGCGACAAGCAGGTCGTCAATGTCGCCAATCTGAGCCAGCAAGCCTTCGCGCCGCTTCGGCAGGCGACCCGCGTGCACATCAGGGCCGGCGCCCGTCCGGACGTCACGCTCCAGCTGACCCAGATGAAGCAAGTCACCGATGCGCTCGATACCTGCGTCGCGGACCTCCAGACGGTGTGGAACGTCGATTCGCAGAGTAATGGCACGATCCGCCAATATGCGATTCCCAAGCGGCAGTTCATCAACCTCTTCACGGCGGAGGATTATCCTTCGACTGCGATCCGGCAGGCGCAAACCGGCGACCTCAGCTTCGTCCTGCTGATCGACGAGAAAGGCGCTCTTGCCGACTGCACGATCGACCAGACCAGCGGCGTCGCCTCGCTCGACGCGCAGAGCTGCTTCGTCTTCAGGACGAGGGCCAAATTCACCCCGGCCGTCGGCGCCGACGGGCAGCCGGCGAAGAGCATCCTCAAGGGAATCATCCACTGGGTCCTCCCCGGAGGCTCGACCAAACCGAAGCGCAAATATGCGGAAGGGGTCGAGGAGTAAGGGGCCCAGGCGGCGGCCGGCTTGGCCCTTCCCGGCTTTCGTGTAGGAGGCGGCCGATGAGCCGTTTCTCTTTCTCCATCTCCGCCACCGACGGCCCCGCACGCACCGGCACGATTGCCATGCTGAGGGGGGAGATCCGCACGCCTGCCTTCATGCCGGTGGGGACGGCGGCGACGGTGAAGGCGATGAAGCCGGCCGACGTGCGGGGGAGCGGCGCCGACATCATCCTCGGCAACACCTATCATCTGATGCTTCGCCCGGGCGCGGAGCGGGTGGCGCGGCTCGGCGGGCTTCACCGCTTCATGGGGTGGGAGCGGCCGATCCTCACCGACAGCGGCGGCTATCAGGTGATGAGCCTCAGCGAGCTCACCAAGGTGACCGAGGAGGGGGTGGCGTTCCGGAGCCATCTCGATGGGTCGAAGCACATGCTCTCGCCCGAGCGGTCGATCGAGGTCCAGCGGCTGCTTGGCTCGGACATCGTCATGGCCTTCGACCAGCTCGTCCCCACCACCTCGACCCGCGAGGAGCAGGTGGCGGCGATGGAGCGGTCGATGCGCTGGGCGGAGCGGTCGCGCGCCGCCTTCGACGGCGGCGGCGAGCACGCAGGGCGTGCTGCCCTTTTCGGGATCCAGCAGGGGGCTCTGGACGAGGGGCTTCGCAAGGCGTCGGCGGAGGCCCTCCAAGCGATCGGCTTCGATGGCTATGCGGTCGGCGGGCTTGCGGTGGGGGAGGGGCAGGAGGCGATGTTCGCCTGCCTCGATTTCGCGCCGGGCCAGCTCCCCAAGGACCGGCCGCGCTATCTGATGGGGGTCGGCAAGCCGGACGACATCGTCGGCGCGGTCGAGCGGGGAATCGACATGTTCGACTGCGTGCTCCCCACCCGCTCGGGGCGGACGGGCCAGGCCTTCACCCGCGACGGGCCGATCAACATCCGCAACGCCCGCTTCGCCGAGGACGAGGCGCCGCTCGACGCCGACTGCGCCTGCCCGGTCTGCACCGGCTGGAGCCGCGCCTATCTCCACCACCTCGTCCGCTCGGGCGAGATCCTCGGCTCGATGTTGATGACCGAGCACAACCTCTTCTTCTACCAGGCGCTGATGGCCGACCTTCGCTCCGCCATCGCCGGGGGGCAGCTCTCCCGATTCGCCGACTCGTTCAGGATGCGTTACAAGGCGAAAGGTTAGCGGCAACCCTGCCGTGCGGGGCGCGTTCTTTGCTCTGATGCTGTATTTGTGATATAACACACCTCGCCGTTCCTGACGTGGCGCAAGACCGTATGGCCGGGCCCGCGGTTGCCAATGTGAGGGCGAATCGCTATCGGGCCCGACCCCGCGGAGTATTTGATGCTGCCAGCTTTTGCACGTGTGCCTGCCCTTCGCCTGTCGCTTTTCATGGCGTCGCGCGGGCCGATGCCGAGCTTCAGGCGCCCTTCGCCGCAGCTTCGCCAGATGCTCGCCAGCCTGGTTCTGGCGACCTTCGCAGGCCTGTATCTGATTGCCGGACTCAGCGTCGCCTCCGTGCCAGGGGGGACCGGCCTCCTCGGCACCGGCCCGGCCGCCGTCGTCGCCGACCCCAAGGCGCCGCCGCAGCCCGAGCCGCTGCAATTCCGCGAGGTCGCGCCGGAAGATGCGGTGCAGATCAACGCTGCAATCCCGCTCTCCGACCTCCCCAACCCAGCCGCCCGCGCCTTCCGCCCGGCCTTCATCAGCCCCACCGACCAGGCGCGCTCGGTCGAGTGCCTGACCGCAGCGGTCTATTATGAGGCGGCGACCGAGCCGGTCGACGGCCAGCGCGCAGTCGCACAGGTCGTCTTGAACCGCCTGCGCCACCCCGCCTTCCCGAAGACGGTGTGCGGGGTCGTCTTCCAGGGCTCCGAGCGGGCGACCGGGTGCCAGTTCACCTTCACCTGCGACGGCGCACTCCGCCGGACGCCGATGACCGCTTACTGGCAGCGGGCGCACAAGATCGCCGAGTACTGGAGCTCCAGCCTGGTCAAAGTGGCCAATGTCGGCACCCACATCTTCTACCGCTGGGCCGGCGGCTGGGGCAGGCCGGCCGCTTTTACCGGCCGCTATGCCGGCGGCGAGCCCGACGTGTCGCACCTCGGCCGCCGCACCGGCGATCCGGTCCTGGCGACTACCGACCCGGTCGACGCCGCGGCGGCGGCCGCCGCCGAAGCCGCCAAGAACCCGAACATGGCGCTCCCGGGCGGCGCTTCGGTGGACAGCTTCAACCGCGCGGTGCTTCGCCGCTACGAGCCGCTGAGCCGCGAGGCCGCCGCCGAGACCGCGATCGCCCGCACCGGCGAGCCCGCGTCGCAGAGCCTGCGCTGGTCGCTGGGCTCCTCGGACACCCCGAACACCGCCACGCCTCTCGGCAAGAAACCCGAGGCCGCCGCCGTGCCGGGCGTCAAGCCGGCCGCCAAGCCCGCGACGACGGCCGCGGCCGCTCCGCCCCCATGCCTGGCGGGTGTGCGCAAGGTGGGCGAAAAGGGGTCCGGACCGACCGATCCGACCCGCTGCTAGAGCCTATTTGAGCGCGAAGCGCTGGAGCTTGCCCGTGGCGGTCTTGGGGAGCGCATCGACGAACTCCACTTCCCGCGGATATTTGTAGGGTGCGATCGCGGCCTTGACGTGGGCCTGAAGCTCGGCGGTGAGCTCGGGTCCCGCGGGATGGGCGTAGAGGGCGTTTTCCACTTCCGGGGCGGCGATATTGTAGCCCGCCGAGACGATCATGTCGTCGGACCGGGCGACGTACCAGAAATAGCCGTCCTGGTCGGCGCGGTAGGTGTCGCCGGTGACGTTCCAGCCGCCCTGGACGTAGGCGGACTGGCGCTCGTCGTCGAGGTAGCGGCACCCGGTCGGCCCGCGCACCGCTAGCCGGCCGGTGCCGTGGGGGAGGGGGTTACCGTCCTCGCCGAGGACGCAGGCGCGGTAGCCGGGGACCGCCTTGCCGGTCGCGCCCGGGCGGATGTCGTCGCCGACTGCGGAGATGAAGATGTGCATCATCTCCGTCGCGCCGATGCCGTCGACGATGGGGATGTCCGTCGCGTCGCGCCACGCCTGCCATGTCGCTGCGGGGAGGTGCTCGCCGGCGGAAACGCAGGTCCTGAGGCTGGAGAGGTCCTGGTCAGCGAGCAGCGGGATCATCGCCTTGTAGGCGGTCGGCGCGGTGGCCAGGGTGGTGACCCGGTGCCGCGCCACCGCGTCGAGGAGGAGCTTCGGCCCGCCCTGCTCGATCGTCACCGCCGCCCCTCCGAAGCGCCAGGGGAAGATGAGCTGCATGCCGAGGCCGAAGGTGAAGGCGACTGGGGCCGAGCAGAGCCAGCGGTCGGCGGCGGACGGTTTCAATATGTTGCCCGAGGTGAAGGCGATGAGGGCTGGGTCGTCGCGGTGGGTGTCCACTGGTTGGAAGTCTTCGGAGACCGAAGCAAGGCGCCGCTCGAGCGGCCCGGTGCCGGCGTCGCCGTCATAGGTGAGGAGGGAGCGGACTTGCTCGGCGGCGGGGAGGTAGTCCTCGAGGCACCTTCTATCGACGATGGCGTGGCTAACTTGCGCACGGTCAATCACGGTGGCGACCTCGCCGGCGCGAAGCATCGGCATGGTCGCGACCACCACCCCGCCCGCCTTCAGGACGGCCAGCCAGGCGGCGAACATGGAGGCGGTGTTGGGGCCGCGCAGAAGCACCCGATTGCCGGGCACGAGCCCTTCCTCCTCGACCAGCAGCCGCGCGATCCGGTCGGAGAGGGCGCGCATGTCGGTATAGGTCCAGGTGCCGGAATCGTTGACCACCGCCGGCGCGTCCGGGGCACCGGTGCCGATCAG
>VBAE01000257.1 GCA_005882415.1 Alphaproteobacteria bacterium | reverse complement strand
GCCAGCTGGAGCGAGAAGCCGGCGGCGACGAACAGGGCCATGACGATCGCGGCTTTGAGGAAGAAGCGGTCGTCCGAAAGCGCGGGCTCGGGCGCGACGGGCGTTCCGGCGGCAAGAGTGGCCATTTTACGTGATCTCCCCCCAGAGAGTTCCGACCTGGGAAGTCAAGCGCAATGGAAGGCACGTGCAAGCCTGTGCGGGGGGCTCAGTCGGCGGCGGCGAAATGGGCCATCTGGTCGGCATGGGCCTTGGCGAAGGCCGGGCGGGCAGTGGCGCGCTCGACATAGCGGCGGCAGGCGGGGTGCTTGGCGAGCCCGTCGAAGCGGTCGACCAGGCGGAGCACGTCGGCCATCATGATGTCCGCGACCGAGAAGTCCCCGGCGAGCCACTCGCGCCCTTCCAGCACCGTCTCCATATGGCCGAGGCGCGCCTCGACGAACGAGTCGAACTTCTCGACCGCCGGGGAGTCCGCGCCGACGTCCCAGAATTTGAACAGGGCCCAGGGGAGGCTCGCCATCTCGACCGAATTCAGCGCCGCGAACAGCCATTCCACCGCCTCCGCCCGGGTCCGGGAATCGGCCGGGAGGAGCGCCGGGCTGCGCTCGCCGAGGTGGAGCAGGATCGCGCCGCTCTCGAAGATGGAGAGGTCGCCGTCGGTCAGCCAGGGGACCTGGCCGAAGGGCTGGTGGGCGAAATGGGCGGGAGCGCGGTCCTGGAAGGGCACGCTCTCGACCCGGTAGGGAAGGCCCGCCTCCTCGAGCGCCCAGCGCACCCGCAGATCCCGGACGAAGCCGCGCGGCATTTCGGGGACCCAGTCGAAGGTGGTGAGTATGAGCTCGCCCATCCGAATTCTCCTTCTGCGCCCCCCTGCGACCATGGCCCATTTCGCGACACCCGGGAAGCGATTGCGACGGTCGTGATTGACATGGATCAATATCGGGCCGGCATCGTTATCTCCCGGGCAGAAGGAATTGGGCTATCTCCGAGAAGCAGAAACGCATCGCGCGGCGGGAGCGCCAGGCGCAGGAACTGGAAGCCAATCAGGGCGCGCTTCGGACCAGCATCGCGACGAGCAAGCGGCTGGTCGAGGAGGCCGACGCGATGATCCGCCGCCACCGCGACGAATGCGACGCGGCCGAGCGCAAGTAGCAGGGGCCGCGGCCCCTCCCCTCAGATCGTGATCTCGACCGCCTCGGGGAAGGTGATCGTCGCGAGCAGATTGCCGCCCTCCTCCTCGATTTCGACGAAGGAGGCGAGGTTCATCTGACCGCTCTGGAGCTCGTCGGACATGATCGACCGGGCGATCCTGATCGCCTCCGCCCGCGCCGCTTCCGGCCCGGCAAAGTCCTGCACCACCTTATTCTCGGTGAACCCGTCCCCGTTGCAGACGTGGAAATGGTAGCGCGGCATGCCGAAAAAATAATTCAATCTAGATTAGGTTCCCGTGGGCGAGGTCCATGGAGCTACGCCGCTAGGCCGAGGGTGCGCTGCCGGGCCTGATGTAGGCGAACATCTGCGGGCAATAGTCGATCTTGCCCAAGGGCACGCCGGCCTGGCGGAGGAGGGCGTAGGCCATCAATTGGTGGAAGGCGATCTGGGGAAGCGCCCAGTCGCGGACATATTGCTCGGCACTCATGTCGAAGACCATGCCGGTGGGGAGATCGTGGGCGATCGGCCGGTCCTCGAAGGCATCGAATTCGTCGGGGGCGATGGCGGCGATGAGGGCGGAGGCCTCGGCGATCCGGGCGCGGGCGTCGGCCCAGCTGCCTGGCTGCTCGCCGCCGTCTCGGCCTTCTTGGCGGACCTGGAGGACGGCTTCCGGCACCGGCTGGCCGCGGAGGCGGAAGACCGGCTCCTGCGCCTGGAAAGCGAGGAAACGGAGCTGGGTGGCGAGCGGGAACATGTCGGGCGCGAGGCGGAGGGCGAGCAGGGCGTCGGGCCGCTCCCCCCGCTCGGACGCGAAGCCTTCCGCCTTGTCGAGCCAGGCGGAGACCGCGCTCAATTGGTTGGAGACGGCGGTGACGAAGAATGTGGTGAGGCGCATGGCGCTATTTTGCGGAAGGCGCCGACGGGATCAAGCGGCCGCACCCGGTCAGGACCGGTCGATCTCCTCGCACCTCTTGCAGAAGGGCACGCCGGGCGGCTTGTCCCGCCTGCGCTCGAAGTCCCTGTCGGGCCAATTCGGGCACGACTCACGCCAGTGCCACTCGGCAGTGCCGCCCTTACGCCTGTACTCGCTCATCTACTCACGTCCCCCAACGTGCGGCCCTATTTGCCGAATTCCGGGGGCCGCGCAAGGGCCAAACTTAACTTAGGTTATTACAAAATGTAATCCGTACAGCCGCTCAGGCACGTCATTCCTCGTGCGAGCTCGGTGGCGTGGCGGTGGTGAGGACGAGATAGGCCGCTTCGGCGCGATCCATGAATTCGGGGTAGCGCCACATCGCCCCGTCGAAGACGAGGGTCTCGCCGAGAACGAAACGGAGGTGATGGTCGGGGTCGCGGCCGGCCCATAAAGCCGCCATGCGCGCAAGCGCCTCGACCCGCGAGCCTCTTTCATCCATTCGGCGCCCCTTTTCGGGCAAACGGCCTATTTATGAAGCATGCCCACCCCAGGGCGTCGACCACATGGAGAATGTTACGGTCGAGTAACTTAAATCAACTTTTGCGCGGGCGTGTCAAGGCGGGAGAGGTGCAACGCGGGTCGAGGTTTCCCCCCGGCGAAGCTGCTGGCCTTTCCCGATGGCGGCAAGTCCTGCATCCTGCAAGCGCTGGCGGCTCCACTTTGGGGAAGGAGCATCGAGATGCGCCGCCTGCTTGTCCTCGCCGTCCTGGTTCCCGGCGTGTCGCTGGCCGCCGCGGAACGGGCGCATCACTGGGCCTATGAGGGCGCGGAAGGGCCCAGCCATTGGGGCGGAGCCTGCGCGGCCGGCAAGGCGCAATCGCCGGTCGATATCCGTTCGGCGAGTGCCCGGCACGCGGTGCTGCCCGCGCTGGAGTTTCACTATCGGCCGGGGGCGCTGCATGTCGTCGACAACGGCCATGCCATCCAGGTGCGGGTACCGGCCGGGAGCTCGATGACCGTCGGCGGCGAGCGGTTCGAGCTCGTCCAGTTCCACTTCCACGAGCCGGGCGAGGAATCGGTGGACGGGCGGCGTTCGGAGATGGACGTCCACCTCGTTCACAAGGATGCGGCGGGGCGGCTGGCGGTGGTGGCGGTGCCGTTCGGAGTCGGCGCGGACAATAAGGCGGTTGCCGAGATTGCGGGGCATCTTCCGGCGAAGGAAGGCCGGGAGGAATCGCCGGCGGGGGAGAGGCTCGACCCGTCGGCGCTGCTGCCGGCGGACCGGGCCTATTTCACTTATTGGGGATCGCTGACCACGCCGCCGTGCACGGAAGGGGTCAGGTGGTTCGTGCTTCGGTCGCCGCAGTCGATCACCGCTCCGGAGCTCGGCACCTTCGCCAAGGTCCATCACGGCAATGCGAGGCCGGTACAACCTCTCAACGGCCGCTCGGTGGCGACGAGCTAACGAATAGGGACGGTCCAAAAAAAGGGGACGGGGCTGGCGGAGCGGGGCAGACGCCCGCGCCTGCCCCGCCCCCGCCTTCCGGTCAGGAGACCGGCTGGGCCTGGCTTTGCCGCGCCTCGGCACGGTCGGAGACGGCGTCGAGCACGGCGAGCCGCGCCTGCTGGACGGTGGCGATGGCATAATCGACGGCGATGGCGGCGCCGAGCCGGCGATCCTCGTCATTGGCGTCGGCGAAGAAGGCGCGATAGGCTTCCTTGCGCTCGCCCATCTTGTCCTTCAGCCGCTGGCGGTCGGACTTCACCTTGTCGCGGGCTTCGGTGCGGACGGCGTCGGCATCCTCCTGGATGCGCTTCACGAGGTCCTGGAGTTCGGCGATATTGGATGGGAGGGGAGTCATTCGAAATCCTTTGCTTTGACGGGTGCGGAATTGGGCGCGGCGGTTAAGGGGGCGCGCGGGTTCGTCCGGCGAAGATGCCGTGCTTCATCGTATTTCGCCTCCGATTGGGCGGGTGCTTTGAGCGGGAGCAGCGGACTAGAGCGGTGCCCTCCCCGCGGACAATCAGGACAAATACGGGCGTTTCGGGCCGGGCTCGGCAGGACGTGCGGAGGGTGGGACAAGAAGCCGGTTGACGCGTAACTCTACATATGTTGTTCTTCGCGCCATGACTCGCAGCCGGCGGCCTTCGAAACAGATGCTGGCGCTCCTCGAGGGCCTATCGGAGCGGCCCCGGGAGTGGCGGCACGGCTACGAGCTGATGAAGAAGACCGGACTGTCGTCGGGCACGCTCTACCCTTTGCTGATGCGGATGACCGAGCAGGGGCTGGTCGAGGCCGAGTGGCAGGCGCCGGCCCAGCCCGGACGGCCGGCGCGCCACGCTTATCGGCTGACCGCTTCGGGCGTGGCGCTTGCACGAGCTTCGGAAGAGGCCGGGCGGCCGTCCGGGCTCCGGGTCTCGCCGGCATGAGGGAAAAGGCGGCACGGGCGCTGGTGGCGCTGGCGGGGCGGTCGCTGGGCGGCGGCGGCAGCGGCTGGGCGCTGGCGATGGAGGCGGAGCTCGACGCCGCGGCGGAGGACGGTCGGGCTCTGGGTTTCGCTCTGGGCTGCGTCGCGGCGGCGTGGCGGGAATTGCCGGCGCATGAGGAGGGCCGGTTCATCCTCGCCAGCAACGCGCTGGCGCTGGTCCTGCTCGTCCCGGCGGCGGCGCTTCTGCTGGCGAGCGTAGCGGGGGATTTTCCTTTCTCTTATCTCGGCGCGGCGGGCGGACAGATGCCGCTGGTCAACGACGCCAATTTGCCGGCGGTGCCGCCGCTGGCCGCGCTCGTCGCTCTGCTGGCGGCGGCGCATCTGCGGATCGCCTGGCTGGTGCTGGAGCGGGACTGGGATCGGGTGGCGGGGGCCGCGATGCTTGCGGCGGCGGCGGCGGTGACCTCCGTCATCTTCACCGCGGTGGCGTTCGTCGACTGCGCCTCCGCAATTCGCCAGGCGGGGACGCTGTGCGTGGAGCTGGCGGCCGTTGCGGCGCTGGCGCGGTGGCACGGGCGGCGGGCTTATGCGTAGGCTGGCGGCGGCGGCGCTGGCTTTGCTCGCCGGGTGCGGCGGGCCGACCCGGGAGCCGCCGGCGCCGCTCGCCTTCGAGGGCCTGCCGGTGGCGGGAGACCTCGCTTTCGCGCAACGCTCCGGCTTCACCGACTGCTGGGAGGACACGACCGCGATGCGCTGCCGCCGCGCCGGCGTCATGCTGCTCGGCTTCGGCCCTTACAACGGCGCGGTCGACCTCGACGGAAGCAATGGCGGCGGCGGCTTCGATCAGCTCATCCTGTGGAACGACTGGGACCAGGATTCCTTCCTGCCGGTGCTGGCGGCGCTGAAAGAGCGCGGCTGGAAGGTATGCTACACCGGCCAGGGAAACCGGGGCGACCAAGGCATCTACCGGCACGAGGGCGTGGCCGCGCGGATCTCGATCGACCTCAGCTATTGGGGCAAGAGGCGGCTTCGGATCATCCCCGACACCACCGGCGGCGGCGAAACGGGCTGCTGAGAGCGCCTTGAACGGGCGCGCAGTCCGGGCGACACCGGGACATGCAGCGCGGCAGCCTCATCGTCAGGAGCATCTGGGCGGCGTGCCTGCTGGCCGGGGCGGCGAACCATGTGCGGATCCTGATCGAGCACGGGCTCTTCTGGGACTATGGCGGAGTCGCTCCGGTAAGCGCGCTCTATTGGTCGAGCCTGACGCTACTCGATCCCCTCGCCGCGGCGCTGCTGTTCGTCCGGCCGAGGTTTGGCGTGGCGGCGACCGCCGTGCTGATCGTCACCAATGTCGCGCACAACCTTGCGGTGACGGCTCATTATGCGCCTGAGGGAGAGTTCCTGAGCCGCGCGGCCAATCCGTTCATGCTCGCCCAGCTTGGCTTCATGCTGTTCGTGGCGGCCACTGCCCGCATCGCCTGGAGGGGCACCCTCCGCGACTGACGTGTCCGGCACCCATTGCGGACGTTTGCCGCAGGCTTACAACCTGCGGACGATGCTCTGGTGGGATTGGAACGCGCGTCGGCGAATATGCCTCGTGGCTGCCATGCTGCTCGTGGCGGCCGTCCCGTGGCTGTTGCTTGGATGCCTGCCCGGTAATTGGCGTGCTTTCGTGGGTGGAACGGCCTTCCTTGCCATTCCGCAGTTGGTCGGCTGGCTTCTTTTCGTGGGGCTTCGGACGGGGCGAATGCCGTCTCGCGGGGGCTCGGAATCACGTGCCGATGCGCCGGCATGGTATTGGGCTACAGCAGGCGCCTATGCGGCGATCCTCCTGATCTACTTCTA
>VBAE01000256.1 GCA_005882415.1 Alphaproteobacteria bacterium | reverse complement strand
ACATACCCGGCATCTCGGCCGTCTCGCCGCCGATCAGGGCGCAGCCGGCGGTTCGGCAGCCCTCGGCGATTCCGGCGATGACCCGCTCGGCAACCCCGCTGTCGAGCTTTCCAGTGGCGAAATAATCGAGGAAGAAGAGCGGCTCGGCGCCCTGGACGATGAGATCGTTGACGCACATCGCGACGAGATCGATGCCGACGCCGTCGTGGCGGTTCGCCTCGATCGCGAGCTTCAATTTGGTGCCGACGCCGTCATTGGCGGCGACGAGGAGCGGGTCGTTATAGCCGGCGGCCTTCAAGTCGAAGAAGCCGCCGAACCCGCCGAGCGATGCGTCCGCGCCGGGGCGGGCGGTGGACTTGGCGAGCGGCGCGATCGCCCGGACCAGCGCATTCCCCGCCTCGATCGACACGCCCGCTTTGGCGTAAGTGTAGCTCTCGCTTTCGCTCATGGCGGGGGACTAGCCACAACGCGCTTGGATTTCCACGTCCAACTCGCCAAAAGGCGGGTCGTGACGCGTTTCCGGCCCGTTCCTGTGCTTGCAGCCCTGTTCGTGGCCGGCCTTGCCGGCGGCGGCGCAGTGCTTGCGCAATTGGACGGCGCCGACCGCGGGGTCGCCCCGATCGATAGCGCCAGCACCTTCGAGGTGACCGGGATCGAGATCGACGTCGTCGCGGACAATGCCGACAAGGCGCGCGAGGCGGGTTGGAAGCAGGCCCAGGAGAAGGGCTGGAAGGCGCTCTGGGCCAAGACCAACGGGCGGCCGCAAAGCCAGGCGCCGGGGCTTCCCGATTCGACGCTGAACGGAATGGTCTCGGGAATCGTCATCGAGCAGGAGCAGATCGGCCCCAAGCGCTATATCGCGACATTAGGCGTGCTGTTCGACCGGGCGCGGACCGGCGAGCTGCTCGGGGTGAGCGGCGCGGTCCGGAGGTCTGCGCCGATGCTCCTGCTGCCGGTGATGGTGACCGGCGGCACCCCGTACAGCTATGAATTCAGGAACGAATGGCAGAAAGCCTGGGCCCGCTTCCGCACCGGGAGCAGCCCGGTCGATTATGTCCGGCCGGTGGGGAACGGCATCGATCCGGTGCTGCTCAATGTCGCGCAGACGAGACGCCCCGGGCGGACCTGGTGGCGGATGCTGCTCGATCAATACGGCGCCGCCGACGTGATCGTCGCCGAGGTGCAGCTGAAGCGCAGCTATCCCGGCGGGCCGGCGATCGGCACCTTCATTGCCCGGCACGGGCCGGACAATAAAATCCTCGACCGGATCGTGCTACGCGCCGGAAACAGCAGCGCGATCCCGCGGATGATGGACGAGGGCGTTCGCCGGCTCGACATCGTGTTCGCTAATGCGCTGGCCGGCGGGCTTCTCCACCCCGACCCGTCGCTGATCGCACCCGAGCCGGTGCCGGACGAGCTTCTCGAGGAAACGCCCGCCGCCGCAGCGGCTGCTGCCGCGGTTCCGGCCGGGCCTGCCGGTCCGACGCCGCCTAGTGCTGCGGTGAGCTATACGCTCCAGGTCGCGACGCCCAATGCGGCGGCGGTCCAGCAGGCGGAGGTGTCGGTGAGCAGCATCCGGGGGATCACCTCGGCGCTCACCACCAGCCTCGCGCTCGGCGGCAATTCGGTGATGCGGGTGACGTTCGTCGGCGATTCGGCGGCGCTCAAGGCGGCGCTGGAGGCGCAGGGGTGGCGCGTGGAAGGCGGCGGAAGCAGCCTGCGCATATCGCGCGGCGGCGGAGGGGAATGAGGTGAACCAGATCGCGCTGCCGCTCGACTGGCCGGTGGCGGACCGCGACGAGGATTTCCTGATTTCGGAGGCGAACCGCGCCGCTTTCGACCATCTCCAGCGCTGGTCGCTGTGGCCGGTGATGGCGAGCGTAATGACGGGCCCGCGCAAGTCGGGGCGGAGCCTGCTCGGGCGGATCTTTGCGCGCAAGACCGGCGGGCGGCTGTTCGACGATGCCGAGAATCATGACGAGGAGGCGCTGTTCCACGCCTGGAACGACGCCCAGGAGCGGAGGAAGCCTCTCCTCATCATCGCCGACCGGCCGGCGCCAATGTGGGGGATCAAGCTTCCGGACCTGCGCTCGCGCCTCACCGCGACTCCGCATATCGAAATATACGAGCCGGACGACGAGCTTCTGACCGGACTGATCCTGAAGCTGCTCGGCGACCGCGGCGTGGCGGCGCCCGCAGATCTGCCGGAATTCCTCATCCCCCGGATCGAACGATCCTATGTGGCGGTCCAGAGAGTTGTGGATGTCCTCGACCGCACAATGTTGTCACATCATCGTCGTATGACGGTCCCGATGGCGAAACGTGCACTCTCCGAAGTCGGCGTGATCCGGCGCGCGCGGTTCGAGCGCGATGGATAGCATCGTCACCCCCGCGTCCGGTGGCGGCGGCGAGCTTGCCGAGCGCACGCCGCAAAAGCCAGAGGCGCGCTATTTCAACCGGGAGCTCTCCTGGCTCGCCTTCAACCGGCGGGTGCTGGAGGAGGCGTGCAACGAAGCGCACCCGCTGCTGGAGCGGCTCCGCTTCCTCTCCATCTCGGGGAGCAATCTCGACGAATTTTTCATGGTCCGGGTGGCGGGGCTCAAGGGCCAGCAATTGCTCGGGGTGGAGGAACGCTCCGACGACGGGCTGACCCCGGCGCAGCAGCTCGCCGCGATCGCCGAGCAGGCCGACCGGCTGACAGCAGACCAGCAGGAGGTGTGGCGGGAGCTTCGCGCGGCCCTCAAGGAAGCGGGCATCTGGGTGATCGGAAGCACCCCGCTCGACGAGGCGACCGAGGCCTGGCTCCACCGCCATTTCGTCGAGCAGATCTTCCCGGTGCTGACCCCGCAGGCGATCGACCCGGCGCATCCCTTCCCCTTCATTCCGAACCGGGGCTTCTCGCTCGTCTTCGACCTGAAGCGGCTGGCGGACGGCGAGCCGATCCGCGAATTGCTGATGGTCCCTTCCACCCTGCCGCGCTTCGTTCGGATTCCGGGCGAGGAGGCGCGCTACATCGCTGTCGAGACTCTGATCCGGCGGCATATCGGCACGCTCTTCCCCGGTTATGAGCTGCTCGCCGGCGGCGCCTTCCGGATCATCCGCGATTCGGACATCGAGGTGGAGGAGGAAGCGGAGGATCTGGTCCGTTACTACCGGACCGCGATCAAAAGGCGGCGGCGGGGGAGGGTGATCCGCCTGAAGTTCGAGGCGGAGATGCCCGAATCGCTGGTCGACATGGTCAAGGAAGGGCTGGCCGCGGGGGACGCGATCGTCTCGGAATCGACGGGCTTTCTCGGTATCGCGGACCTCGAGGCCCTGGTCGAGGAGGACCGGCCCGACCTCAAATTCCCGCCCTTCGACGCCCGCTTCCCGGAGCGGGTGCGCGAGCATGGCGGCGACTGCTTCGCGGCGATCCGATCGAAGGACATCGTCGTCCACCACCCCTATGAAAGCTTCGAGGTGGTGGTCGAGTTTTTGAAACAGGCGGCCGCCGACCCGGACGTGGTCGCGATCAAGCAGACGCTCTACCGCGCCGGCAAGCAGTCGGCGATCATCCGCGCGCTGATCGACGCCGCCGAGGCGGGCAAGTCGGTGACGGCGGTGGTGGAATTGAAGGCCCGGTTCGACGAGGAGCAGAATCTGCTCTGGGCGAACGCTCTGGAGCGGGCGGGGGTGCAGGTCGTCTACGGCTTCATCGACTGGAAGACCCACGCAAAGGTGTCGATGGTCGTCCGGCGCGAGGAGAAGGGCTACCGCACCTACTGCCATTTCGGCACCGGCAATTATCACCCGGTGACGGCGCGGATTTACACCGACCTCAGTTTCTTCACCGCCGATCCGCGGGTGGGGCGCGATGCGGCGCAATTGTTCAACTACATTACCGGCTATGTCGAGCCGCGCGAGCTCGAGCTGATCCTGATGTCGCCGCACCATCTGCGCGACGGGATCATGCGGATGGTCGACGCCGAGATCGAGCATTGCCGCGCCGGCCGGCCGGGCGAGATCTGGGCCAAGATGAACTCGCTGGTCGACTCGGCGATGATCGACAAGCTTTACGAGGCGAGCGAGGCGGGGGTGCAGATCGATCTGGTCGTGCGCGGCATCTGTTGTTTGAGGCCCGGTGTGGCGGGAATGTCCGAGAATATCAGGGTGAAGTCGATCGTCGGGCGGTTCCTGGAGCACAGCCGGATCTGGTGCTTCGGCAATGGCGAGGAGCTGCCCAATCGCGGGGCCCGGGTCTATGTCAGCTCGGCCGACTGGATGCAGCGCAATTTCGACCGGCGGGTGGAATATGCGCTGTCGATCGAGAATCCGACGGTGCACGCCCAGGTCCTCGACCAGGTGATGGTGGCGAGCCTGATCGACAATGAGCAGAGCTGGCGGCTCCATTCGGACGGGAGCTATGAGCGGATCCATCCCGACGGCGACCGGCCGTTCAATCTCCACCATTATTTCATGACCAACCCATCCTTGTCGGGGCGGGGGCAGGCGCTCAGAGCCAAGGGCTCGGTGCCCAAGCTGCGCTTCCGGCGGCCTGGCTGATGGCCGGGCGGGAGCCGATCGCGATCGTCGACATCGGGTCCAACTCGGTGCGCCTCGTCGTCTATGCGGGGGCGCCGCGGACTCCGTCGGTGGTGTTCAACGAGAAGGTTCTTGCCGGGCTGGGCGAGGGGTTGGCCGAGACCGGCGAGCTGTCGCCGCGGGCTTGGGCGCGGGCGATCTCGGCGCTCCGGCGGTTCGCGATCCTGATCGCGCAGATGAAGGTGCCGAAGACGCGGGTGCTGGCCACCGCTGCGGTGCGCGATGCTTCGAACGGCGATGCCTTCCTCGACGAGGTTCGGGCTTTGGGCTTCACCCCGACGGTGATCTCGGGGCGCGAGGAGGGGGTGCTCGCGGGGGAAGGGGTGCTGTCCGGCATTCCCGACGCGGACGGAGTGGTGGGCGATCTGGGGGGCGGGAGCCTGGAGCTCGCCCATGTCTCGGGCGGCAAGGTCCATGACAGCATCTCGCTTCCCTTGGGCGTGCTGAGGATCGGTGCGCCCAATGCCAAGACGGCGCGGAAGCTTCGCAGGGTGCTTCACCAGGCGCTGGACTCGAGCGGGATCGGCGCGAAGGGGAAGGGGCGGCCCTTCTATCTGGTGGGGGGATCGTGGCGGGCGCTCGCAAGGCTCGACATCATCGCGACGGGCCACCCGCTTCCGATCACGCACCAGTACCGCATGTCGCCGGGGCGGCCGGCGGAGCTGTTGAAGATGATCCG
Source organism: Alphaproteobacteria bacterium (assembly GCA_005882415.1). GTDB lineage: Bacteria > Pseudomonadota > Alphaproteobacteria > Sphingomonadales > Sphingomonadaceae > Allosphingosinicella. The sequence goes on along the minus strand of VBAE01000256.1, from coordinate 931 downwards.
CTCTTTGGACCAGGCGGACCCCAAGAGCATGCGGATGCTCACCGCGTCCCGCATTCCGACGCTTCCGGCGGCGAAGCTGATCCTCTCGGCGGCGGCGGACGAGATCCAGCCGTCGGAGCTGATCGTCTCCAGCTTCGGGATCCGCGAGGGCTGGCTCTACCACGCCCTCACCCCGCGCCAGCGCCGGCTCGACCCGTTGATCGAGGCGACTCGCGACTCGGGCCGCGGCCTCAGCCGCTTCGGCGAGCATGGCGACCTGCTCGACCGGTGGATTTCACCCTTGTTCGACGATCCGCCGCACATGGCCCGGCTCCGCCTCGCCGCCTGCCTGCTCGCCGACGTCGCCTGGCAGGCGCACCCCGATTTCCGGGCCGAGCGCGGGGTGGAGATGGCGCTCCACGGCAATTGGGTCGGGATCGACGCGCCGGGCCGGGTGATGATCGCCCAGGCCTTGTTTGCCAATTTCGGCGGCGGGCGCGAGTTGCCCGATAAGGCGGTGGCCAAGCTCTGCGGCAAGAGCGCCTTGGAGCGCGCCTCGCAATGGGGCCTGGCGATGCGCCTCGGCCAGCGGCTGTGCGGGGGAGTGGCATCGGCGCTGGAGCGTTGCACGTTGAGCTGCTCGGAAGGGGTGGTTCGCCTCACCGTCCGCAAGGGCGAGGAAGCGATCGCGGGCGAGACGGTGCAGCGGCGATTGTCGCGGCTTGCCGCGGCGCTGGGGGCGAAACCGGAGGTCGTGGCGCGATAGACCCGTCATGCCGGACTTGATCCGGCTGTGGATTCACATTTGAAGTGCAACGGTTGGAGGAAGGCTTCGGCTGGGGTTTGGAAGCCGAGGCATTTTCGCGGGGTATTGTTGTACTGGGCGACGAGCTTGTCGAGGTCTCGGTTTGAGAGGCTGTCGAGGTTGGTCTTGCGCGGCAGGGTTCGCCTG
>VBAE01000290.1:1557-3875 GCA_005882415.1 Alphaproteobacteria bacterium | reverse complement strand
CGACGACCCCGCCGGTCGGGACACCGCTTTGCCTTACTGGCGCGATGCGACGCCGGCCACCGACCTGCAGCCCTGGGCTCCAGGCGCGGTGCCCAATGGCAGGACCTTCGAGCGCTACATGCATTATCCCGTGGACCGGGAGCAGGCCGAGCATCCCCAGGCAGAGCCGGTGGCGGCGCCCGCGCCAAACCCGGCGACGCCAGCCGAAGCCCTGCGTCCGCCAACGGTGACGCCAGCGGTGCAGGAGCCGGTTGTCGCCAAAGCCGCCGTCGAGGAATAGACGGGGGCAGTGACTGCCAGCATTGCCCAGGCCTGCCGCAGCGTCCTGCTGACTGCCGAGCCGCGCGCCAAGGTAATGGCGGCGCGCGTGGTGGCGCGGTTGTGGCGTCGCGGCGCGCTCCGCTACGCGTTCGACGTCGAGATGCCCGCCCGCCCGGCGCGTCCGGACGCGCCCGCATTGCTGCCGCCGAACCGGATGCCGAAGCGCGGCCGCGCCGGCTCCGAGCGCAGCCGGATCGCCCTGCTGCACGCGCTCGCCCATATCGAGTTCGGCGCGATCGACCTCGCCTTCGACATGGCGGGGCGGTTCGGCGCCGCCTTTCCGCGCAGCTTCGTCGACGACTGGCTGTCGGTCGGGGCGGACGAGGCGCTGCATTTCGCCTTGCTCGACCGGCGGCTCCGCGTCCTCGGCGCGCATTACGGCGCGCTGCCGGCGCATGACGGATTGTGGGAGGCGGCGGCGGGAACCGCGCAGGATGCCGGCGCCCGGCTGGCGGTCGTGCCGATGGTGCTGGAGGCGCGTGGGCTCGACGTCACCCCGGCGACTCTGGCCGCGTTCGAGCGGGCCGGGGACCCCCGTTCGGCGGCGATCCTGGGCCGCATCTACCGGGACGAAATCCGCCATGTTTCGATCGGCACGGCTTGGTTCAAAAGCTGGTGCGAATCCCGCCATCTTGCCGCCGCGCCAGAGTGGCAGCGGCTGATTCGGCGGCACTTTCGGGGGATCGTTAAGCCTCCGTTCAACGACTCGGCGCGGGGTGAAGCCGGTCTGTCCCGCGATTTTTACGCAGGGGTTGCCCCGGACGAGGCCGCCTAACATTCTCCGGCCAGATTTTGGGTGGGCAATTCACAAAATCGGATTCGAGCCGGGCAGGTAGGCCCTCTTTATTCATACGGTCGCCCGGCGCGGCCGACCCGGTCCAGGGGGACCGAGCGGGGATCAGAATGACCAGTTTCGTTGCGACGGCCAATCGGGCGTCCAGATTCGGCGATATTTTCAAGCCGCGCGACATCTTCCTTCACGACGGCAAGAGCCTTCGCCGCTTCACCATCGGTGCGAAGCTGCAGATGGCGGTCGTTGGCGCCATCGCCTTCCTGGTGATCTGGTCGCTGGTCGCCACGATCACCGCCTTCAACGCCATGAGCGGCGATGTCGCCCGCATGCAGCGCCAGGTCGCCCAGATGGAGACCGACGTCCAGGCGATGCGCGTCGCCGTGAACGACCGCGCCACCCAGCTCGAGCAGCGGACCGCCTTCCTCAACTCGATGCTCGCCGGCCATGCCAGCGCCACCCAGCTCTCGCAGCAACTGCCCGACAGCATCGAGACTCCGGCCAATGGTCGCGCCGCCGCCCTGGTCAGCGGCTTCGACCGTGCCGACGCGATGCAGACCGCGCTTGCCGATCGCCTGCAGGTCATGGCCCGCCAGCGCTACAACCAGGCAGCGTCCGCGCTCCGCGCCCGCGGCTTCGATCCGGCCCGCTTCTATACCGGCCAGGGCGGTCCGCTCGAACCGGCCGATGCCGGCGACGATGCCGATCCGCGCTTCCGCACCCTGTTCATGACCTGGCGCGCGCTCGACCAGCTTGAGACCGGCGCCGCCTCGATCCCGTCTGCCCGCCCGATCGTCACCTCGGCCAATTTCACCTCCGGCTATGGCGTCCGCTCCGATCCGTTCCGCGGCAGCGCCGCCATGCATGCCGGCATCGATCTCGCCGGCCCGATGGGCACTCCCGTCTATGCCACCGCCGATGGCGTGGTCGGCCGCTCCGAGTGGAACAATGGCGGCTATGGCAACCTCATCGAGCTCAATCACGGCCAGGGCATCCAGACCCGCTACGGCCACCTGTCGCAGCGTCTCGTCCAGGCCGGCCAGCACATCCACCGCGGCCAGCTGATCGGGCTGATGGGCTCGACCGGCCGCTCGACCGGCAGCCACCTCCATTACGAGGTCCGTATCGACGGCCGCGCGGTGAACCCCATCCCCTTCATGCAGCAGCCCGCCGCGACGATGGCGGCGCCGCAGCGCCCGGCGACGGC
>VBAE01000290.1:0-1516 GCA_005882415.1 Alphaproteobacteria bacterium | reverse complement strand
GCTAGCACGGTCCTTCGGCATGGGCGCAGTCGCGGGTCCCGGTCTCGATCTGGAAGGTGGAGTGGGTGATCCCGAAATGGTGGGCGACCTCATGCGCGCAGTCCTGCAGGAAGGCGTCGCCCGGGAAGCCGGCGGGCATGACCAGGTGGGCGGTCAGCGCATATTCGGTCGTGCTCATCGACCAGATGTGAAGGTCGTGGACGCGGGTGACGCCGTCCAGCGCCAGCAGGTGATCCTCGACATGATCGGGATCGATGCTGCGCGGCACGCCGGCCATCGCCATGGTCAGCGATTCCCGGAACAGATCGGCAGTGGCGAGGAAGATCATGCCGGCGACGATCAGGCTGGTGACCGGATCGATCCAGAGCCAGCCGGTGAATTCGATGCCGATGCCCGCCACCACCACGCCGGCCGAAACTGCAGCGTCCGCGATCATGTGCAGATAGGCGCCGCGCACGTTGATGTCGCTCTTGCGGCCGCGCACGAACATCAAAGCGGTGCCGAGGTTGATGGCGATGCCGATCGCCGCGACGAGGATCACGGTGTCGCCCTTCACCAGGTCGGGCACGATCAGCCGCCAGGCGGCGTGGTAGACGATCAGACAGACTGCGATCAGCAACAGCACCGCATTGGCGAGCGCGGCGAGGATCGAGGCGCCGCGAAAGCCGTAGGAGAAGCGCCGGGAGGCCGGCCTTTTGGCGAGCACCGCGCCGACCCAGGCGGTGGCGAGCCCGAGCACGTCCGCCAGATTGTGGCCGGCATCGGCGAGGAGGGCCATGCTATTGGCCTGCCAGCCATAGATCGCCTCGACCACGACGAAGCCGAGATTGAGGATGATCCCGATCAGGAAGGCACGGCCGAAGTCTGCCGGGTGATGATGATGGCCGTGCCCATGCGCATGGCCGTGCCCGAGGGAGTGACCGGCGTGCGAGTGACTGTGGGACAAGGACAAAGCTCCGACGCGCCCGCGGCTGGGCAATATGTCGAAGGCTAGACGATCAGGCGGCGCTCGTCATCCCGGCGAAGGCCGGGACCTGGGGACAAGAAGTCTCGGCGGGTTTCCACGAGGCCCCGGCCTTCGCCGGGGTGACGAAGGGGCTTACTTGCCCCGCTTCGCCCGATGCTCTTCCATGTCGAGCACCGCGGTCTGCTCGCCCTCGGGCAGCAGGCCGAGCCGGCGCGCGACCTCCTGATAGGCCTCGGCCTCGCCGCCGAGGTCGCGGCGGAAGCGGTCCTTGTCGAGCTTCTCGTTGGTGGTCATGTCCCAGAGGCGGCAGCCGTCCGGGCTGATCTCGTCGGCGAGGATGATCCGGGCATATTCATTCTCCCAGATCCGGCCGAATTCGAGTTTGAAGTCGACGAGGCGGATGCCGATCGCCGCGAACAGGCCGCAGAGGAAATCGTTCACGCGGATCGCCATGTCGGCGATGTCGTTCATCTCGTCCTGCGTCGCCCAGCCGAAGGCGGCGATATGCTCGTCCGCGATCATCGGATCGCCGAGCGCGTCGTCCTTGTA
>VBAE01000289.1 GCA_005882415.1 Alphaproteobacteria bacterium | reverse complement strand
CAGGGTGTAGATATGCTCGGAGATACGGTTGTTGAGGACGCCCTTGCCGGAGATCGTGCCCTTCTTCTGGGCATTGAAGGCGGTCGCGTCGTCCTTGAAATACTGGATCAAGGTGCCGGGCTCGGGCCCCTCGTAGAGGATCTTGGCCTTGCCCTCGTAGATCATGCGGCGGCGGGACATATGGAATCGGCCTCCGGACGGGCGAGGTTGCAAGGGAAGCGGCTCTATAGTGAAGCTGGGTGCATAGGGCAAACGCCGCGCGGAAGGAGAGCAAC
>VBAE01000255.1 GCA_005882415.1 Alphaproteobacteria bacterium | reverse complement strand
GCCGCAGGAGAGCCGCGCGCTCAGCATCTTCCCGGTGCCCGGCACCGTCGCCGCACGAACCGAGCCCGCGCCGGTTGAGAACGACCGAAACAAATATGTCGCGGCGGCTTTGGCCTTCTTCCTCGGCACGCTCGGCATCCATCGCTTCTATCTCGGGAGGACCGGCACCGGCATCTTGATGGTGGTGCTGAGCTGCACGATCGTCGGACTGATCGTCACCGGCCTCTGGGCCTTCATCGACGCGGTCCGCTACCTCATCATGCCCGAACGCGAATTTGCCAACCGCTACCGCCGCGACGATTGAGGTTTGTTGGCGCGCGGAGACGCGGAGGCGCGGAGAGGCCGAAGCGCTCAATCGTCATGGCGGACTTGATCCGCCATCCATGAACACGGACCGCATCCAGTTCTCGCAGACCTGTGTTCATGGATCCCGGGTCAAGCCCGGGATGACGAGGTGATCCCACTGCGGTCCAAACCCCCTCAGCCTCTCTGCGCCTCTGCGTCTCTGCGCGAAAAACCCTTTCCCGCAGCCCCAACGAAAAAGGGCCCGCTCTCGCGGACCCTTCTTCATCGGTAACAAGAGCCCCGCCTACTCGGCGGCTTCGCTCCAGACCGGGCGGGTAGCGCCCTCGGCCTTCCGCTTCGCGTCGAGCCGGCGGAAGGTGGCGAGGGCCTGGCCGACGACCTGGTCCATATTGTAGTAACGGTAGGTCGCGAGCCGGCCGACGAAGGTGACGCCTTCGGTCGAGTCCGCCAGCGCCTCGTACTTCTTGAACAGCTCCTGATTCTCCGGCCGCGGGATGGGATAGTATGGGTCCCCTTCCGCCGACGGATATTCGTAGGTGATGCTGGTCTTCGTGGCGTGCTGCTGCCCGGTCAGGTGCTTATACTCGGTGATCCGCGTGTAGGGCACCTGCGGGTTCGGATAGTTCACCACCGCAACCGCCTGGAAATTCTCCTGTTCCAGCACCTTATGCTCGAAGCGGAGGCTCCGGTAGGGAAGCTTGCCGAAGCGGAAGCCGAAATATTCGTCGATCGGGCCGGTGAAGACGATATGGCCCGCCTCGACCTCGCCGAGCACGTCCTTATAGTCGGTCGAGAGCAACACATCGATGTTCGGATGATCGAGCATCCGGTTGAACATCGCGGTGTAGCCATCGCGCGGCATCACCTGGTGCTTGTCGCCGAAATAGCGGTCGTCGGTGTTGGTCCGGGTCGGGATCCGCGCGGTCACCGCCTTGTCGAGGCCGGACGGATCGATGCCCCACTGCTTCCTGGTATAGCCCTGGAAGAAGAGTTCGTAGAGCTCGCGGCCGACGGCGTTGATCACGACGTCCTCGGACGTCTTGATCTCCTCCACCGTCTCGGCGCGCGAGGCGAGATAGGCCGCAGCTTCCTCGTCGGTCTTGAGATCGAGCGAGAACAGCATGTTGAGCGTCGTGCGGTTGATCGGGATCGGCACCAGCTGGCCGCGCACCTCGGCGAGCACCTTGTGCTCGTAGGGGCGCCAAGCGGTGAAGTTCGACAGATAATCGACGATCTCGTCCGAGTTCGTGTGGAAGATGTGCGGCCCGTATTGGTGGATCAGCACGCCCGCCTCGTCGAGATGGTCGTAGGCGTTGCCGGCGACGTGCGGGCGCTTGTCGATGACAAGCACATGCGCGTCGTGGTGGCTGGCCAGACGCTCGGCGATCACCGAGCCGGCGAAGCCCGCGCCGACGACCAGATAGTCGTACTTCTTCTTCGAAGCGGCGTGCACGATATTCGGCCCGGCGCTCGGCACCTTGATCGCCTCGCGCACCAGCCCGGCCATGCGGGCGTAGGTGATCTCCCAACTCAGATTGGCGAGCTTCTCGTCGACTTCGCGCAGCCATTCGTCGTCGCCGCGGAACAGCTCCAGCGCGTCTTCGCACGCCTTGACGAACGCCTCGGCGCCGTCGGCGATGTAGACCCCCTGGAGCTCCCCATAATGGCGGATGACGTCGGTGATCGGGGTTGACACGACCGGCCGGCCGCCGGCGAGATATTCCGGGGTCTTGGTCGGCGAGATGAACTTCGTCGAATCGTTGATGGCGAAGGGCATCAAGGCGACGTCCCAGCCGCCGAGATAGACCGGCAGCTCGTCATAGCTCTTGCCGCCGACATAATGGATGTTGGCGCGCAGCGGCAGGTCGGCATGGTCGATCTTCACCACCGGCCCGACCATGACGATCGACCATTCGGGATGGGCATCGGCGACCGCCGCGATGAGCTCCAGGTCCATCCGCTCGTCGATGACTCCGTAGAAGCCGAGCCGCGGGCGGCCGATCGGCCCCTGATCGTCGGGGATCGCGTCCATCGCGCGGGCCTGGGCGAAATGGCCGCGGTCGACGCTGGACGGGAAGGGGTGGATGTTGGGGTGACGGTCCTTCTTCGCCTCATAGAGGCTGTAGCCGCCGGTGAAGACGACGTCGGCGGAGTCGATCAGCTCCTGCTCGAGGGCAAGGAGCTGCGGCGGGGCGAAGCGGAAATTGGCGAGCTCGTCCATGCAGTCGTAGACGGTGCAGGCCGACTCCACGTCCCGCGAGAAGGGCAGCATCATCGGCGTGTAATACCAACGGACGAACGGCCCCTTCTCGCCGGCCAGGAAGGCGTCGAGCAGGGTCTTCAAAGTCGCTTCGCGCTCGTCTTCCGAGAGGGTCTCGGGGAGCGACGGGGTGACGACGATGACATTGGTCTCGGCGCAGGTGCGAACACCCAAAGCAGGCTCCATCTCGGGGAGCGCAGCTTCCGGCTCCTCCCAGAAAATCACCCGCCGGTCGCGGGCGAAGCGGCTCATCAGATGCTGGGGCCGTTGAAATACAAAGTTCCACCGCAGGTGAGAGAAACAGATCAGCGTGTGGTCGTCGGCGGACTGGGGCGCGGGCTGGCTCTGCCCCAGAGTCGAGGCGGTGGACAATGTGATCAAGTGGGTGCCCTCGGTTTGTTATATGGCGTCCAGAATAACGCCCGCGAAACGGTCGGGGTTCCCGCAGTGCAGCATTGAATCTCGCTGATCCAGATTATTTTTAATTATCTGATTTTTGGGAATTTATCCACAGAGGGCTTATTCGGCAAAAGCGGACTTGAGTTCCTCCAGCCAGGGTTTGGCGGTTCCGTCCGAAGGCGCGCGCCAGTCGCCGCGCGGGCTCAGCGAGCCGCCCGCCGAGACCTTGGGCGAGTTCGGAATGGCGGTGCGCTTGAACTGGCTGATGCTCCGGATAGCCGTGCGGCCAGAGCCCCTCGCTTGCATCCTTCCACGCCTGCCAGGCCATGAAGGCGACCTTGGACGGCGGCTGGCCGGAGCGAAGGATGTGGAACAGGAAGAAGTCGTGAAGCTCGTAGGGGCCGATCTTGTCCTCGGTCGACTGCATGCCGGCCTCTTCGTCGGCTGGCACCAGTTCGGGCGAGATTTTGGTGGCGAGGATGGCTTCGAGGATGCGGTCGGTCTCGGCGTCGAACTGGCCGGTCTTGACCGCCCAGCGCACCAGATATTGGATCAGCGTCTTGGGGACGCCTGCGTTGACTCCATAATGGCTCATCTGGTCGCCGACGCCGTAGGTCGACCAGCCCAATGCGATCTCCGACAGATCGCCGGTGCCGATGACGAAGCCGGAGCGCTGGTTGGCCAGGCGGAAGAGATAGTCGGTGCGGAGGCCCGCCTGGACGTTCTCAAAGGTGACGTCATAGGCTTCCGAGCCTCGAACGCCCTTGGCGTAGGGGTGGCCCATGTCGGTCAGCATCTGCATCGCCGCCGGGCGGATGTCGATCTCCTCGCCGACCACGCCCAGAGCCCGCATCAGCGCCCAGGCGTTGGACTTGGTGGTGTCGCCGGTGGCGAAGCCGGGCATGGTGAAGCCGAGGATGGTCGAGCGCGGCAGCCTGAGGAAATCGCACATCTTGGCGGCGACGATCAGCGCATGGGTGGAATCGAGGCCGCCCGAGACGCCGATGACCAGCTTGCTTCCGCTGGTCGTCTGGAAGCGCTTGGCGAGCCCCTGCACCTGGATGTTGAACGCCTCGTAGCAATCCTGGTCGAGCTGCTCGATCCGGTTGGGGACGTACGGGAAGCGGCGGAGCCGGCGTTCGAAGCCCACGTCCTTGAGGCTCGGGCCGTGCTCGAAATGGATTCGGCGGGCGGTCTTTTCGGGATGGCCGGCGGCGACCGCATTGTCGTTGAAGGTCGGCATCCGCATCCGCTCGAGGCGGAGACGCTGGACATCGACGTCGGCGACGGCAAGCTCGGGCTCCATGTCGAAGCGCCCGGACTCAGCGAGCAGCTCGCCAAGCTCGTAGATCGAGCTCTGGCCGTCCCAGGCGAGGTCGGTGGTGCTCTCGCCCGGGCCGGAGGCGGCGTAGACATAGGCCGCGCTGCAGCGGGTCGACTGCGCGGCGCAGAGCAATTTGCGCTCGTCCGCCTTGCCGATGGTGATGTTGGACGCGCTGAGGTTGCAGAGGATCAGCGCGCCGGCGAGAGCGCCGACGGTGGAGGGCGGCTGCGGCGCCCAATAATCCTCGCAAATCTCGACGTGGAAGATGAAGTCTGAGAGGTCCTCGGCCGCGAAGATCAGGTCGGTGCCGAAGGGCACGATCTCGCGGTAATTGGGGAGGAAGCTCTTGGGCACCGCGCCGAGGATCCGGCCGCGCGAGACGATCAGAGCGCAATTGTACAGCCGCCCGTTGCGCCTGAGCGGCGCCCCCACCACCAGCACCGGGGAGAGCTTTGCCGTCTCGTCGCGGAAGCGCGCGATCCCCGCCTCGACCGCGTCGAGGAAAGCCTCCTGAAGGAACAGGTCGTCGACGGCGTAGGAGGAAATGTTGAGCTCGGGGAAGACGACCAGGTCGCAGCCGCGCCGGTCGGCTTCCTTCGCAAGCGCGACCGCCTGGTCGACGTTGAACGAGACGTCCCCCGACGACCCGGTCGGGCTCGCCGCGGCGGTCCGGACATAGCCGTGGCGGTGGATCGCTTCGAAGGGCGCAGTTTTCGCCATATTCTAGAGCATCTCCGTCATCATCTCGATCGCGACTGCCATGCAGGCGATGCGTGTAGCACCCCTTCCGCCCGGTCCGAAATGCTCCTCGCGATGCTGCGTCGCCCGCCCCGCCCGCGCGCAGGCGAAGTGGACGAGGCCCGGCTCCGGGCCCGCGTCCGCATAGCCGGTCACCGACAATGCGATATTGGCCCGCGAATTCTCCAGCGCCCCTTCCGCCATCGCCACCGCCACCTCCTTCGAAACCGCGCTCTTCTCCCGAATGAGGTCGAGCGGGACGCCGAGCATCTCGTTCTTGGCCTCTTCCGTATAGGTGACGAAGCCGCGGTCGAAGGCGTGGGCGACGCCCTGCACGTCGGTCAGAAGCGAGGCGAGCATGCCGCCGGTGCAGCTCTCGGCGGTGGCGAGCATCAGGCCCCATTCCGAGGCTTTTTCGAGCAGGCGGCGGGTCGCTTCCTCGGTGTCCGAGGGAAGGACCGGGGACAGTGTCTCGGTGGTCATGGCGCCAAGGAACCGGTCCCCCCAACCGAATGTTCCAGCCTCGAATAAGGGAGATTAACATGAGTAAAGACGGCAAGCAGGACGCGATCAAGCTTCTCACCCAGGATCACCGCGAGGTGGAGGAATTGTTCGAGAAGTTCGAGAAAGCGAGCCGCGACGGCACCAAGGAGAAGATCGCGCGGCAGATCTGCACCGAACTCAAGATCCACACGATGATCGAGGAGGAGCTGTTCTACCCGGCGCTGCGCGGCAAGATCGAGGACGACGATCTCGACGAGGCGATCGTCGAGCATGACGGCGCCAAGGTGCTGATCAACGACATCGAGGCGGGCGAGCCCGGCGACGACTTCTACGACGCCAAGGTCAAGGTCCTCCAGGAAGAGATCGAGCACCACGTCAAGGAGGAAGAGAAACAACAAGGCAACATCTTCTCCCAGGCCCGCAAGACCGACGTTGACCTCGAAGCCCTCGGGGAGCAGATGGCGGCGAGGAAGGCGGAGCTGATGCAGCTTGCCGAGACGCAGGGGCTGCCGCCCGCGCAGCCCGCCGCGCTCACCCAAGTGGAGGCGTAATGGCCGGATTGAATCGCAAGGGTGCTTTCCTGGGAGTCGCAGCCGCCGTCGTCGGCGGCTGCGCCTACCTCGCCTCGCGCCTGTGGCGGCGTAGCGCCGACGGCTCCGGCGGATTGGGCGGAGCCGCGCTCACCGGCACCGGCGGCCACGGCCCGGTCGGAACCTCCGGCGCGGCCCGCTCCGCCGGCCCGGACGCGATGCGCGACCCGCCCAAGGAATGGACAAGGGTCGACGAAGCCTCCGACGAAAGCTTCCCGGCCAGCGACCCGCCGGCGGTCAATCACTTCGACTAGGCTTCTCGCGGAGCGTCCTTGTCCGGGCCCTCCGCGAGGATCGTTTCGCGGGCCAGCCTGAGCTCGCGGATCGCGGCCGCCGTGCTTGCGCCCCAGACGAGGTGCACGCCTACCATCAGCATGTTGCGCCTTGCCGGGTGCTTGGTCGCCGGCTCGAGCGTGTGGAGGGCGGGGATCCAGCCCATGTAGCTCGCCACCCAAACCGCCACGCCTGCCGCCGCGCCGGTGCGCTTCTTCGGGTCCGGGTTCAGCGCGGCGACGAGGGCGCCCATCGCGGCGCCGTAGAGGAAGTGGCTTGCGGTGGTGACGTCCTTGGCGGTTTCGTTGGAGAGCGGGATGCCGAGCTGCTCGGCGCCGGAATCGACGATCTCGCGCGGGGTGAGCGGGTAGCGTTCCTTCGCCGGCAGCCGCTGGTGGAGACGCCGCATCGCGGCGGTCATCGTCATCGTTCCGACGAAGCCGGCGATCCCGCCGATGACGAGGCGGCTGACCAGCCGCGGGTCTTTGCTGTTCTCAGCCATGCCCTGCAGTAACGCGGCAGTGGCGAAAGCGAACCATCAAAGTGTGGCGGCGCCCTATTCGTATCGCAGAGCATTGATCGGGTTCGCCCTCGCAACCCTGATCGCGTGGCCGGCGATGGTGCCCAGCGCGATCCCGAGCGCGAGCAGGCCGGCGAGGAGGAAGGGTCCCGGAGTCAGGCCGATGCGGACGTCGAAGCCGTTCAGCCAGTCGCGCATCACCCACCAGGCGACCGGCCAGGCGATGATGTTGGCGACGATCACGGGCTTGGAGAATTGCCAGGCGAGCAATTTCACGATGTCGCGCGAGCGGGCGCCGAGCACCTTCCTGATCCCGATCTCCTTGGTCCGCCGCTCGGCCGTATAGGCGGCGAGGCCGAAAAGCCCGAGGCAGGCGACGACCACCGCCAGCAAAGCGAAGGCGGCGAAGAGCTGCCCGCGCGCCTCATCCCGGTCGTAGAGCTTCTTCACCCGATCATCGGCATATTCGCCGCGGAAGGGGATGTCCGGGAACATCCGCTTCCACACGCGTTCGCTCTGGTCGAGCACCTGCTTGGGGTCCGCGCTCGAATAGCGGATCATCATCGCGTTGAAGTTGTTGCGGCTGAAATAATAGAGAATGGGCTGCAACGGGTCGCGCACCGAGCGGTAGCGCACGTCCGCGACCACGCCGACGATCGTCGCCGGCACTAGCCCATATTCGGACTGGGTGAGCGCCACCCTTATCGGTTTGCCGACCGCGTCGGCGGGCGACTTGAAGCCGAGCCTCTTCGCGGCAAGCTCGCTGACGATCACATTCACCCCGCGCTTGACGAGCGCCTGCTCGGCAGCAGGCTGCGTCGGGAAGGGCGTCGTCACGTCGTCGAGCGCCACATTCTCCGAAAAATTGCGCCCGGCCAGCACCTTGATCCCCATGGTGGGGACGAAGTCCGGATCGATTCCGTAATTGCCGAGGTCGATGCCCTTGGGGATTCCGGGCAGATAGGCCGAGGTCACCGAATTATTGCCGGGATTGACCCCGATACCGGTGCGCGCGACGGCCTTCACCCCGTCGATTCGAGCCAGCTCGCGCTTCAGCGCCTCCGACTGCTCCTGCACCTTGGGAGAAGCGAGGCCCTGGAGCTGGATCAGCCCGTCGCGCTTATAGCCTGCGTCCGCGGTCCGGGCGTAGACGGTCTGGCCGTAGATCACCGCGGTGCAGATGATGAGCCCGATCGACACCGCGAACTGGGCGACGACGAGGATGTTGCGAAGCCGCCCGGAGCCCTGCGCCTCGGCCGACGATTTGTTGGCCTTGAGCACGGTCGCCGGCTGGAAGCGCGACAGATAGAAAGCCGGGTAGAGCCCGCCCGCGCCGCCGACGATCAGAACCAGCAGAAACACCGGCAGAAGCACGCCTTCCGAGCCCCAATAGCGCATCGCCATGTCGGCATCGAGGAAGCGGTTGAACATCGGCAGGAGCAGCTCGACCATCGCGAGGGCGATCAGCATCGCAAGCGCCGTCACCAGCATCGACTCCGCGAGGAACTGGACGATGAGTTGCTTGCGGCTAGCCCCAAGCACCTTGCGCAGTGCCACTTCGCGGGCGCGCTGCGAGGCGCGGGCGGTGGCGAGGTTGGTGAAGTTCACCACCGCGATTCCGAGGATCAGCAAAGCGATGATCGAGAAGGTGACGATGGTGCGCTTGTCGTTGCCCGGAGTCATCGACGCCTGCTGCGCCTCGCCGAGATGGATGTCGCGGACGTTGACGAGCTCCCAGTCGGAGGCGTCGCCGGGGTTGGTCTTCTCGCCGCCCGAATTGTCGTCGGGGATATTGCGTTTCTCCCAGGCGCCGAGCTGGCGATTGACGTCGTCGACGTTCGCGCCGGGCTTCAATTTGACGTAGATCCAGCCGCCTTGATTGCCCCAGCCGGTGAGAAAGGACGGTTCCTCGCCATAATAGCTCTCGGGGTCGAAGCGGGCGACGATTCCGAGCTGGAGATGGCTGTTCTTCGGGAGGTCCTTGACGACGCCCTTCACCGCGTAATCGACGCTCTTGCCCCGGCTGACCATGGTCAGGGTCTGGCCCAGCGGATCCTGGTTCGGGAAGCGTTTCGCAGCTTCCTTTTCGGTTAGGACGGCAGCGTTGGGGAGGCTGAGCGCGGTCTTCGGGTCGCCCTTCACAAAGGGGATCTGGAGGATGTCGAAGAGGTTGCCGTCGACGAGGGCGAAATCTTCGGCGAAGCTCGGCACGCCCTTCTGCATCACCACCGCGCCGACCGCGCCGACATAGACCGAATTCTCGATCTGCGGGAAATCCTTCACCAGCGCTTTCCTCGAGACGAAGCTCGACATCTGAAGCGCCATCTCCTCGCCGCCGGTCTCCGTCGCGTGATAGAATTGCTGGAACTCGAAGGCCCGGTCGGCGCCCGGCATCCAGGCGTCGTAGCTCGATTCGTAGCGCACATAGAGGAGGATCATCAGGCAGGCGGCGAGGCCGAGCGCGAGGCCGAACACGTTGATGAACGCGTAGGTCTTGTTCTTGGTGAGCGCCCTCACGCCGACCGTGACGTAGTTTCTCCACATGGCGAGACTGTTCCTATTCGTATCTGAGGGCGTGGATGGGGTTGAGGCGCGCGACCCGGAAGGCGTGGCCGGCGACGGTGCCGATCGCGATTCCGAGCGCGATCAGCCCGGCCAAAAGGAAGGGCCCGGGCGTGAGCGGCACGCGGACGTCGAAGCCGTTCAGCCAGTCCCGCATCGCCCACCAGGCCACCGGCCAGGCGACGATGTTGGCGACGATCACGGGCTTCGAAAATTGCCAGGCGAGCAGCTTGACGATGTCCGCCACTTTCGCGCCGAGCACCTTGCGGATTCCGATTTCCTTGGTCCGCCGCTCGGTGGTGAAGGAGGCGAGGCTGTAGAGGCCGAGGCAGGCGATGATCACGGCGAGCGCGGCGAAAGACGCGAACAAGGTTCCGCGCGCCCGGTCCGATGCATATTGGCGGCCGACCAGATCCTCGGCGAATTCGCCCTGGAAGGGGATTTCCGGCTCGAACTTGCGCCAGACCTTCTGAAGGCCCTCCATCACCGCGCCGGGCTGTGCGGCGGCATAGCGGACGATCACCTGATAGGTGCGCGCCGGATCGTAGAGATAGACGATCGGCTCGATCGCGTCGCGGGCGGTGCGGATCCTCGTATCTTCGACGATTCCGACGACGGTCGCAGGCGCGAGGTCGTCGCTTCCGTCGAGGCCGGTGCCGATCGTCCGTCCGACCGCCGCCTGCGGGTCCTTGAAGCCGAGACGGCTGGCGGCATTGCGGTTGATGACGACGTTGATGCCGCTCCCCACCTCCAAAGCGCCGCTGTCGGCGTTGCGCACCACCCGGTCGCGCGCGAAGCCTTCGCTGAGGAAGCGGCCGGCGAGCAGGCGCATGTCCATCGCCGCGAACAATTGCGGATCGATCGGGTAGACGCCCATCGATAGCGCCGACGCGGCGCCCGGAGCGCGCACGGCCTGGATGCTCTTGTTGGTCGCGGCGAGGCCGAGGCTGGTCCGGCCCGCAGCGACCACGCCCGGCACCTTCAGCATCTCGCGCCGCGCCGCTTCATATTCGGTGCTGTCGCCGGCGAAGCGCCACGCGGAGTCGATCTGGATGAGGCCGTCGCGGCGGTAGCCGGGATCGACCGCCTCGACGAAGCGGGTCTGCCAATAGATGAAGGCGGTGCAGACGATCAGGCCAATCGCGACCGCGAACTGGAGGATGACGAGCGCGGCGCGAAGCCGCGCGCTGCCCGGCGCCTCGGCCGAGGCCTTGTTGGCGCGGAGCACCGCCGCCGGCTGAAAGCGGCTCAGGTAGAGGGCCGGGTAGATGCCGCCGAGCAGGCCCACCACGATGAACAGGCCGAGCGCGGGAAGCAATATGCCGCCTTCCCCGAAATAGGTGACGGCGAGGTCGGCGCCGATCATCGCCCCGATCCGCGGCGTAGCGATCTCGGTGGCGGCGAGCGCGATCAGCATCGCCAGCGCGACCATCAGCAGCGATTCCCCCATCAGCTGGACGACGAGCTGCCCGCGCGTGGCGCCGAGCACCTTGCGGAGCGCGACCTCGCGCGCCCGCTGGGTCGCCCGGGCGGTCGACAGGTTGACGAAGTTCATGATCGCCATGCCGAGGATCAGCAGCGCAACC
>VBAE01000254.1 GCA_005882415.1 Alphaproteobacteria bacterium | reverse complement strand
ATCTCGCCGCGCACCGCGTCCACAGCCTGGGTGACGCCTTTGCCGAGATAGCGGCTCTTGTCCCCGTCTCTTTTCTCGACCGCCTCATGGGCGCCGGTGGAGGCGCCGGAGGGGACGGCGGCGCGGCCCATGCTGCCGTCTTCGAGGAGGATTTCGACCTCGACCGTGGGGTTTCCGCGGCTGTCGAGGATCTGGCGGGCGTGGACGTCGAGAATCGCGGTCATTTGTTACGGCCTCGTTCTGATCTATAGGGAATACGCACCGGCCGCTTATCGGCGTGCCGCCCGCTAAGCAACTTTCGTCTCAAAGCCGGAACGGAAGGCGAGGAACGGGTGTTTCGCAGCCGAAGCTATTCGTCATGACCAAGGAGGACTTTCATGCCCCCACGCAACCCCGAGCTGCCCGAAGGCACCGACCACATCATCAACGGAGCGATGGACTCGAGCGGTGACTCCGGCGGCGGTGCAGGCATCGCCGGCGGCGGGTCCGGCGGCGGCGGCGGAAGCAGCACCGGCGTTGGCGGCGGGGCCGCGGCCTCGGGCGGCACCGGCTTCGTCGGAAGCGGCGGAAGCGACGACACCGGCGGCACTGCTGCCGGCGGCACCGGTGGTGGCACAGCCAACCTCGTCGAGAGCCTCCGCGACCAGGGCAGCGCCCTTCGCGGCCAGGCCACGGACCGCGTCCGCGAATTCGCGGTCGGCGGCAAGGACCGGGTGACCGACGCGCTGGACGAGCTCGCCCGCGTCGTCACCGAGACGGCGGAGACCATCGATGAGCGTATGGGCGCCGAATATGGCGGTTATGCCCGCCGCGCCGCCGGTGCGGTCTCCGACTTCTCCGGCAATTTGCGCGGCCGCGACGTCGACGAGATTTACGACGGCGCCCGCGCCGCGGTCCGCAAGAGCCCCGGCATCGCCATCGCCGCGGCCGCCGTGCTCGGCTTCGCCATCGCCCGCCTGGTCAAGTCCGGCCTGAACGACACTTCGGGCGGCGGCGGCACCGGCTCGGGCGGCACCGGTTCCGGCACGGGCGCCTGAATATGGACGCCCGGGTGGGGAACCCGACGGAGGAGCCGTCGATCGGCGAGCTGTTCGGTCAGCTCGCCGAGGACGGCAAGACCCTGCTCCGCTCCGAAGTCGGCCTGTACCGCGAGATCGCGCTCTACCGGGTCGGCAAGGCGAAGTTCGGGGTTGCTGCCCTGCTCGGCGCGGCCCTCCTCGCCAACACGGCCCTGATCGTGATCTTCGTCGGCATCGCAATGGGTCTGGCGAAGTGGATCGGGCCGGTCGGCGGCGGCTTCGCCTCGGCGGCGATCGCCTTGGTCATCGCCTTCGTCCTGGTCCGCTGGGGTCTCCCCAAGCTCCAGGCTTTGGGCGGCGACACTGAGGAGAAAGCGGCCCTGACCGCAGCGGAGCGCAGGCCATGAGCGGGACGACGCAGGATATCACCCGCATGAAGCGGGAAGCCGAAGCGGCCCGCGCGCGGCTCTCCAGCACCTTGGGCGCACTCCACTACCGGCTCCAGCCGGGGCGGATCGCGAGCAATGCCTGGGAAGGCGTCAAGGACAAAGGGAGCGTCATCGCCGAGGACGCGGTCGAGGCGGTCAAGGCCCGGCCGGCGATCGTCTCGGGCGTGCTCGCCGCTTTCACCCTGTTCTTCGCCAGGAAGCCGCTCAAATCGGCGGTGTCGCGCCTTTTCTCGAGGCACGGCGACGACGAGGACCTCATCACCACCCGCGTCGACAGCGGGAAGGAGAATTACGACCTGACGGCACCCCTCGCCGCCAGGACCCCGATCGAAGGAGTAAGCGCATGAGCACCAACGACACCAGCAGCGCCGGCCAGAGCAGCAACAGCAGCGGCACCGGCACCAGCGGCTCCACCAGCGGCGGCACCAGCGGCGGCACCGGCGCCAGCAGCCGGGCGGCGGAAGCCTATGAGGCCGCCCGTGACCGGACCAGCGCCGCTTACGAAGCGGCCCGCGACCGCGCGTCCTCGGCCTATGACAGCGCCAGCCGAGCGGCCGGCCAGGCGACCCGCACCGTCGGCAGCGGCATCGACTCCAACCCGATGGCAGCCGTCGTCGGCGGGCTTGCGGTCGGCGCGGTGATCGGCGCCCTCCTCCCCCGAACCCAGCGCGAGCAGCAGCTCTTCGGCCAATATGGCGAGCGCCTCGCCGACACCGCCCGCGAGGCGGCCCGCGCTGCCAAGGACACGGGCCGCGAGAAGCTCGGCGAGCTCGGCCTCAACAAGGACGCTGCCCGCGACCGGATTACGGAGCTGGTCAGCAGCACCGCCAACGCCGCGGTCGATGCGGTGCGCGGCGGCGGCCAGGGCGGCCAGTAACGACGAACCGATGAGGCCGCGCTTGCCTTCGCGGGCGCGGCCGCTATCGGGGCGGCCATGAGCAAGCTTCACCTCGTCTTCGGAGGCCGGGTCGCGGACCCCCAGGGCCTCGACTTCGACCTCGCCACGATCGACCTCGTCGGCGTCTACCCCAACCACGCCACCGCCCTCGACGCCTGGCGCGCCGCCGCCCAGCGCACCGTCGACGACGCGGAAATGAAGTACGTAGTAGTCCACCTCCACCGCCTGCTCGAGCCCGAGCTGAAGGCGTAGGATTCACTTCGTCATTCCGGGCTTGACCCGGAATCCATGAACACAGGTCTACGCGAACTGGACTCGATCCGTGTTCATGGATGGCGGATCAAGTCCGCCATGACGGACCGGCACGAACCGCCTTACCTCTCCCTCGTCATTCCGGGCTTGACCCGGAATCCATGAACACAGGTCCACGAGAACTGGACCCGACCCGTGTTCATGGATGGCGGATCAAGTCCGGCATGACGAGGTGATTACGCTTTGCGATACCTCAACAGCAGCAGCGGCTTGGCCAAAACCAGCCCGACGATAAACCCGCCGATATGCGCCCCGAAGGCGATCCTCGCGCCCTCCGACTGAAACGTGAACCCGACCAGCAATTGCAGCCCCACCCAGGCCGCAGCGAGCCACAGGGCGTTCAGCCACAAAGCCAGGCGCGGGTCGGCCACCTTCACCCGGTTGCGGCCGAACAGCATCGCATAGGCGCCGATCACCGCCGAGATCGCCCCGCTGGCGCCGATCATCGGCTCCACCCCGCCCGGCGACTGGGCGTAATAGCCCACCGCCGCCGCATAGGCCCCGACCACATAGAGGATCACGAGCCCGACCGGCCCGAGGATATTCTCCACCGAGCGTCCACAAAACGCCAGGATCAGCAGGTTGAAGCCGAGATGGATGATGCCGGCGTGGAGCAGGGTCGCGCTGAGCGGGGT
This sequence comes from Alphaproteobacteria bacterium, assembly GCA_005882415.1. Taxonomy (GTDB): domain Bacteria; phylum Pseudomonadota; class Alphaproteobacteria; order Sphingomonadales; family Sphingomonadaceae; genus Allosphingosinicella. The sequence goes on along the minus strand of VBAE01000254.1, from coordinate 3,167 downwards.
CAGCACCATCGGCATCAGCCCCGCCCCGGCCGTGTTCACCGATCCGTCGGCGCGGGCGGGAATGAACCCACCCCACACCGCGGCGAGATTGTCATAGCCGGAAGCCGCCACCAGCGCCCACACCACCGCCGTGACGATGACGATGCCGATCGTGACCCGGGCGCGCTGCCAGCTTTCGGGCGGTCTCACTGTCTTGCCGGACGAAAGGTCAGATGAACTCGACCTTCTCGATCGCATAATAGCGGTCGCCGGACGGGGTCGAGACCTCGACCTCGTCGCCGACCGAGCGGCCGATCAGCGCGCGTCCGAGCGGCGAATTGTAGGAGATCCGCCCCACCCGGGCATCCGCCTCGGTCTGGCCGACGATCTGGTACTTGATCGGCTTCTCGTCCTCGTCGAGCAGGTGGACGGTGGCGCCGAACACGACCTTGTCGCCGCTGAGCGTCGTCGGGTCGATCACCATCGCCCGGCTCAGCCGGTCGTCGATGTCGGCGATCTGCGCCTCGATCTGGCCCTGGCGCTCCTTGGCGGCATGATATTCGGCATTTTCCGAAAGATCGCCATGGCCGCGGGCGACTTCGATCGCCTCGATGACGGAGGGGCGCTCGACGGTTTTCAGATGCCGAACCTCGGTCTGAAGCCGGTCGTAGCCCTCCTGGAGCATCGGCATCTTGTCCACCGTCGCCATCTCGTCTTGCCTTTCGTCAAACTATTCTGGCGCCGGCCGCCGGGTGCCGGGGCCGCCTGATCATCTCAATTGTCAGGATCACGCTCTGGAGGCGGAATAATAAGACTGGAGCGAGCGGACTTCAAGGCTGTGCTCGCTCTGGGCGGCGATCGCCCTCGTCACCGCGGCGCTTGAGGCGGCCGTGGTGAAATAGGGGACCTTGGCCATTAGCGCCGAAGCGCGGATCGAGGCGCTATCCTTGTGCGACTGCCAGCCTTCGGTGGTGTTGAAGATGATGTCGACGTCGCCGTCCTTGATCCTGTCGACGATGTGCGGCCGCCCCTGCGCGACCTTGTTGACCGTCGCCACCTCGATCCCCTGGCTTCGCAGATAATCGGCGGTTCCGGCGGTGGCGATGACGGTGAAGCCCATGTGCGACATCGCCCGCACCGCGGACGCGATCATCTCCTTGTCGCTGTCCTTGACCGACACGAACAAGGTCCCGCCGGCGGGCAGCACCACGCCTCCGCCGAGCTGGGACTTGAGGAACGCCTTGGCGAAATCGTTATCGATTCCCATGACTTCGCCGGTGGACTTCATTTCCGGCGAGAGGACAGGATCGACCCCCGGGAAGCGTGCGAAGGGGAACACCGCCTCCTTGACCGCGATGTGCGGGATGTCGCGGTGGATGGGGAGGAACTGCATCAAGGGCTCGCCGGCCATCACCCGGGCGGCGATCTTGGCGATGGGGGTGCCGATCGCCTTGGCGACGAAGGGCACGGTCCGGCTGGCGCGCGGGTTGACCTCGATCAGGAACACCACCCCGTCCTTGACCGCGAACTGGACGTTCATCAGCCCCTTCACCCCAAGCGCAAGGGCAAGCGCGCGGGCCTGCCGCTCGATCTCGGCGACGATGGCGGGCTCGAGACTGTAGGGCGGGATCGAGCAGGCGCTGTCGCCGCTATGGACCCCCGCTTCCTCGATATGCTGCATCACGCCGGCGATGCAGACGTCGGTGCCGTCCGAGATCGCGTCGACGTCGACCTCGATCGCGTCGCGCAGATATTGGTCGATCAGCACCGGGCTGTCGCCGGAGACCTGGACCGCGGTGACGATATAGTCGTCCAATTGGGCCGGCCCGTCGACGATCTCCATCGCCCGTCCGCCGAGCACGTAGGAGGGCCGGGTCAGCACCGGGTAGCCGATGCGCTCGGCCACCGCGATCGCCTCCTCGCGGGAGCGGGCGATGCCGTTGTCGGGCTGGCGAAGGCCGAGGCGATCGACCAGCGCCGCGAAACGCTCGCGGTCCTCGGCCAGGTCGATCGCGTCCGGCGAAGTGCCGAGGATCGGGATCCCCTCCCGCTCCAGCGCGGCGGCCAGCTTCAGCGGGGTCTGCCCTCCGAACTGGACGATCACCCCGACCAATTCGCCGCGCGACTTCTCGACATGCAGGATCTCCAGCACGTCCTCCACCGTCAGCGGCTCGAAATAGAGCCGGTCGGACGTGTCCCAGTCGGTCGAGACCGTCTCCGGGTTGCAGTTGATCATGATCGTCTCGAAGCCCGCGTCGGCAAGCGCGAAGCAGGCGTGGCAGCAGCAATAGTCGAACTCGATCCCCTGCCCGATCCGGTTCGGCCCGCCGCCGAGGATGACGACCTTCCGCCGGTCCGACGGGGCGCTCTCATCCTCGGGCTCGCCGAAGGTCGGAGCCTCATAGGTCGAGTACATGTAAGGAGTCTTGGCCTCGAACTCGGCCGCGCAGGTGTCGATGCGCTTGAACACCGGCCGAACCCCCAGCTTATGCCGAAGCGCCCGAACCTCATCCTCGGTCGTCGCCCCGAGCATCGCCTTCGCGACATCATGGAGCAGCCCATGGCTCCGAGCCCGCGTTTTCACCCCCTCGCCGTGGATCCCCATCGAGCGAAGCGCAAGCTCGGCAAGCCGCCGGTCGGAAAAACCCATCGCCTTCAGCCGCCGAAGCCCAACCGCGTCATTGGGCAGCCCATCGCACTCCACCGCGAGCTCCGCATCGACGATCTCCCTCAGCCGCTCCAGGAACCAGGGATCGTATTTCGTGATCGCGTGGATCTCGGCGACGGTGAAGCCCTCGCGCATCGCCTGGGCGGCGACGAGCAGCCGGTCCGGCGTCGGCCGCGACAGCGCCGCCTCGATCTCGACCCGCGGCGCGCCGTAGAGCGACTTGATCCCGTCGAGCCCGTTCAGCCCCGTCTCGAGGCTCCTCAGCGCCTTCTGAAGGCTCTCATGGATGGACCGCCCGATCGCCATCGCCTCCCCGACCGACTTCATCGCCGTGGAAAGGAGCGGCTCCGCGCCCTTGAACTTCTCGAAGGTGAAGCGCGGGATCTTGGTAACGACATAGTCGATCGTCGGCTCGAACGAAGCCGGCGTCGCGCCGGTGATGTCGTTCCAGATTTCGTCCAGCGTGTAGCCGACCGCCAGCTTGGCCGCGACCTTGGCGATCGGGAAGCCGGTCGCCTTG
>VBAE01000253.1:9281-20466 GCA_005882415.1 Alphaproteobacteria bacterium | reverse complement strand
GCCCTCCTGGGCAGCGTTCCCGAAGCCGCGCACGCCGTCGGCCGAACCGAGAGCGGCGCCTATAAGGTGCGCACCTCCGCCGGCGGCGCCGGCTTCGCCGATGCCTGGGACGAGGCGCTCGCCCTCTACGTCACCCGCAACCCGCGCCAGGAGCGCAGGGGCCGCCCGTCCCGCGGCGAAAAGCTCGAATTCGCCCGCTTCACCCAGCCGAAACGGCCCCCCGCGCCGCAGAACGAGGAGGAGGAATATGCGGAGGCCGAGTCCTTCCTGGCCGGCATCTTCAACACCTATCGGCTGAAGCTCCAGACCGAGCGCGAGGCCCGGCTGGAAGGACGCATAGCCGAGGCCGATCTCATGGTCCGCCAGATCACCTGGTTCGAAGTGGCGCTCGATGCCGGCGGCAGGGGCAAGGCGGTCGCGCAATGGTGGGAAAACCTCAAGGTCGGCGATTCCTACGCTCTCGAGATCGTCGCGACCCCGGCCAGCGTCATGCTCGATCAGGTGCGCCGCCAGTTCTGGGCCGACATGGGCGAGCCCCAGCGCCCGCCGCCGCCTCCGCTCGGCGACCATGACGACAAATGCGCCTGGGGCATGCCGGAGGAGTCGCATCAGGTTGCGGAACGCGACGGCCCCGGCCACAACCGGCCCCACCTCCCCGCCTATCTGGAGCGCAACGCCGCCGCCGAGCGCGCCTGGCGCGAACGAGCTGAGGCGGACGCGAAGGACTGGGCAAAGCGCATCGGCTACGAACCCCCGCCGCAAAAGAGCTTCGAAGAACAACTCCTCGAATCCGCCCGAGCGGCGCTGGATGCGGAGGAGGGGGAAAAGGGGGAAGAGGGGTAACTCCTCCCCGGAACGGGGAGGGGGACCGCACGCAGTGCGGTGGAGGGGGCCCGGAGCCCCGCCCTGACGCGACCACCCCGGGCTCTCACTAGAGCAAGACCGCCCTCCTGATGCGTCATTGCGAGGAGCGGAGCGACGCGGCAGCAATCCACTTGCCTTCGATGCCGCACTGCAGCCACAGTCACTCAATGCTCTATCGGCTCAGCGCTTCAATTTGCTCAATCGAATGCGGTTCAACTCCATAGATGGCCGCGAGTGCATTGAAGGCGTCGGCTGCCACTTGACGGAGGGCCTGTCGATCCGCCTTCACCAACTTCGCGTCGTACTCAAAAGCGGGCTCCACCGCTGCGAACCCTTCGTCGCCAAAGTCGAAGGGCCCCTGCGGCCACCAACTCTCATCAAGGCCGGTGATCCCCAAGCGCACATGTATCGGGAGTTCACCGCCATGCTCGAGTGCTAATAGGCAGTTGCGCTCGAGGAAGGATACCCAGCGCTCGAAGATATAACCGGTCGCGACTGTAGACCGATCGTTCTTGGACGCGAACAGGAACTCGTTAGCAATTCCCCAGAATTCACCGGTTCTTTCGAACCATTGTGTTAGCGCACCGGCAGAATAGACGCCGTGCACCTCCTCATCCGGTCTATAGGTCATGGCCCCGCCCCTGCTGAGGCCGTAGCCAAGCGAGCGGGCATCTCCGAGTAGAGCGGGATGTCCCGGATGCTGAGCGATCACTCTTTTCGCTCTTGGCTGAACCACCCACTTCGAGGGTATCAAGCGTGCAAAGCCATGGGCCGCGGCCGTCCAGCGTACCTTGCTCGATCCATGGGTCGGATGCGTGACGACCAAGCTCGTGTTTGGATCGAACCACACGTTAGTCTCTGCCGAGAAGGGTAGCTGCCACGGAACCGCTTCGACGGGCGGCGGCGGTATCTGCTCAAAGGCCAGCCGCAGCGCTTCGGCTAGTTCCTTTGCGAGCTTACTACGGACTGCACGTAGCGTTGCGGTGTCGGACCCGACTGGCAGATGAAAGGCGACAGGCCCGCGGCGCCCCCGCATGTCGAAGGGAAGCTTGTCGAGTGTTGCTCCATCAAAGGCCGTGTTCCAGACTTGGATCACCCGATGTGTCGTCAAGGCTTTGTTCGCATAACCCATCTCCAGCAACACGTTTGGGTTAGCTAGGGCTTTTCCATTCTGCGTGACGGCGATCGGGGTAACGTCACCGACGAAGACCGCTGCCGCATCGATCTTGGCCAAAATGGTCGCGACGATGTCGGGTGTGCCGGCGACCCCTTGGGTGTCGGACGTGAGCACCACATTACGCGTGACCCGGCCGTCCAGGTCGCTTTGCCAAGACCAAAATACTGTTTTCGCCACAAGAAGGTTTCCTCGGCTCCCTGCATCATTCAGAGATATGTATGGCATTGTCCCACAGGAGCCACCCCATGCCCAGCCGCCCCGACAAGCCGACAAGGGTTACTCTTGGGCCTCCCGAGCCCGAGGACAGCACCGAATTCCAAGCCCAGCTGAAAGCGAAGGTGGCGCGGGCCCGGTTTGAGGCGCCAACGCGCCGCGTTGGCAGCCTTTCGCCCGCAGCAGTGATCGAGGTGGGGCTCGCCGCACTGGCGGTGCAGGACGACCTCGGGCCGTGGCTGGCCGAGCAGTGGGGGACGCCCGCCGAGCTCGACCCCGAAATCCTGGACCAGCTGGAGATCTGAAGGAGAAGGCGCGCATAGGCCTCACCACCCGCGCCAACCCCTCCGCGCCTCCGCGTCTCCGCGCGAACAATAGCCGCGCATGACCAAAGCAGGTGCCCGGCGATCTCCCCTTCGGAAGCGCTACCCTTGAACGCACACCCGGCTCCGAGATAGATACGACCCGTTGCAGGAGCCTCGTATGCCCGCCCGCGCTAAGAAGCCGACAAGCGTCACCCTCGGCCCTCCCGGGGACAAGGAAACGCCCGAGTTCCAGGCCCTGCTGAAAGCCAAGGTCAAAGCGGCGCTCGACAACCCCCGGCCTCCGATCCCCGCCGCGGAGGCCTTCGCAAGGCTGGACGAATACATCGCCGCCTACAAGTTGAGCCGCACGAACGAGCCCGCCTGAACCCCAACACCTAACCCCAACCCCCAGACCCCAAATGCGCTCAAGGTGATGATCTTCCTGGCCGAGCGCGGGATCGCGGTGGAGACGGTCGATGTCGGTGGGCTTTCGGCGGAAGACTATGCGCGGGTCAGCCCGCTCAAGTCCGTGCCGGTGCTGGAGACGGACGGCGGCCTCACGATCACGGAATCGCTCACCATATGCGAATATCTGGACGCCCTCGCGCCGGGGCCTTCGCTGTTCGGGGAGGGCGCGGAGGAGCGCGCGCTGGTCGGCATGTGGGAGCGCCGTGCCGAGCTCGGGCTGATGAACCCGGCGATCGAATATGGCCATCACACCCAGAAGATGTTCGAAGGCCGGCTCGTACAGTTTCCGGACTGGGCACGCGCCCATGTCGCCGGAGCTCAGCCCCTGATCTCGCTGATCGAGCAGAGGCTGTCGGACACGCGCTTTCTCGCCGGGGAGCGCTTCACCATGGCGGACCTGACCGCCTTTCTGGGCTTCGCCGGCCTCATCGGCTGGCGCGCCCTTCCGCCGCCCGAGGGCCCGGCGACGAGGCGCTGGCTGGCGGAGGTCGGCGCGCGTCCGAGCATGACCCCGCTCCACGCCCTCGCAGCACAAATGGGCCTCCCCGCCCTCGCCTGACCGCCAACCCCCAACACCCAATCCCAAAAAGGCCCACCCTTTGCCTCTCCCGCCCCCTCTGCTAGGGCGCGTGGCGATGCCGGGCTAACGCGCCGGCCCTTCCAGAAAATCGAGTGAAATGACCGAGCTTTCCCGCCTTCGCAATTTTTCGATCATCGCCCATATCGACCATGGCAAGTCGACGCTCGCCGACCGGCTGATCCAGCGCACCGGGGGCCTGACCGACCGGGAGATGACCCACGGCCAGGTGCTCGACAATATGGAGATCGAGCAGGAGCGCGGGATCACGATCAAGGCGCAGACCGTCCGCCTGGATTACAAGGCCAAGGACGGGCTCGATTACGTCCTCAATCTGATGGACACGCCGGGCCATGTCGACTTCGCTTATGAAGTCTCCCGCAGCCTCGCCGCCTGCGAAGGCGCGCTGCTCGTCGTCGACGCCGCCCAGGGGGTCGAGGCGCAGACGCTGGCCAACGTCTACCAGTCGATCGAGCACGACCATGAGATCGTCCCCGTCATCAACAAGATCGACCTCCCCGCTGCCGACCCGGAGCGGGTGAGGAAGGAGATCGAGGACATCGTCGGCCTCCCCGCCGACGACGCGGTCCTCACGTCGGCCAAGTCCGGCATCGGCATCGACGAGGTGCTGGAAGCGATCGTCACCCGCATCCCGCCGCCCAAAGGCGACCGCGACGCGCCCTTGAAGGCGATGCTGGTCGACAGCTGGTACGACCCTTATCTCGGCGTCGTCATCCTGGTCCGCGTCATCGACGGCTCGATCCGCAAGGCCCAGAACGTCTCCTTCATGGCCGCCGGCACCACCCATCTGGTCGACCGGGTCGGCGCCTTCCGCCCCAAGATCGAGGTGCTGGCCGAATTGGGGCCGGGCGAAATCGGGTTCATCACCGCCCAGATCAAGGACATCACCGAGACAAGGGTCGGCGACACCATCACCGACGCCCGCCGCCCGGCCGCCGAGGCGCTGCCCGGCTTCAAGCTGGTCCAGCCGGTGGTCTTCTGCGGCCTGTTCCCGGTCGACGCCGCCGATTTCGAGAAATTACGCGAGAGCATTTCCAAGCTCCGCCTCAACGATGCCAGCTTCCCTCGGCCTGCTCCACCTCGAGATCATCCAGGAGCGCCTCACCCGCGAATATGATCTCGATCTCATCACGACAGCGCCGTCGGTGGTCTACAAGATCCACTACACCCACAAGGACCCGTCGGGCGCGACGATGACCGAGCTCCACAACCCGGCCGACATGCCCGACCCGAACCGGATCGCGTCGATCGAGGAGCCGTGGATCGAAGCGACCATCTACGTCCCCGACGAATATCTGGGGCCGATTTTGAAGCTCTGCCAGGACCGGCGCGGCATCCAGAAGAATCTGACCTATGTCGCCGGGCGGGCCCAGCTCACCTACGAGCTGCCTTTGAACGAGGTGGTGTTCGATTTCTACGACCGGCTGAAGAGCATTTCGCGCGGCTATGCGAGCTTCGACTATCACCAGATCGGCCACCGCGAGGGCGACCTCGTCAAGATGAACATCCTCGTCAACAACGAGCCGGTCGACGCCCTCAGCATGATCGTCCACCGCGCCGCCGCGGAGGCGAGGGGCCGCCACATGTGCGAGCGCCTAAAGGACCTCATCCCGAGGCACCTCTTCAAAATCCCCATCCAGGCCGCGATCGGCGGCAAGGTCATCGCAAGGGAAACCATCGCCGCCCTCCGCAAGGACGTCACCGCCAAATGCTACGGCGGCGACGCCAGCCGCAAACGCAAGCTCCTCGACAAGCAGAAAGAGGGGAAGAAGCGTATGCGCGAATACGGCTCAGTGAGCATCCCGCAGGAGGCGTTTATCGCCGCGCTGCGGATGGGCGAGGAATGATCTCGTCGCAAAGTGGTACTTTGCGCCGGGGGTGAGGGCGGTTTTCAAAAACGACGAATTCGCCTATATTGCCGGCATGAACGAGGAATCGCCGATCCTGTCTGACTTCGAAACGCCCGAGCAGGCGGCGGCTTACGACAAGTGGTTCCGCGAGAAGGTGAAGGCGTCCCTCGCCGATCCTCGCCCGAGCATCCCCCATGAGGAAGTGATGGCGGAGATGCGGGAGATCATCGAAGGCAAGGGAAAACGCGCCCAAGGATGCTGAGGCTGGTCTGGCGGCCTTGCACGGGCCGACCTCAGGCGTATCATCAGCTACATCGCCGAGCGGAATCGGCCTGCGGCGGCGGAACTGGGCCGGACGATCGAGGCCTGCGCGGAGCGGCTACCGGACCACCCCCTCCTCTATCGGCGTGGCCGTGTGCCGGGCACGCGCGAAGCCGTTGTCCATGCCAACTACATCACGATCTATCGAGTGACGGCGGAGGCGGTGGAGATCGTCAGCGTCGTCCACGCAAGGCAGCTTTATCCCGGAGCCGCCTGATCGCCTGGCTGAAGGAGCTCAGCCGTCACGCCTCACCCGCGCTTCGTGAAGTTCGCGCAAATGCCGCCTGACTTCAGCGGCGGGGATGGACGGGCGCGGGTCGTCGAGCGATTCCTGCACCTTGCGCCGGACATAGGCGTCCCACTCGGGATCGCCCTCGGGGATCGGAGGCATCATGCTGTCGAGCATCGCCTCCTCCCGCTCCAACGCCCGCAGCCCCTCGCGCACGACTTCGTCTACGGAAGGATAGTCGCCGGCCCGCACCCGCGCCTCGGCCTTTTCGGCAAGCGGCCCGAGATCGACGTTCACCATCTTGCGGGCAGGCGCGGACATGCTGCGTCTCCTTCTTCCACGCTGAAGATAGTCCGCGGCGGGAGACGGGACAAGCGAGGAGGGATCAGTGGCCGCGCATCGCGGTGGTGAGCGACTGGAACACCCCGACCAGGCTCAATCCAAGCATCTGAAACGCGATTACGCAGGCCATGGAGATGAGCGCGGCGATCAGCCCATATTCAATCGCGGTCGCGCCTTTTTCGTTCTTGAGCAGTGTGTTGCGGCGAATCATTTAGTCCTCTCCCTTGGCTCCGAGGCTAGAGGGGGAGGGGTTGAGCGGGTGTTAATGGGGGGGCGCTTGGAGATGATGAATTAGGATCACCTCCAAACAGCACCTTCTCCTAAACTTGCGGAAAGGCTGGCGGCGTCCACTGCCCGGATTTCTTTGCGAGAGAACGCGGATCATCGGCAATTAGCGCGGCTCGGAGGAGACTTGGCGATCGGGGAGCAAAGCCTTGGTTTCCGATTCGAAATCTGACACCTTATCGATTGGGCGATGTTGGGGGGCTGCCGAATGGTTGAGGAAGTAGAGAGGCGGTTTAAGTATTCATTTCACCTCGCCACGGCACCGACCGAAAAATTAGAAGACTTCCTGACTGACACGGCACGTGAGAAATCTCAGCCGATGCCGTTGCGTGTAGCCCTGCCGTATGAGTGCCAGCTCAGGTACATCTCACTGCCTCCAACCCCGCCCGGCTGGTCGACCAAACTTGATGAGTTCTTCGAAGTAGATGGGAAAATCAAGACGGCTGGCGCCGCGGGCGCCATCCTCCTGAAAGCTAAAGGCCGGGTTCTGGCATGTACATTCGGTTTCGGGCACACCCTTCTTGATGGAGACAAGCGAGAGAGCGACTTCGGTCTCCTAGTCGCGGCTAATTCACTTTCAGATAGTAACGTTAAGCTGGTTGAAAAAGCCAATCTAGGTAGTGTGATTAGAGATGCAACTCAGGCAGCTGGTATTACACGTCTGCAAGAGTTCAATGTTGACAGAGCGTTGAGCTTGGTAAGGAGGCTAAGCGGCAGGGAGAAAGATGGAAGTGGCGCGATTAGCGGGGCAAGCTCCGTTACCGTAACATCCAAGTTTGACATTGATGAGCTACACACGCTCGCCTCAACACTAGTAGAGCTATATGACGATGACTCTTATCGCGACACGGCGTTCATTATTTTGGATAAGATCCGGCCAGTCGACGCTGTTTCGGCCGGCAAGCTGGACGAAGAACTACTAGAGGACATAAATTCAGAAAAGCCCTCTTTCGAACTCGGGGCTCCTGAGATTACGACTGAGCCTGTCGGGTTCATGACGATGCCCGGCAGTGGCAAGCGAGTGCAACTGCCAGATGTCACTCTGACAATCTACAAAGAGGCATTTGGCCATTTCGGAACGATTGACGATCTATCTAAATGCCGAGTTGCCAACTACAATGTCGATGGAAAGTACAAATTAGGCGAGTGGTCTGTGTACCGAGGCCTCGTTGGCTCCCTCGAATATGAAAAAGCTCGATACGCGATTAACGAAGGTCGGTGGTATAGAATAGACAAGGCACTAGTCGAATCTGCAAATCAGGCCTTCGCTGCAGCTTCGAAAGGTTTGGACAAGGCTTTCCTGCCTTGGCCGCTTGTCACCGGCGGTAAAAAGAACCAGACGATCGTATATGAGGTTGAAGAGCTCTATAACAAGCGAGTAGTCGATAACGACAAAGAACGTTTCGTGCTAATGGACCAGATGTTTGTAGCCGTTCCGAATATGCCAGGGCCTGGTATCGAAGTGTGTGACCTGCTGGATGTGAAGGAAAAGCGGTTAATCCACGTTAAGAAGAGCGGGCGCAGGTCAAGTGTAATTAGTCATTTCCTCATGCAGGGTATGAATTCGGCTAAGCTGACGAGGCTCTATGATGCAGTACGAGACGGGTTCTTGCAGCACGTCGTAGCCGCCGTCGGCCATGAGTCCGCTGTCAAGCTATTTGCCGATTTTCCGGCCGGTTGGACGGTGGAGTTCAAGTTCGGCGATGCTCCAATTGCTAGCACCAAGGACTATACAATACCCTTCTTCTCACGAGTTACCCTCGATGACGTGAAACGCGAAGTCGAGGCCCTGGGATTCAAGGCAGTAGAAGTTTCGTTCATTAAGCTTTCGAATCCTCCTGTACCGAAACCCTGACGTTGCAATGTGATCTCCTCTGGAAGATCCTTCTTAGTGTCGTTCGCTCAAAAGGGACTGTCGCAGCAGCATTCGGATCGCCTCCGGCCTGCTCGGCCTCGGCTCCGGTTGCTCCGCGATCCACGCGTCCAGTGCCGCCTCCAGCTCCGGGTACAGGCGCAGGCCGATGTTCGGGCCGATGCCGGTCTTTGGGCGGCCGCGGCCTCTTTTTTCGGAACCGGCTATTGATCTGCCCCTGAAATATTGGTACCGGATAATCATCGGACCGGAGCGGACTACATTGCCCGGCCTACCCCCCTCACGCCTCTGCAGGAGACGGCGAAGGATGGCTGCGCTTACTCATAATCCGTCGCGGCGGGCCGTGCTAGGGGCGGCGGTGGTCGGTCCGCTGTTTGGGGCTGTTCCTCTCGATCCTGCTTCGGCGGGAGCGCTGGGCCCCCTCCACCATGCTTCGCATGGTCCCCCTCCCCGTGCCGGGGAGGAGTGTTGGCGCTCTGCTCTTGCCGCTTATCGTGCTGCCGAGGAGGCGGTGCGGGTGGTGGAGGGGCGGTCGGCGGGGGGATCGTTTGAGGCGGAAGAGGCGCTGGAGGGGGAGCATGATGCGGCGGTGGATCGGCTCTACGATACGCTGCGGGCGCTGCTGCTGGTGCCGGTGGCGGACGCGGGGGCGGTGGCGGTGAAGCTGGAGCTGGCGATCTCGCACGAGGTGGGGACGCTGGAGGGCGGGGAGGAGTGCTTCGCCGCTTTGCTTCGGGATTTGCGGGGGTTGGCTGGGTAGGCTTGGTTCGGGCCCTCACCCTCCCACGGCTTTGCCGTGGGTCCCTCCCTCTCCCCAGATGGGAGAGGGGTAGGAGGGGCAGGGCGTCACGGAACTGAATTCCGTGACGTCGTCGGACGAGTTCGTGCGGTTCGAGACCGCACGCCTCGCCGGCCGGACTGCGCCGGCTCTTCGCGCTGCTCCGGCGGCGTTGCACGCCGGCGTCGCTGTGCTCGGCGGCTTCGTCGCGCTCCGGGTCTTCAGTGAGGGGAAGGTGGAAGTTCATTGCTCCTCTCCGTCGCCCGGGTTGGGGATTGGGGGTTCGGGATTTGGATCCGTTGCGGGTTCGGCGGCAGCGCCCAGCCTCGCCATGACCTCGTCCCAGGCGTCCGGTTCCGGCGGCAGCGGCGGGGGGACGAGGCCGGCGGCGCGGCGCGCTTCGAACTCGGCGGCGGCGCTCGCCTCCCAGGCGATCTGGGCTTCGGCGTCGCGGCGATATTGCTCTTCCCAGGCGGCGCGCTCCGCACGCATCTCGGCCGCCGTGGTGCCGCGGAGGCTCTGCATCGCGCCGGTCGCGAAATCGCCATGGTCGACAAGGAGGTGGGGCGGCGTGGCAGCGGGGCGGGGCGGGGCGCCGGACTGCTCCCAATGCAGGCGGCGCAGCTTGTCGAGCAGCATCGACATCGAGGTCTGGGCGATCTGGACGATGTGGCGGGTGCCGTGGCGGAAATCGCGCAGCCAGGCGAAGGCGCGCCGATCAGTCGTCAGATCCACGAGGATTTCGACGAAGGTCAGCTGGCGCAGGTAGAAATCGGCTTCGGCGATGCGTCCTTCGAGACGGCAGCGGCGCTCGGCCTCGAGCTTGATATGGTATTTGGTAGCGACGCTGCAGAAAGCGTCCCAATGCGCGTCCTCGTCGGCCTCGAAGTCGAGCGAGGCCGACGGCTCGGCGGGGGCGGGCGCGGCCGGGCGGGCGCGGGTGGTGGCCCTCGCGTATGGCGGATCGGGCGGACGCCAGCCGGCCTGCTCCTCGGCGACGGCGCGCAGGCCCTCGGCGAGGCGGCGGCTGCGCTCGTCGGCGGCGATCTCCATCGCCTCGGCACGGGCGGCGGCGAAGCCCTCGCTGCCCGGGCAGGCGAGCAGCTGGGTCACCCCGAACTGGGCCTTGCCGACCGCTCGGGCGGCGGCGCGGTCGGAGCCGGTGAGGGACAGGGCGGCGATGAAGGCGCGCTGGACGTCCGGGGTCCAGCCGTCGGCGCGGTTGGCCTTGCGCGGGACGGGCTCGAAATCGAGCAGGGCGCCGAAGGCCTCGAACGGGTCTTCGCCGGAGACGCCGCGGGCTCGGCAGCAATCGCAGATGACGGGAATCGGGCGCTGGATCATGAACGAAAGAGGAACAGACGAAATCCTACATTGCAAGCGGTTTCCGGCGGGGAGGGGGCGTGGCCGCCCGCCGCTGGCGGGAAACGGTTGGCCGCAGGGGCGGAAACCGGGGCAGTGGCGCGGCGTTCTCCCCCCGTCTGACGGAAAGACTGACGTCCCTGGTCCCCGAGGCGCCCCGGTTCCCCCTGCCGGGGCGCCATTCGTTTGGGAGCAGCGCGTGGGTCCGATCCACCCCTTGCGATGGAGCTTCAAGATGGCGCGTGCGGCGCTGTTCGACGTGGACGGGACTCTGGTCGATACCAACGATCTTCACGCCTCGGCCTGGCGGCAGGCGTTCCTGCACTTCGGGCATGACCTGGCGCAGGACGTGATCCGCGGCCAGGTGGGGAAGGGGGGCGACAACCTCATTCCGACGCTTCTGCCGGAGCTGGACGAGGGGCGGGCGAAGGCGATCGAGGACTATCGGTCGGACCTGTTCAAGCGCGACTATCTGGCGCGGGCGGTGCCGTTTCCCGGGGTGCGGGAGCTGTTCCTGAGG
>VBAE01000253.1:0-9095 GCA_005882415.1 Alphaproteobacteria bacterium | reverse complement strand
TTCTCGCGTCCTCGGCGGGGGAGGCGGAGGTGGCTTATCATCTGGCGCTGATCGGCTGCGAGGATCTGGTGTCGGCGACGACGTCGAAGGACGAGGTCGGCGCGTCCAAGCCCTGCCCGGACATTTTCGAGGCGGCCCTTCGCAAGATCGGGCCGCTCGGGCGCGAGGATGCGGTGGTGATCGGCGACTCCCCCTGGGACGTGAAGGCGGCGGCGAAAGCGGGCCTCAGGACGATCGGATTTCGCTCGGGTGGTTTCGAGGATGCAACGTTGATCGAAGCCGGGGCGTTCGTCCTCTATGACGGACCGCGCCACCTCCTCGCAGACTATGAAAACTCGGTCTTCGCCAAAGAAGAAGAAGGGCCCCGCGCTCAAGGCGGACGAGGCGTCGGCGAAGGCGCTCGCGCCTTATGTGAGACTCCGCTGATCAAGGCGCTGAGCCCGATCGCGGCGCTCGGCGACCAGCCGCAGCTCCGGATCCTGTGCGGCGCGGTGATCGCGGTCGGCCTGTTCGGCGGCGACCGGCGGCTGGCGCGGACGGGGTGGCGGATGCTCGCCGCCCACACGTTCGCCACCTGGACCAAGGATTTCGTCAAGCACCGCGTCGACCGCGTCCGCCCCCGCGCGCTCGCCGAGAAGGGGGAGGACGCGACGCCCGAGCCGGGGAACAGCCACGCCAAGGAGCTGACCAGCTTCCCCTCCGGCCACAGCGCCGGGGCGGCGGCGGTGGCTCGCGCCTATGCCCGCGACTATCCCGAGCACCAGGGTCCGGCCTATGCGGCGGCGGCGGTGCTTGCGGCGGTGCAGGTGCCGCGCTGCGCCCATTACCCCACCGACATCGGCGCCGGCCTCGCCATCGGGGTGGCGGCGGAAGCAGCGGTGAGCCGGCTGGTCCCCGGGCTCGGGAGCGACTAAGGGCGGTGCCGACCCCCCCAACCCCCTCATCCACCCGGAGTAGTCCCCCTTGCGCAGCTTCCTCGCCGCCGCTCTCGCCCTCCTCGCCTGCGCCTGCTCGCCCAGCGTGAAGGAGCAGAAAGCGGAGGAGCAGCGCCAGGCGTCCGCGGCGCCCAAGGTGGCCCCGATCCTCAACGCGCCCGACGCGAAGGACATCCACAGCTACGCCCGCCCTGCCGAAGCGCGGGTCACCCATGTCGCGCTCGACCTTCGGACCGACTTCGAGGCGAAGCGGATCGGCGGAACGGCGACTCTGGACGTCCAGGCGGCGCCGGGGGCGAAGGAGATCGTGCTCGACACCAAGGGCCTCGAGATAGAGGAAGTGACCGACGCCGAAGGCCGCACGCTCGCCTTCCGCCTGGGCGCCTCCGATCCCATCCTCGGCGCGCCGCTGATCATCGCGCTGGGGAACAGCCGCCAGATCCACATCCGCTACCGGAGCGGCCCGGACGCGGGCGCGCTGCAATGGCTTACCCCCGAGCAGACCGCCGGCAAGAAGAAGCCCTTCCTGTTCAGCCAGGGCGAATCGATCCTCAACCGAAGCTGGATCCCGACCCAGGACAGCCCGGGAATCCGCCAGACCTGGGAGGCGCGGATCGTCGTCCCCGAGGGGCTGAAGGCGGTGATGAGCGGCGACAAGCTGACGCCCGATGGCGAGGCCGTCTCCCCGACCGAAGGCGGCGGCCGCGCCTTCCGCTTCCGAATGGACAAGCCGGTCGCGCCTTATCTGATCGCGATCGCGGTCGGCGACATCGGCTTCCAGCCGCTCGGCAAGCGCACCGGCATCTATGCCGAGCCGGCGACGCTCAAGGCCGCCGCCTGGGAGTTCGCCGACACCGAGAAGATGGTCGACGCCGCCGAGGCGCTCTACGGCCCCTATCGCTGGGGCCGCTACGACATCCTCGTCCTTCCCCCCGCCTTCCCGTTCGGCGGGATGGAGAATCCGACGCTGACCTTCGCCACGCCGACCGCGATCGCCGGCGACCGAAGCCTCGTCTCGCTGATCGCGCACGAGCTCGCCCATAGCTGGTCGGGCAATCTCGTCACCAACGCGACCTGGGCCGATTTCTGGCTGAACGAAGGCTTCACCACCTACTTCCAGAGCCGGATCATGGAGAAGCTCTATGGGACGGAAGCGACCAACCGCGAGATCGCATTGGGCTGGGACGACCTCCAGGCGGCCATCAAGGAAGCCGGCGGCCCCGGCGCTCCGGGCACCAAGCTCCACCTCGATTTGAAGGGGGGAGACCCGGACTCGGCGATGGCCGACATCGCTTATGAGAAAGGCGCCGCCTTCCTGCGCACCGTCGAGCGGACCGTCGGCCGCGAGCGGTTCGACGCTTACCTGCGCTCCTATTTCGACCGCCACGCCTTCCAGCCGATGACCGCGTCGGTCTTCCTCGCCGACATTCGCGCCAATCTGGTCAAGGGCGACAAGGCGCTGGAGCAGTCGCTTCGCCTCGACGAATGGGTCTACCAGCCCGGCATCCCCACTAACGTCGCGCCGCCGCCGGCCGAAGCCTTCGCCGCCGTCGACCGCGCCTCCGCTTCCTATGCGGGCGGGGCAGCGCCGGAGACGGTGCCTTTCGCCAAATGGTCGACCTCGGAGCGGCTGCGCTTCCTCAACCGCCTGCCGCGCCAGCTCTCCAGGGAGCGGCTCGACACCCTCGATCGCGCCTTCCGCCTCTCGCAAAGCGGCAATAGCGAAGTCCTGTTCGCCTGGCTGAAGCTCGCAATCCCCAACCATTACGACCCGGCTGTCCCGGCGGTGGAGCATTTCCTCACCACCCAGGGCCGCCGCAAGTTCGTCCTCCCTTTGTTCAAGGCGCTGTTGGCGGAAGGCGACTGGGGCCGCCCGCTGGCGCAGCGCATCTACGCTAAGGCGCGGCCGACCTATCACCCGGTGACCTCGTCCTCGGTCGACGAGGCGATGGGGGGATAAAAGGCGCAGGCCCAAATCCGCTGCCAACGCGGTGTGAGCGGTTTGGATAGGCAGGCGTTCGGCTAGGAAGCCATCAATTGCTGAGCCTTGAGTCGGTAGCCGACCGCAGGCTCATTGATGATGATTTCGGGCCGTGAGGGGTCCCGTTCCAGCTTTTGCCGCAGCGCGCGCACCGCCACCCGCAGATAGTCGATTTGGGCTTCGTGTGCAGGTCCCCACGCGGTGCGGAGCAGGTAGGCGTGACTCAGCACCCGGTCCGGATGCTTCGCCAGTTCTGCGAGCACCACGTACTCCTTGGGCGTCAAGTGGATCTCCGCTCCATCCTTCAACACCAGCCGGCGGAACAGGTCGATCGTCACTGCGCCGGCCATGACCGGTTTCTGCTCGGAAGCCGGGCTGAGGGTGAGCAAGTTGTCGATATAGAGATTGAGCTTGGCGGCCTCGCCAGCAACGGAAGAGACGAGCGCCTTGTCGCTGGAGCCGCCGCGCCTCAGGGCGCGAGCGGCAGCCATGATCGCTGCGAGCCGAGGTTTGACGTCCTGACCGATTGACGCAAGCAGGGCCAAACGGATCCGATCTCGCTCCCGAAGCGTGGCGAACTCCCGCGCCTGACGCTCGAGCCCCGCCCTCTCGAGGGCAAGGGCGAGCTGGTCGAGAAGGCTGCCGAGCAGCGGAAGCTGCAAGTCCAGATGGGGCGGCACTCCGTCGTCACGTGCCAGCCCCAAAGCGGCGATTACGCCTTCATCCGAGACGACGGGGTGGAACTGCCAGTCGGCGAGATTGGCCTGGCCAATTCCGCGGCCGGCTGCCGCGCCTGTGCCGAACGTGAGCAGCATGGCGGCACGATCGCCTGGGTTGAGCCGCATGTCCGTCGGAACGCTGGCGACGAGTTCGGGGTCGTCTCGACCGACCACCAGGACGGCATTGCACTTGAAGAGGCGGGAAAGTTCTTCGGTGGAGACCTCGGCGATATCCTTTTCGCTCCCGCAGGACAGCAAACGCCGGGCGAATCCTGCAATGGTTGCATTCCGGGCCGCATGCGTCTTGGCGAGCCGCTCCTGCTGCCGCATTGAGGCAGCGAGGTGGCTGGTGACAAGCGCGACGAGGAACAGGACCACGACCGTCACCACGTCCGCGGGGCTGTCGATCAGCAGAGTGTGATAAGGCGCGGTGAAGTAGAAATTATAGGCTGAAGCCGAGGCGACCGCAGCGAGCAGGGCCGGTCGCAGGCCCCGTAGGACCGCCGCTGCGAGCACCACCGGGATGTACAGGAGAACGACGGGCGCATTGCCGAGGCTCGTCGGTTATTGTCGGAAGGCGTAGACCGTTTCCAAGACATGGGTCCAGACTGCGCCGGCGGAAGCGTCACGTCGAGAGCCTGGCAGCGATTGACGGTTCATCGTCAGGGTTCGTCGCAAATCGAATCCACATGGAATCTTTATGCGTCTGCGGGCCACATCGCCCGCATGACCACGCTCGACAGTACGCCCTCCGTTGGTGATTCCGCGCCTGTTCCGCATCAGCCGAACGAAGGTATGTCCAAGCTGATGCTTGGCGCAATCGGAGTGGTCTATGGCGACATCGGCACGTCGCCCCTTTACGCGATGAAGGAGAGCTTCCTCGGACCGCACCCCATGGCGGTCGACCGCTTGCACGTGTTCGGCGTGCTGAGCCTCATATTCTGGTCGCTGATGCTGATCGTCACGATGAAATATGTGCTCGTTGCCATGCGGGCCGACAATCGCGGCGAAGGTGGCTCCTTCGCGCTCCTGTCGCTGATCTCGCGCAATCTGGAAGGCAGGCGCTGGACCAAGGGCCTGGTGGTGATGGGCGTGCTGGCGACGTGCCTCTTCTATGGCGATGCCATGATCACGCCAGCCGTGACGCTGCTTCCCGCCATCGAGGGGCTCGCGGTCGTCGAACCGGGGTTCAAACCGCTGATCATTCCGGCGACGATCGCAATCCTCCTTGGTCTCTTCGCGATTCAGCGGCGCGGGACCGGAAGCGTCGGCAAAGTCTTTGGACCGGTGATCCTCGCCTATCTGCTGGTGCTCGCCGCGCTCGGCATTTCGCAAATCCTCGCGCGCCCCGAGGTCATTGCCGCACTAAGCCCGCTTTGGGCCATCACGTTTTTCCTCGTCAACCCAACGCTAGGCTTCCTGGCGCTAGGATCGGTGTTCCTCGCGGTGACCGGGGCAGAAGCACTGTATGCCGACATGGGCCATTTCGGGCGAAAGGCCATCGGCTGGTCCTGGGTCATCGTTGTTTATCCGTGCCTGATGCTCAATTACCTCGGGCAAGGGGCGCTGCTTCTCCAAAACCCGGCTGCAGTTGCCAATCCGTTCTACCTGATGGCGCCCGAATGGGGACGGCTTCCCCTCGTCGGGATCGTGACGCTCGCCTGTATCGTCGCGAGCCAGGCGGTCATCTCCGGTGCCTTCTCGGTGACCCACCAGGCCGTGCAGCTCGGTTTTCTTCCGCGCCTCCGCACCCTCCACACGAGCGAAAAGGCGGCCGGACAGATTTACATTCCGTTCGTCAATTGGACGCTGCTGATCATGGTGGTGCTGCTCGTTCTCGGTTTCCGCGAGTCGACTCGGTTGGCGTCGGCCTATGGGATCGCCGTTACCGGAACTATGCTGATCACCACCTCGATGCTGGCATTTCTGGTGTTCCAGGTTTGGTGCTGGAACCGTCTTCTGGCGACGGCGACGATCGGGCTATTCCTGCTGGTCGACAGCATCTTCTTTGCGTCCAATATTACCAAGATTGCCGACGGCGGATGGTTCCCGCTGCTCGTTGCAGCCGTCATCTTCACCGTCCTGACCACTTGGGCCAAGGGCCGGCAGATCATGCGCGAGCGGCTTGAGGAATCCGCCCTTCCGCTGCCTGTCTTCATCAAGTCGACGGGTACGTCGGTACACCGCGTGCGGGGGACTTCGGTCTTTCTATCGGCCTCGCCGGAGACCGTACCCGCAGCCATGCTCCACAATCTCAAGCACAATCAGGTGCTTCACGAACGCGTGCTGATCCTCACCGTGAAGGTGGAGGAGGTGCCTCACGTCGCGCCCGCTAAGCGGGTCGAAATCGAAGATGCCGGCCAGGGCTTCTATCGTCTCATCCTTCATTACGGCTTCATGGAAGAGGTCGATATCCCGCGCGACCTTGCCGGCATCGAGACCTGCGGGGAGCCCTTCAACATGATGAGCACGAGCTTCTTCCTCGGCCGCCAGAAGCTGATCGCGTCGAAGAAGGTGCCGGGAATGACGCTGTGGCGGGAGAAGCTCTTCGCCTGGATGCTGAAAAGCTCCGAAAGCGCGATGGAGTTTTTCAAGCTGCCGACCAACCGCGTCGTTGAGCTGGGGAGCCAGCTGCAAATTTAGCGTTGCGGTGAAGTAGCCGCGGACGACCCTCGGCGCACGGGCGGCCGGGAAGCCATCCGCTCCCATCAAGGCTCGATCCATCCATTCCGCACGACATACCGGACCAGATCGGCCGAGGTGCCGAGCTCCAGCTTCTCCATCGCCCGGGCGCGGTGGGTTTCGACCGTCTTGATGCTGATGCTCAGCAGGTCGGCGATCTGCTTGTTCAGCTTTCCGCCTGCGATCAGCTCGACGATGCTCCGCTCCCGGCGGGTCAGGCCGCCTTCCGGCGCCATCGCATTTGCGGCCACGCGGGCGATGACCGTCTCGGAAATCTCGCGGGATATGTAGCGGCGCTGGATCGCCGCTGCGGCAAGCGCATCGAGGAGGCTGCGTTCGGGGTCCGACTTCAGCACATATCCGCATATGCCTGCCTGCATGGCTTCGATCAGGACGGACTCGCGGGAGTGGAGCGTGAAGAGGACGACTTCCAACGCCGGGAGCACTGCCTTCATGGCCTTGCCTGCCTCGATCCCGTTGGATCCGGGCAGTGCATAGTCCATGATCGCGATGTCCGGCCGGCACTGCTGCGCCAGTTCTATGGCTTCGGCGCTCTCCGCCGCTTCTGCCACGACGGTGAATTGCGGCTTGCCGTCCAGAAGCGTCCTTATCCCCAATCGCACCATGTCGTGATGGTCGGCGAGCATCACGCGCTTGACTGGCCCGCTCATGCCGCACTCGCGTCGGCAAATTCAGCGGCAATCCATTTCGAATCCGGTGATGACCAGCGCATATCCCCCCCTTTGCGCAGCAACCCCGACTTCGCTGGCGAGGCACCAGGCGAGGGTCACGGGTTCACGCATCGGGTATCGGCGCTGGCCGAGCAGCCGGTTCTACATATCGCGACACTGAATGTTCAGTCGGTACCGCCGGTGGAACGTCCCGCACTCTCGACCTGGCGCTTGAGGGCAATGC
Source organism: Alphaproteobacteria bacterium (assembly GCA_005882415.1). Classification (GTDB taxonomy): domain Bacteria; phylum Pseudomonadota; class Alphaproteobacteria; order Sphingomonadales; family Sphingomonadaceae; genus Allosphingosinicella. The sequence continues at coordinate 1,863 of VBAE01000253.1, read as the reverse complement.
TTCCGAGGAGGCCCGCGAGAGCCGCCGCGGTCATCACGATCGCCGCGGCATATCGGATCGAAGCGAGGCCGTAGCGGGCGCGTTCGTGGGGTTCGACCGCGTCCTGGATGAGGCGGGTCGTCGGCGCCAGGCAGGCATAAGCGAACAGATTGAACGCAAGCAGGCCGGCCAATGCGCTCGCGGCGCTCGGCGCCAGCAACGTCCACAATGTGCAGGGCAGCAAGCCCGCGAAGGCCAGGATCAGGAACTTGATCTCGGCCGAGACCAGGCGCTCCCGGAAGCGATCGCACAATATTCCGGCGAGCGTACCGGCCCCGCCGCCCACTCCGACCGCGACCGCCGCATAGGCTCCGATCTCACCCGTGGTGAAGCGATGGACGCGGATGAAGTAGGCCGGAAACCACGCGCTGCCGGAGTAGATGATCAGGAGCGAGGCGGAGCAAAGGACCATCAGGAGGGGCAAGGACGGGTTCCGCAGCAGACGCTTCATGTCCCGCCGCCAGAGACCTCTTTGCCCCGCCTGCGGGCTGCTCGGTCGCGGCTCTCGAATTCCGAAGGCGATCAGCAGGGCGACCAGCAGTCCGGGCAATCCCGCCAGCACGAAGGCCGACCGCCAGCCCCAATGCTGGGCAATTGCACCGCCGACCATGAAGCCCAGGAAGCTGCCGAAGGGATGGCCTGCCATCATGACGGCGAGTGCCGACGTCGCCCGCGTCGGATGCAGGTCCCTGATGTACGAGGTGCAGGTCGGCTGGGCGCCGCCCTCTCCGGCCCCGACGCCCATTCGGGCGAGGAACAGGGCGATGAATCCGCCGGCGGCGCCGCAGGCGATCGTGCACAGGCTCCAGATTGCGAGCATCGCCGCGATGAGGCGGGGGCGGTCCGCACGGTCCGCCAGCCGGGCGATGGGGATGCCCGCGATCACGTAGATCACGCCGAAGGCGGAGCCGGTCAGAAGCCCGAGCTGCGCGTCGCTGAGCCCCAGATCGACTTTGATATCCTGGGCAAGGATGTTGATGATCTGGCGGTCCGCCAGGTTGAGCGTGACCACGAGGAAGATCATGACCGACGGGAAGAATGCGTTCCCGCTGCTCTTCGCCATCCTTCGCTCCCGGGGCTTCAGTTCAACCGATAGCTGACAGGCTGGGACTTCGCGAGGTGCGACTGGGCCGAACGCCAACTTTGCGGCGGAATCCCGAAATCGGCCACGAACCAGCGGCCGAAGGCGCTCAGCGACGAATAGCCCATGAGGTCGGCGATCGACGTGATCGGGCGGTCCGACTGGCTCAGATAGCGTTTCGCCATGTCGCGGCGCGTCTTGTTGAGGAGCGAAGCGAAGGAAAAGCCTTCCCTCTCCAGCCGCCGCTGAAGGACCCGGGGCGTAACACCGAGATTCGCGGAGACGTCGTTCAACGTCGCCCTTCCGCTCGGCAGCAATAGGGTGATCGCGCGCCTTGCCTTGTCGCTGGTCTGCTCCTTCTCGGCCGCCTGGGGCACCATTTGCAGCAGGCGCTCGGCGTGCCGTGCCATCACATCGTCCGCGAGCGGATTGGGCGTGTTCATGGCGGCGGACGAACAGGCGAGGCCGTCGAACTCGCTCTCGAATTCGACCGGAACCGAGTAGAAGCGCTGGAAGGCCCTTGGGTCCGCAGGGGCCCGGTGCCGGAAGTGAACCGAGGCCGGCCGCCACATGCCTCCGGAGGCGGCCGAGAGCACGGTGAAGGTCATCGCCACGCTCAGGTCGACGATCTGAGGCTTCGCATATCCCGACGCGAGGTCCAGGCCGACGATCGCAACCTGGCCGTCGTCTTCATAGGAAAAACTCAAGAGGTCGTTGAGCATCCTTCGATGACCGATCACGGC
>VBAE01000153.1 GCA_005882415.1 Alphaproteobacteria bacterium | reverse complement strand
TCGACCGGGGGGAAGAGGCCGAAATTTACGTTCATCGGCTGGTAGGCCGAGGCGTCGGCGCCGCCGGTTATGTGGCCCAATAGGGCGCCGAGGGCCGTTTCCAGCGGGGGCGGGGCGAGGGCTTCTCCGGCCAGCTCGGCGGCGGCGAATCTCCCCGCCAGGAGCCCGATGGCCGACGATTCGACATAGCCCTCGCACCCCGTGATCTGGCCGGCGAAGCGGATGTGGGGGGCGTTCTTCAGCCGCAGGGTCGGGTCGAGCAATTGGGGCGAGTTGATGAAGGTGTTGCGGTGGAGGCCGCCCAGCCTCGCGAACTCGGCATTCTCCAGCCCCGGGATGGTCCGGAACAGCCGCACCTGCTCGGCATGTTTGAGCTTGGTCTGGAAGCCGACCATGTTGAACAAGGTGCCGAGCGCATTGTCCTGGCGGAGCTGAACGACCGCATGGGGCCAGCGGCCGGTCTTCGGGTCGTCGAGGCCGACCGGCTTCATCGGCCCGAAGCGCAGCGTGTCGATACCGCGGGCGGCCATCACCTCGATCGGCATGCAGCCCTCGAAATAGGGCGTGTCCTTCTCCCACTCCTTGAACTCGGTTTTCTCGCCGTCGATCAGGCCCTGATGGAAGGCGAGATACTGGTCCTTCGTCATCGGGCAGTTGATGTAGGCGGCCTCGCCCTTGTCCCAGCGCGACGCGATCCAGGCGATTTCCATGTCGATGGTGTCGCGGTGGACGATCGGGGCGATCGCGTCGAAGAAAGCGAGCGCGTCGGAGCCGGTGGCGGCGCCGATCGATTCCGCGAGGCGCATCGCGGTCAGCGGACCGGTTGCGACGATGGTCGGGCCGGAGGCGGGGAGGGCGTCCACCCTTTCCCGGACGATCTCGACGTTTGGATGGGCCGACAGCCGCTCGGTCACCGCCGCAGCGAAGCCCTCGCGATCGACCGCGAGGGCCGATCCGGCGGGGACCCGGTGGGCGTCGGCCATGGCCATGATCAGCGAGCCCAGCGCGCGCATCTCGGCATGGAGAAGCCCGACGGCATTGTGCTCGGCGTCGTCGGAGCGGAAGCTGTTCGAGCAGACGAGCTCGGCGAGGCTGTCGGTCTGGTGGGCGGGCGTCATCTCGCCCGAGCCGCGCATTTCGGACAAGCGCACCTTCACCCCGGCTTCGGCGAGCTGCCAGGCGGCTTCGGACCCGGCGAGGCCGCCGCCGACGATATGGACTTGGTAGGACATGGGGCGTTGCGATAGTCCGGTTCGGGGCGGGGAGGAAGCCGATGCGGCCGTTAGTTGCCATACTTGGGGCGAGCGCGGCGGTGGCTGTGCTCTATCCGCTGCTGTGGAGCCCGGGTCCGGCGTCGGCGCTGGAAATCGCGGTCAAGGGGACGCCGGTGGGGTTGCTGGCGCTGGCGGCGGCGCTTCGGGCGCGGTCGGTGGATGGGTGGCTGCTGGCGGCGGTGATGGCGCTCGGGGCCACGGGCGATGTGCTTCTGGAGGTGGCTTTCACCGCAGGCGCCGCAGCCTTCGCGCTCGGGCACGTCGTTGCGATTTGGCTCTACCTGCGCAATCGGCGCGAGTTCAGCCTGATCGCGGTCGCCATCTTGCTCTTCGCAGTGGTGACGCCAAGCCTGCTCCTCCCGCCGGGCGCAGACCGCATTGGCTTCACCATCTACGCAAGCCTGCTCGGCGCAATGGCCGCCGCGGCCTGGCTGAGCCGCTTCCCCCGCGCCCGCATCGGAGCCCTGCTCTTCCTCGCCAGCGACATGCTGATCGCCTGGCGGATGGGCTGGGCCGAGCGGCCGCTCTGGCTCGGGCTGGCCATCTGGTGGCTGTATTATGCCGGCCAGCTCCTGATTTGGTTGGGAGTGACAGGCGGCGGCCGCTCCTCTGCCTCCCTGACGCGGAGCGGCGGGGAGGGGGACCACCCGTAGGGTGGTGGAGGGGTGACAAGGCTGGGACTAGGCGGTTCGCGCGGGAACCTCTGACTCAGAGCTAGGTCACCCCTCCACCACCTTCGGCGGTCCCCCTCCCCATCCTGCGGATGGGGAGGCAGGTGTTACTCGTCCCCGTCATCCTCCTCGATGCGCTCCGGGAGCGTTTCCGGGCCCGTTCCGTCGTCGAGCTGGACAGCGTCCGGCGCCGCCGCCGGGGGCGCGCTGCCCAGGTCTTCGGCGATCAGTTCTTCCGCCTCGTTCTCCGGCTCCTCCGATTCGTCGATTCGGGCGGCGGAGACGACGTGTTCGTCGGGGGCGACGTGGAAGAGGCGGACGCCGGCCGAGCCGCGGCCGATCACGCGGGTGTCGCCGACCGACATTCGGATCAGCTTCGCCTGGTCGGTGACCAGCATCAATTGCTCGCCATTATGCGCCGGGAAGCTGGCGACAACCGGCCCGTTGCGGTCGAGATTGCCGATATTGGTAATCCCCTGCCCACCGCGGCCGATCCGCCGATATTCGTAAGCCGACGATCGCTTGCCGTAGCCGTTGGCGCACACCGTAAGGATGAACTCCTCCGCCGCGCGGAACTCCTCGAACCTTTCGTCCGACATCTCCCGCGGCGGGGGAGGGGCCGCGTCCTCGCTGCGCTCCCGCCACAGGGCATGGCGCAGATATTCGTCCCGCTCCTCGGTGCTCGCGGCGAAGCCCTTGAGGATGGAGAGCGAGATCACCTCGTCCCCGTCCTGAAGCCTCGCGCCCCGCACGCCCGCCGCGGTGCGGCTCTGGAACTCGCGCACGTCGGTGGCGGCGAAGCGGATCGCCTTGCCGCATTTGGTTGCGAGCAGGACGTCGTCCTCCTCGGTGAGCAGCGAGACTCCGACCAGCCGGTCGGTCGTGTCCTCGCTATCCTCGCTCTCGCCGAAGCGCATCGCGATCTTGCCCGCCGTGGGGACGCGGGTGAAGGCGTCCATGCTGTTGCGCCGGACGATTCCCTTGGCGGTGGCGAACATGATGTGGAGGTCGTTCCACTCCGCCTCGTCCTCGGGCAGCGGAAGCACGGTCGAGATCGTCTCCCCTTCCGCGAGCGGAAGAAGATTGACCATCGGCCGACCCCGCGCCTGGGGCGCGCCTTCGGGGAGGCGCCACACCTTCAGGCGATAGACCTTGCCGGCCGTCGAAAAGAACAGGACCGGCGTGTGGGTCGAGGTGACGAAGAGGTTGGTCACCGCATCCTCGTCCTTGGTACCCATGCCTGCGCGGCCCTTGCCGCCGCGCTTCTGGGCGCGGAAGGTCTCGAGCGGGGTGCGCTTGATGTAGCCGCCCAGCGTGACGGTCACGACCATGTCCTCGCGCTCGATCAGATCCTCGTCGTCGATCCCGTCCCAGGCGGGCGCGATCTCGGTCATCCGCGGCTTGGAATAAGCGGCGTCGATCTCGTCGAACTCGGCCCGCATCACCTCGTACAGGCGGCGCCGGTCGCCGAGGATGGTCAGAAGCTCCGTGATCGAAGTGGCAAGCTGGCTCAGCTCCCCGCCGATCTCCTCGCGCCCAAGCCCGGTCAGCCGGTGGAGGCGAAGCTCGAGGATGGCGCGCACCTGCGCATCGGAGAGGCGGTAGCTGTCGCCCTCCACCTCATGCTCCACAGCCTCGACCAGCCGGATGTAGGGCGCGATCTCGGCGACCGGCCATTCCCGGGCGATGAGGGCCGCGCGCGCTTCGGCGGGCGAAGCGGACCCGCGGATGATCCGAACGACCTCGTCTAGATTGGTCACCGCGATGACCAGGCCGAGCAAGATATGGGCACGGTCGCGCGCCTTGGCGAGCTCGAACTTGGCCCGGCGGGTGATCACTTCCTCGCGGAACTTGACGAAGCTCTCGATGATGTCGCGGAGGTTGAGCGTCTCCGGCCGGCCGCCGCGGATGGCGAGCATATTGGCCGGGAAGGAGGACTGCGCCGGCGTGTGCCGCCAGAGCTGGTTCAGGACGACTTCGGGGGTCGCGTCGCGCTTCAGCTCGATGACGACGCGAACGCCCTCGCGGTTCGATTCGTCGCGGATGTCCGAGACGCCCTCGATCCGCTTGTCCTTGGCGGCCTCGGCGACTTTCTCGACCAGGCCGTTCTTGCCGACCTGGTACGGAATGGCAGTGAGCACGATCGAGCGGCGGTCGCCCCGGTTCTCCTCGATCTTGTGGCGGGCCCGCATGATGATCGAGCCGCGGCCGGTGTGATAGGCGCTTCGGGCGCCGGCCTGGCCGAGGATCAGGGGCGCGGTCGGGAAGTCCGGGCCCGGGATGATCTGGATCAGCTCTTCGATCGTGATCGCCGGATTGTCGATATAGGCGCGGCAGGCGGCGATCACTTCGCCGAGGTTATGCGGCGGAATGTTGGTCGCCATTCCGACCGCGATTCCGCCGGCGCCGTTCACAAGCAAATTGGGGAAGCGCGCCGGGAGCACGGTCGGCTCCATCCGCGACCCGTCATAATTGGGCGTGAAGTCGACCGTGTCCTTGTCGAGATCGTCCAAGAGGGTCGTCGCGACCCGGGCCAAACGCGCCTCGGTGTAGCGCATCGAGGCGGGGGGATCGGGGTCCATCGATCCGAAATTGCCCTGGCCGTCGACCAGAGGCACCCGCATCGACCAATCCTGGGTCATCCGGGCAAGGGCGTCGTAGATCGCGCTGTCGCCGTGCGGGTGGTAATTGCCCATCACGTCGCCGACGATCTTGGCCGATTTGCGGTAGGGCCGGCCGGGCAGGAAGCCGCCTTCCTGGCAGGCGTAGAGGATCCGCCGGTGGACCGGCTTCAGGCCGTCGCGCACGTCGGGCAGGGCCCGGGCGACGATCACGGACATGGCGTAATCGAGGTAAGAGGTCTTCATCTCCTCGACGATGGAGATGGGGGAGATGTCGCTGCCATCGATGGTCGGCGGTGCGCTGGCCAATGCTTATTCCTGATGATGTTCGAGTTGAGCGCCCGAAGGACGCGGGAGGTGCGGCTGGGACCCTAGAGCAAGCTTCGCGCCGGCGCCACCCCGCGCGCGTACACGCGTACGCGCGTGAGTCGGACCCTAGATAGTCACGATCGCGTGAAGCGCCACCTCTGCGGATCCGATTGTTCGGGGTCGAAGGCGTAGCCGTCGCTGTCGAAGCTTTTGAGCGCGTCTGGGTCGGTGAGGCGGTGCTCGCAGATGTAGCGCGCCATCATGCCGCGGGCGCGCTTGGCGGCGAAGGTGTTGAAGCGGAGGCCCGAGGGGCCCTCTTCGCGGAAATCGATCTCGATCACCGGCAGGGACGGGGGGAGGCGGCTTTCGACGGCGTGCCAATATTCCTTGCTGGCGAGGTTGATGATTGCTCCGCGGCCGGCGGCCGAGGCGAGCTCGTCCGCCACCCGGTTTTGCCAGTAATCGTAGAGGTTCTTCTTCCTCCCAGGCGCCCAGCGTGTGCCCATTTCGAGGCGGTACGGCCGGATCTCGTCGAGCGGGCGGAGAAGGCCGTAGAGGCCGGAGAGGATGCGCAGATGGTCCTGGGCGAAGTCGACCGCCGTCTCGTCGAGGCTGTGGGCCTCGAAGCCGGCATAGACGTCGCCGGCGAAGGCGTAGAGGGCGGGGCGCTTCGGCTGCTCGGCAAAGCCGCGGAAGCGGCCGGCGTTGAGGTCAGCGAGCTTGGGCGAGATGTGCATTAGCGCGCCGAGCTTCTTCGGGCCGAGCTTCGCCGCAGCCGAGGCAAGCTTCGCCGCATCCTCCTCGAAGGCGGGGCGGGTCGATGTTAAGGGGGGCAGGGGACGCTCGAAGTCGAGCGTCTTGGCCGGAGAAATCACTGCAAGCATCGGCGGCGGGTAGCGATGCCCGGCGCATGCTGTCAAACCGCGCTTCACTGCCGCATTTTTCCCGCGCTTTTCCGGGTAGTTGCAGTTCAACCGGGGTTCAGCGGCGCGGCGCTAGAAACGCGGATCGATTGGCGATAGAGAGGCCGCCCGCGCCGCGGCCCCTCCACGCGGGCGGCCAACAGGAGGCAATTTGCATATGGGTTCGGTTTCCAGGCTGGCGCTTGCCGCATTGATCGGCTTTGGCGCGCTCTCGTTCGTGGGCGTGGCCCCGGCGGATGCGAAGAAGCAGGAGCCGACCGGCCCGAGGCTCAGCAAGGACGAGCGCGCCACCATCGCAGCGCTCGACGCCGCGATCACCGCGCGCAACTATCCGGCGGCCGGCCAGGCACTGACCGCCGCCCGGTCCGTCGCGACCGGCGCCGATGCGAAATGGTATCTCGCCAATCTCGAGCTGAAGCTCGGCCGCGAGACCAACAATATCGCCATGCAATCCTCGGCGATCAACGCGCTGCTGGCGAGCGGGCGGGTGCCGGAGTCGGAGCTTTCGAACCTCTATTACGGCCGGGGAAGCATCGCGGCGGCGTCCGGGCAGCGCGACCGCGCCGAGGCCGACTACGCCAAGGCGCTCGAGCTGTCGAACCGCCCCGATGTCCGGGCGAGCGGGCAGCCGGTGCCTGAGAGCTGGTACCGCCGCGCGCTCAGCATCGCGACCGTGAAGAAACTGAGCCCGCAGGCGCTCAAGTTCAGCCGCGACCTCGTCACCGCCTATCCGACCGCCGAGAATTGGCGCGACGCGATCCTGCTCTATCGCGATTATGCGACGCCGGACGCGGGGACGACGCTCGACGCCCTTCGGCTGATGCGCATGTCGCACGCCCTTGCCGGCGAGCGCGACTATCTCGAGGCGGCGCAGTCCTTCTCCAACGCCGGCCTCCACGGCGAGAGCCGCTCGTTGTTCGAGGAAGCGGTTGCCGCGAAGATGGTCGATCCGCTGAAGCCGACCTACAAGGAAGCGATTGCCGCCGCATCGAAGGGGGCTCCGGCCGCCAAGGCCAGGCTCGCGTCGCTGCGCACCGCCGCAGCCTCCGCGCCGGCCGGAGGTCCGTCGCTCGACGCAGCCGACCAGTCTTTGAGCTTCGGCGACTATGCCGGAGCGATCGAGCTCTACCGCTCGGCGCTTCAGAAGGGCGGGGTGGACGCCGACACCGCCAACACCCGCCTCGGCATTGCCCTCGCTCTCGCGGGCCGCAAGCCCGAGGCCGAGACCGCGTTTCGCGCCGTGACCGGCGCCCGTGCCCAGCTTGCCACCCTCTGGCTGGTCTGGCTCGGCCAGCACGCCTGACCTTTCTACACGTCCTCGCAAGACAGCTACCCAGGAGAGTTTCACGATGAAGTTCGTTTCCAGCCTCGCGGTCGCCGCGTCCCTGGTCGCCGGCGTCGCTCTGGCGGCCCCGGCTTCCGCGCTCGCCCCCGCCAAGGCCGCCCCGGCCGCCGCTCCCGAGCAGCGCAAGTTCGACATCAGCAAGGCCGCGCAGAAGCCGCTCTCCGAGCTCCAGGCCGCGGTCAAGGGCGACGCCACGGTGTTCGCGGCGAAGCTCGCCGCCGCCCAGGCGGTCGCCACCACCAATGACGACAAATATCTCATCGCCAAGTTCCGCCTGAACCGCGCCCTCGACACCAAGGATTCGGCCGAGCAGGAGGCCGCCATCCAGGCGGTGATCGCGAGCGGTGCGGCCAGCCCCACCGAGATCGGCAACATGAACAAGGTCCTGATCGGCCGCGCGCTCAACGCCAAGGATTATGCCCGGGCTGTGGGCATGCTCGCCACCTACCTGACGGCCAACCCCAACGATCTCGACCAGACGATCAACTATGCGTCGACCAAGATCGAGCTCAACAAGCCGAAAGAAGCGCTGCCGCTGCTCCAGCGCGCGATCCAGCTCAGCACCGCAGCCGGCCAGCAGCCGCCCGAGGCCTGGTATCGCAGCGCGGTCAAGGCAGCCTATGATTCCAAGGATTATCCGACGGCAATCGCGCTTAGCCGCCAGACGCTCGAGCGCTTCCCGAACGACGTCAACTTCAAGAATGCGATCACCATCTACGGGGTCAGTGGGAACAGCCTCGACAAGGAGGCGCAGCTCGACCTTCTCCGCCTGAAGCGCGCGACCAAGACGATGGACGGCGCCCACGATTACGGCCAGCTTGCCTTCCTGGTCGACCAGAAGGGCTATCCGGGCGAGGCCAAGGCGGTGCTCGAAGAGGGCTCCAGGCTCGGCATCGTCAAGGCCGGCGATGCCGGGGCCCTGCTCGCCGCCGCGACCGCGCGCACCACCGAAGACCGCGCCTCGCTGCCCGGACTCGAGGCCAAGGCGAAGACGGCCGCGAACGGCACCCTCGCCCTCAACACCGCCACCGCTTATGCAGGCTATGGCGACTATGCCAAGGCGGCCGAGCTCTACCGGCTCGCGCTGAGCAAGGGCGGGGTCGACTCGAACCTGGTCAACACCCGCCTGGGTGCCGCGCTCGCTCTGGCCGGTCAGAAGGCCGAGGCCCAGGCCGCGTTCAAGGCGGTGACCGGTTCCCGCGCCGACATTGCCGCTCTGTGGACGGCCTGGCTCGCCACCCACTGATCGCAAGCGCGTTCGAAGGGGCGTCGGAGCGATCCGGCGCCCCTTTTTCACGCCCGGCGCGTCCCATATTGCGACGGGCCCGGATTGACCACTTCCTTGGGGGACGCGGGCGCGTTAACGTTTGCACTCTCTCGAAGTGAGGATCAGGCTTGCGTTTCGACGACATGATCGCGACCGTCCTCGCGCAGCCGGCCGACCAGCCGGGTGCGAAGGCAGCGCGCTGGCGTCAGCTCGTCGACGTCCTTGCCCAGCGCCGGGAAGAAGGCGAGAGCGGCAGCGCCGCCGCGGCCTATGCCTGGCTGTTCGAGCACCGGCACGAAATCCCTCTAGCCGTCCGCCGCGAGACGGCCCAGGCGCTCGCCGGCCGAAGAGTCGCGCCGGGCCTGGTCCGCTTCTTCGGCGACGATCATAGCAGCGTCGCCTCGCCGCTCTTCGCCGCCGTCCGCCTCGGCCCGACAGAGTGGCTCGATCTCCTCCCAAGCCTCAGCCCGGTCGCGCGAGGCCTGCTCCGCCACCGCCGCGACCTCGCACCCGAAGTGGAGGTTGCGCTGGCCCGCTTCGGGGCCGCCGACTTCGCCCTCGCCGGGACGATCGCCGCGCCTGCCGCCGAAGAGGAGCCCGTCGGCAACCCGGAGGTGGCGAAGGGCGAAGCGCAGATTCGCGACCTCGTCGCGCGGATCGAAGCCTTCCGCCGAGACCGCTCCGCCGCCGCTCCGCCTCCCGCCGCCGAGGCGCTCGACCCTTCCGAGCGGATCGACAGCTTCCAGTGGGAGACCGGCACCGACGGAGTGATCGTCTGGGTCGCCGGCGCCCCCCGCGGTCCCCTCGTCGGGCAGAGCATCGCCTCGATCGCCGAACGCGGGCAGCACGGGGTCGACGGCCAGGCCGCCGGCGCCTTCGACAAGCGCGCCCCGTTCCGCGACGCCCGCTTCAACGTCGCAGGCGTGGGCGCAGCGGCCGGCGACTGGCGCATCTCGGGCGTTCCCTTCTTCGAGCCGGCGCGCGGAAGCTTCCTCGGCTATCGCGGCACCGCCCGCCGCCCCCGCGTCGACGAAGTCGCCCATGCCGACGCAGGGAGCGAGGCGCCCGGCCTGTTCGGCACGGAGCTCCCCGCCGATTCGCTCCGCCAGCTGATCCACGAGCTGCGCACGCCTTTGAACGCCATCGTCGGCTTCGCGGAGATGATCGAGGGCCAATATATGGGCCCGGCGGCGAGCGGCTATCGCGACAAGGCGGTCGACATCATGGAGCAGGCGAAGAAGCTGCTCTCCGCCGTCGACGATCTCGACACCGCCGCCCGGATCGAAACCCGCCGCCTGACGCTCGACGAGAGCCCCGTCGACGCCGTGGCCCTCCTCTGCCGCCTCCACGACGCTTACGAGCGCGTGGCCGAGCAGCGCGGCTCGCGGATCGCGATCGAGATCGCCCGCGACCTGCCCCCCGCCCGGGTCGAGCTCGCCGCCGCCGAGCGCATGTTCGCCCGGATGCTCGCTGCAACCATCGGCCTCGCCCGCCATGGCGAGACCATCGCCGCGACCATGGCGCTCGGCCAGATCGGCGGCGAGAAGATGCTCTGCCTGTCGATCGACCGCCCCCAGGCGATCGAGGGGCTGGACGAAGGCGCCCTGCTCGATCCCGGCTACAGCCCCGAAGGCGACTGGCCCGGCGCGCCGGCTCTGGGCCTCGGCTTCGCGCTTCGGCTGGTCCGCAACCTCGCCGAGGCGGTCGGGGGAGCGCTCCTGATCGGCGAGACCCGCTTCTTCCTCTACCTCCCCGCGCTCCAGCCCGCCGAACGCTCCTCCGGCCAGCAGGGCTGAACGCCTTGCCAAGCCGCCTTTCGCTCCGCTAATCGCGGGGCAAGGCGACGGTCGTGGGGCCTGTAGCTCAACGGTAGAGCCGGCCGCTCATAACGGCTTGGTTGGGGGTTCGAATCCCTCCGGGCCCACCAACGCGCAGGCGGCGAGATTGAAACAGCGTGAGCTGTTTCGCACGCCCGCCAAGCGCGGCCGGCCTCACGAAAGTGAGGGTCGACGGCGCGGCTTTGCCGCGGCGCCTTGCCACAACGCCTTGCCACGGAGCCCAGCGGCGTGGCAAAGCCACGCCGTCGGTCGCACGAAGTGCGCCGGCCGGGCTTGCGCGTCTCCGGAATAGCTGAAGCTGTTCGCGGTGCGCGCGGCGCCGGGGAGTAGCGCAGCCTGGTAGCGCATCTGCTTTGGGAGCAGAGGGTCGCAGGTTCGAATCCTGTCTCCCCGACCAACTTTTCGGCTAGAGGCCAGCGCGATGATTCGCCTTGGGATCGCGCTGGCCGCGCTGTTTTCCGCTTTTTCAACGACTGCCCATGCTGCACCCGTGCGGGTGCGGATCGAGACGAGCGTGGGGGCGATCGTGGTCGCTCTGGAGACGAAGCGGGCGCCGGTGACGTCGCGCAATTTCCTCGCTTATGTCGATGAGAAGCGCTTCGACGGCACCAGCTTCTACCGTGCGGCGCGGAGCCGGACGAAGCCCGGCACCGGCTTCGTCCAGGGCGGGATCAACCATGTCGCGACCCGGATGCGCAACCCGATCCCGCACGAGCCGACCAGCCGCACCGGGATCCGGCATGTGAACGGCACCATCTCGATGGCCCGCAACGCGCCCGGCACCGCGATGGGCGACTTCTTCATCGCCGTCGGGCCCGCCCCCTATCTCGATGCGCGGCCCGGCTTCGAAGGCTATGCGGCGTTCGGACAGGTCGTCTCGGGCATGGACGTGGTGAAGAAAATCCTCGCCGCGCCGACTTACGTGGGCGGCCGTTCCCAAGCGACGCTGGGCCAGTCGATCGTGAAGCCGGTGCGGATACTCAGCGCGCGGCGGGTCCGCTAGCGTCCAGCACCTCGTCCAGCGCCGCCGCCAAAGTCTCCAGCCGATAGGGCTTGAACACCACGGGAATGCCGCCGGTGCCCGAGCGGGCGATCTCGTCGGAGAAGCCGGTGGTGAGGACGACCGGGAGGTCGGGGAGGTGGGCGCGGAGCTGGTGGGAGAGCTCGATGCCGCTCATCCCGGGCATCACCACGTCGGTGAACACCGCATCGAAATGGTCGCCGCGGGCCAAAGCCAGCGCTTCGGAGCCGGTGCGTGCGCGGACGACTTCGTGGCCGAGCTCGAGCAGAAGCCCCTCGGCGAAGCGGCCGACATCCTCATTGTCGTCGACGACCAGGATTCGCCCGGTACGGTGCCGGCCGCGGGGCCGCTCCGCGTCGGCCGCGGGCGCCGCTTCCCGCTCGCTGCACGGAAGGACGATGACGACCTCGGTGCCTTCGCCGACCCGGCTGTCGATCCGCACCTCGCCGCCCGACTGGGCTGCGAAGCCGTAGACCTGGCTGAGTCCCAGGCCGGTGCCCTTGCCGAGCGACTTGGTGGTGAAGAAGGGTTCGAACACCCGGGCCAAATCGTCCGGCTCGATCCCGGCGCCGGTGTCGCTGACCCGGATCTGGATCGAGCGGCGCCCGTCCTCAAGCCGCTCCCCCTCGCAGGTGCGGATGGTCAACGCTCCGCCCTCGGTCATCGCATCGCGGGCGTTGACCGCGACGTTGAGGATCGCCGCCTCGAGCTGGGCCGGGTCGGCCTCGATCGGGCAGAGGCCGTCGCCGAGCTCGGTCAGCACCTGGACCCGCTCGCCCAATGTGCGGTCGAGCAGGTCGGTCATGCCGGCGATCTTCGAATTGACGTCGATCACCTCGGGCTTGAGCGGCTGGCGGCGCGCGAAGGCGAGAAGCTGGCCGGTCAAAGCCGCGGCGCGGGCCGAGGTCTGGACGATCGCGTCGGCGAAGCGGATTCTTTTCTCCTCGGTAATGCCGGGGCGGCGGAGCATGTCGGCCGAACCCTGGATCACGGTCAGAAGATTGTTGAAATCGTGGGCGATGCCGCCGGTCAATTGCCCGAGCGCCTGGAGCTTCTGGGCCTGGCGAAGCTCGTCCTCCGCCCGGGCGCGCTCCTCCATCTGGACATGGAGCTCGGCATAAGCGTCGCTCAGCGCCTGCGCCCGCGCCTCCAGCTCCCGATTGGCGCGGCGAAGCGCAGTGTGGGAGATGCCGAGGATCGCCACCACGAGCGCGGCCAGCAGCACAAGCAAGGCGATGATGCTGTAGCGCGTGATCCGGCGCGACAAGGGTTCGCGGACCGTGCCGAGATAGACGGTGCCGATCCGCTCCCCGCCGCGCAGGACGGGGGTGCGCGCCTCGACCGGATTGCGCTCCCGCCCGTCCGCGGCGCTGGCCGGGAGATGGCCGGGCACACGCTGATAGGATGCGAACAGGCTCCCGTCGGCGGCGTAGACCGCGGCCGAATTGACCTGCGGGTTGACCCGAAGCGCCTCCACCGATTCCTTCGCCGTCGCCGCGTCGCCGAAATCGAGGGCCGCGGTGACGCTTGCCGCGAGGATGTCCGACTGGACCTGCGCCTCGCGCAATTTCTGCTCGCGATAGCCGGCCTCATTCTGGAAGATGACCATCAGGCCGGCGAGGACGAGCAGCACCGCCACCGCCCCGGCGGCGAGCGGCACGTTCGGCCAGCGGTCGGCGATCCGGTTGAACGGCCGCATCAGCGCCTCTGCCGGACGCTGAGCGCGATGGCGAGGAGGCGCGAGCTGATCGTCAGCCCGCGCTCGGCGGCCGCCGCGTCGTCGATGGTGAAGCGCACCCGCCCCTGCGCGATCGAGAAATGGACGATTCCGTGCGCGCCGCCGCTATGCTCGTCGGTGACGGTCAGCACCGGCTTGGAGCGCAGGCCGTCGAGCGCCGCCCCGGCGCCCGCCCCCTGGACGAAGGCGATGTGGCAGGCTCCAGCGCCGTCCGTCCCGGCGAGGCGGCGGAGCTGGAGCGGGTGGCCGTCGACCTGCTGGCCGCGCACCGCCCCGTCCATCGCGGCCCCGAACGGGTCGCCGCCGAGCAGGCAGAGCACCACCGGCGCCCCGCTCCCGGGCCGTGCGGGGGGCGGCCAGGCGACATAGCCGGGGAATTTGGTCAGGAACGCCGCCTTCACCGCCGCCGCGCTCGGCTGCGCGGAGACCGGCGCCGCTGCCAGCGCGAGCGCCGCTGCGGCCGCGAGGGGCCGGGCGAAGGGGAGGGCGCGGCGTCCCATCAGAAGCGGAGCCGGGTGCCCAGGTAGATGCTTCGCTCGACGCTCTGCGCCCGGCCCGCGTCGTTGCTCTCGACATGGCGCCGATGGAGGAGGTTGTTGCCGGCGAGGTATATTTCGACCGTGTCGGACGGGCGCCAGCCGATCCGCGCGTCCGCCTCGACATAGCCGCCGAGATTGCTCTGGCCGAGGTCGTCGACCGCGCGGGCGTCGAGGTCGAGCCGGACCTGGCTTCCGAGGTCCATCTCCGAGCGGGCGACGAGCTGGTAATCCGGATCTGCGCCGAGGGAGGCGCGGTTGGCGAGGTCGACGGCGCCGGCTTTCAGGTGGAAGTTCTTGCCCAGCGCCGATCCGCCGAGGCTCGCCCGCCACCAGGGGAGGAGCTGCTGGGTCGCCCAGGCCTCGACGCCATAGGTCTGGCCCTTGAGGCTGTTGCGCAGCCGGATGGGGAAGGGCGTGCCGGTGAACTCGGTCGTGCGGATATCGTCGTAGAGATTGTAGAAGAGCGAGACGGACAGCGTCGTCGCGGGCCCCGGCTGGCCGCGATAGCCGGCTTCGAAGGCGACCAGCTTCTCCGACTGAAACGCGTTCGCCTGAGCAAGAGGGTGCGCTCATCGGGATGCCAGGCGACGCGCAGGTTCGGCAGCAGCTCGAGGCCGGAGAAGGAGGATTGCTCGAGCTTCACGCCCGCGACCAGGTCGAGCTGCGGCGACACGGCGAAGCGATCCTGCACGAAGCCGTTCACCACCCATAGCCGGCGACTCTGAGGATCGAGGTGGAAGCCGTTCAGATTGTTGGTAAACTTGTCCCGAGTCGTCCGCACCCCGCCGCCCAGGACGAGATTGTGGGCGCCGGCCGTGGCGTTGAACTGCGCCTCGATGTCGGCGGTCTCGAGGCTATCATCGACCAGGATGAACTGGCGTTCGTAGCGGTCGTAATAGGCCTGGAGCTGGAAGGCGCTCGCTTCGCCCAATTGGTGCCGCCAGCGGGCAAGCACATTCTGGCCATGGTCGCCGTCGCCGTCGAGGCCGCCCGTATCGGTGGCGAAGGCGTCGCCCTGAACGGTGAAGCGGTCCGCCTCGCCACCCCAGTCGCCGCGGAAGCCTGCCTGCCAGCCCTTGAAGCGGTCGTTGGAATCGGCGGCCGGACCCGCGGGCAGGTCGTCTCGGTTGAAGGCGTCAGCGTAGAAACGGACGCCGCCGCTCTCGCCCAGCTTCGCGCCGTAGCGAAGCCCCACCGTCTGCTCCTCCGGCCCCGCCGTCGCCCGCACCAGCCCGCCCAGCGTATCGCGCGCGTCCTTGCTGGTGACGTTGACCACGCCGTTCACCGCATTCGGGCCGAACAGAGTGCCGCCGGGCCCGCTGATCACCTCGATCTGCTGCAGATCCTCCAGCAGTGGCGAGTGCAATTCCCAGAACACCCCGGAGTGGAGGGTCGAATAGACGCTCCGCCCGTCGATCAGCACCAGCAGCTTGTTCGAGCTCTCGGCGCCGTTGAAGCCGCGGGCGGTCACCGCATATTGCCGCGCGTCGAGCCTCTGGACCTGGAGGTTGGGCGCGAGCCGGAGCACTTCGGGAAGCGAGGTCGCCGCGGAGCGGGCGATGTCGTCCTGGGTGATGACGAAGATCGAGGTCGGCGCCCGGCTGATCGGCTCGGCCTGCTTGGAGGCCGAGCGGACCTCGATCTGGGCCAGCTCCTCGATCGAGAGGGTGGTGAGCTCCTCGACGCTCTCAGGCTTGGCCGAGCTTGTCAGAACAGGCTGGTACGGCACGAAAGCCGCTGCCGTTGCGGCCAACAGAAGGGCGCTCCGCCGTCCCCCACCGATCGGTCCGTGCTTCATGATCTCCCCACCGTGCCGCACTTGTCGTGCGGCGCTCGGCAAAGGTCAAGAAACCAGGTTATTTCCGGGGCGACACGCCCGAAATCTCTTCCCGGGCATTGGCAACCTGCCACAGCATCGCGGTCCAGGCGGCGACATTCTGGCGAAGCTGGGCGGGGTCGACCTTGTCCAGCGTGTCGTCCGGCGTGTGGTGATAGTCGAAATAGCGGGTGCCGTCCTGGCTGAGGTCCGCTCCTGCCACCCCCGCCTCCACCCAGGCCCCAAGGTCCGCGCCCGCCTCGACGGTGCCGGTGCCGCGGGTGATCCCGAGCGGGAAGAGCGAAGCGGCGATCCGGTCGGCAACTTTCTCGTCCTTATGGGAGGCGCGATACGCCTTGGAGCCGCATCCGCCGGTCTCCTCATCGCCGAACCAGATCACCCGGATCGTCGGGCGCGGCCGGCCCGAATCCATGATCTGCTTGGCCGTCGCGGCGACGATGCCGACGCCCGAAGCGTCGTCGATCGCGCCGGTGCCGAGGTCCCAGCTGTCGAGATGCCCGCCGACCAGGATCACGCCCGCCGACGGGTCGGTGCCCGGCACCTCGGCGATCACGTTGCCCGAGGGAACGTCGCCGGTGAAGCGCGGGGTCAGGGTAAGGTGCATCGTCACCGGCTTGCCCCGCGCCAGCATCCGCTCCAGATTCTCGGCGTCGGGGATGGAGAGGGCTCCCGCAGCGATCGGCGGCACGTCGCCGAAGCTGGTCACGCCGGTATGCGGGTTGCGGTGATAGTCGGTGCCGAGGGAGCGGATGATCACCGCCACCGCGCCCTTCTGCGCGCCCACGGCGGGGGCGGAGCGGCGCACCGGCCCGTAATAGCCGTAGCTCGACCCGTCCTGCGCCGGGTGCATGGCATGGCTGACGAAGACGATCTTGCCCTTCACGGCCTCCGCCGGCGCCGCCTGCAGCGCTGCAAGGCTGTCGAAGCCGACCACTTCCGCGGTCAACCCGCCCGGCGGAGTCGCCCCGCTCCGGCCCAAAGCGGTGACCGTCATCTTCTGCGGATAAGGCGCGACGATCTCCGCCGTCTCGGCGCCGCGCAGCCAGCCCGACATGCGCGTGTCCTCGATATGGACGTTCCTGAAGCCGAGGCTCTTCAATTTCTGCACCGCCCAGGCCCGCGCCCGCGCCTCTGCCTCGCTTCCCGCAAGCCGCGGTCCAACCTCGGTGGTCAGCCCCTCGACGATGTCCATCGCCACCGTGTCTCCGGCGAGCGCGGCGTCGCGAAGCTTCGCGCCCTGGTCGGGGGCCGGGGGAGCGGCGGCGAGGAGGAGGGGGAGGGCGGCTGCGGCGAGGAGCATTTTCTTCATGGGCGAGGCCCTAGCCAAGGGCTTGACGGGTGACAATCCGCCCGCGCCTCACTAGATGGGCGCCACAGCTTTTCCAGCCTCGCATTTTTATCCGGAGACCAGCGCCGCCATGGCCGCACAGTACAGCTTCGTCATGAAGGACATGACCAAGACCTTCCCGGGCGCCCCCAAGCCCGTGCTCAGCAACATCAACTGAAGATCATGGCCGGCCGCGACAAGGAATTCTCGGGAGAGGCCTGGCCCGGCGAGAATATCCGCGTCGGGTATCTCGAGCAGGAGCCGCAGCTCGATCCTTCCAAGACGGTCAAGGAAAACGTCATGGACGCGGTCCGCCCGGTCGCGGACATGATGGACCGGTTCAACGAGATTTCGACCCTGATGGCCGACCCGCCCGAAGACGCCGATTTCGACGCCCTCATGACCGAAATGGGCGAGCTTCAGGAGAAGATCGACGCAGTCGACGGCTGGACCCTCGACAACCAGCTCGAGATCGCGATGGACGCCCTTCGCTGCCCGCCGGGCGACGCGGAGGTGACCAACCTCTCGGGCGGCGAGAAGCGCCGGGTGGCGCTCACCAAGCTCCTCCTCCAGAAGCCCGACATCCTGCTCCTCGACGAGCCGACCAACCACTTGGACGCCGAGAGCGTCCAATGGCTCGAAAAGCATCTCGTCGACTATCCCGGCAACGTCATCCTCGTCACCCACGATCGCTACTTCCTGGATAATGTGGTGAACTGGGTGCTCGAGCTCGACCGCGGCCGCTACTACATCTATGAATCCAATTATTCCGGGTACTTGGAGAAGAAAGCTAAGAGGCTGGAGCAAGAGGAGCGCGAAGAGCAGGGCAAGCAGAAGGCGATCCAGGACGAGCTGGAATGGATCCGCCGCTCACCCAAGGCGCGCCAGGCCAAGTCCAAGGCGCGAATCCGTGCGTTCGACGAGCTGGTCGAGGCGCAGGAGAACCGCACGCCGGGCAAGGCGCAGATCCTCATCCAGGTCCCCGAACGCCTCGGCGGCAAGGTGATCGAGGCCAAGGGCCTGTCCAAGGCCTATGGCGACAAATTGCTCTTCGACGACTTGACGTTCTCGCTCCCACCGGGCGGGATCGTCGGCGTGATCGGCCCCAACGGCGCCGGCAAGTCCACTTTGTTCAAGCTCATCACCGGGGCCGAGAAGCCGGACGCGGGCTCGATCGACATCGGCGAGACCGTGCATCTGGGCTATGTCGACCAGAGCCGCGACGCCCTCAATCCCGACCACAATGTCTGGGAGGAAGTGTCGGGCGGAGTCGACGTGTTCCGCCTCGGCAAGCATGAGGTCGGCACCCGCGCCTATGTCGGCGCCTTCAACTTCAAGGGCTCAGACCAGCAGAAGAAGGTCGGCCAACTCTCGGGCGGCGAACGCAACCGCGTCCACATGGCCAAGATGCTCCAGAAGGGCGGCAACGTCCTCCTCCTCGACGAGCCGACCAACGATCTCGACGTCGAAACCCTTCGCGCCCTGGAAGAAGCGTTGGAAAACTTCGCCGGCTGCGCCGTGGTCATCAGCCACGACCGCTTCTTCCTCGACCGCCTCGCCACCCACATCCTCGCCTTCGAAGGCGACAGCCACGTCGAATGGTTCGAAGGCAATTTCGAGTCGTATGAGGAGGATAAGCTGAGGAGGCTGGGGCCGGAAGCTGACCGGCCGCACCGGATGACGTACCGGAAGCTGACTCGGTAAGGGAAGCCATGCGAATCTCCACTGCCGTCCATGCCGCCGCCATCGCTGCGCTCTGCCTCGCCGCTCCCGCCGCGGCTCAGAAGACACCCGAGAAGATCAAGCTGACCGAGCGGTCCCGGGACGGAGCGGTGCTGATCCGGGTGCCGGTCAGGCCCTATAGCTACGCGCTGCAATTCTCGAAGAACGGAAGCAGCGGCTTCATGTCCCGGGTCTATCTGATGAAGGTCCAGGAAGGTGCGCCAAGCTTCGGCTATGTCGCCCGCACGCTCTCGCCGGGGCGCTACCGCCTCGACTGGATCTGGCAGCAGGGCCATTGGAGCGCCTGCCTCGAGAAGGGCACGATCCAGTTCGACGTGAAGCCGGGCAGGATCGAATATGTCGGAACGATCCGGGCCGACCGCGTCCTCGCCTCGATCCAGGAGCGGGCCTTCTCCACCGGCCAGATCGAGAAGGTCGGGACCGCCTATGACGTCTCCCATGCCGGTGTCGAGGTTCCGCCGGTCGAGGATCGCGACGAGGCTGGACTAGGCGCTGCACGGGCTTTCGCCGACAGCGCGATGAACGGCAGCGGCCGCCTCGTGGAGCTCGCCGGCGTGGAAACGACGGCGTTCGGCACGTCGGGCTTCGGCAAAGCCGTCAAGACCTGCGGCTGACGTACCGGAAGCTCGCTCGCCAGAGGCTCACCCGGCGGCGATAACCTTCACCGGGTAGCGCGTAGCGGCCCTGTCATGGGTCACGAACCCGGCGCCTTCGGCGATGGCCTGGGAGATCAGCAGGTGGTCGAAGGGGTCGCCATGGTGGCGGGGGAGGCGGAGCAGGGTGTGGAGGTGGGAGTCCTCTACGGGAAGCCTGGTGAGCCTCTGCTCCTCGATCACGCGGGCGATCGCGGCGATGTCGGCCTTGAGCTTACCGACCCGGACCTTCACCGCAATTTCCCAGAAGGAGACGATGCTGACCATCGCCTCATTCTCCGGATCGTCGATCAGCGCCCGCGCCTCGTCTCCAAGCTTCGCGTTGAGCTCGAGCCACCAGAGCAACACGTGCGTGTCGAGCAGCAGTTTCAAGGTGCGGGCTCGATCGGCCCATCCTCCATCGCCTCGACGAAGCCTTCCGGCCACTCGTCGAAATCGTCGGCGATCCAGATCTGGCCTTTGAGCAGCCCGCCTTGGCGCGGCTTGAACTCCTCGCTCGCCTGCGACGGGGCTCCCAGTTCCGCCACCGGCTCCCCCCGCGACACGATCACGAATCGCGCTCCCAGCCTGACTTGCCGAAGGTAATCGCCGAGATTGCCGCGCAACTCACGGACACCGATCCGGATAGGGTCTCCGCGCTCAGCCACGGACATTCTCCTTGCGTACACAGAATGTGTACACGAATGATGGCTGAGTATCAAGCAGTGCTGCTAAGAGCCTACCGCACCCGCTTCACATACACCCGCCCATCCTCGCGCCGCTCGGTCGCGAAGTTCGGCACTGCGTCGATCAGCTCGGCGAGCCCGGCATAGCCGTAGCTCCTCGCGTCGAAGCTGGAGCGGTTGCCGGCGCGCTGGCCGACTTCGGAGAGGCTGGCATAGCCGCGGCCGTCGCGCTTGGAGGCTCGGAAGGCGGCGCCGAGCAGTTTGACGAGGTCGTCGTCGACCGCGCGGTGCTGCTGGGGCGCCTTTTCCTCCGGGGCGTCGGGCTCGTCCTCCTTGGCCAATGCCCCGACGTCGATGAAGCGGCTGCAGGCCTGGCGGAAGGCCTCGGGCGTGCGCGACGTGCCGAAGCCGTAGACCGGGAGCCCGTCCTGCCGGATGCGCATGGCGAGCGGCATGAAGTCGCTGTCGCTCGACATGATCCCGAAGCCGTCGACATTGCCGCGATAGAGCAGGTCCATCGCGTCGATGATCATCTTCATGTCGGTCGAGCTCTTGCCCTTGGTGAGGTCGAACTGCTGCTGGGGCTCGATCGCGTGGCGGTGGACCATCGCCGACCAGCCCTTCAATGCCGGCTTCTGCCAATTGCCATAGGCACGGCGGATGTTGACCGTGCCGAGCTCGGCGAGGACGGTCAGCACCGCATCGAGGCTGTCGGGAGACGCATTGTCGGCGTCGATCAGGAGGGCGATGTTGCCCGACTGGGCGGCTCTGGGTTCCGGCATGGAAGGGTCTGTAGCGTCCGGGGCAGGGGTGCGCCACGGTTAACCAGCTTCTAACGTCTGGGCGGTAAACCGGCGGCCTCGCAAACGGGGCGCGCCTGATGCTGCATCGATCCTATCTCGGCTTTCCGCTGGTGCTGCTCGCGGCATCCTGCGTGCCGCCGGTCGCCGCCCATGAAAGCGAGACTTCGCCCTCGGCGGTGCCGGGATTCTCCTTCGGAGCGCCCGGAAGCGACTCCGCCATTCCCGCATCCGGTGCGCTTCCAACCCCGGAAGTGATCGCCGCCGCAATCGCCCCCGGGCCCGCCGCGAAGCCCTTCGCGCTCGCCCGCGCCTCGGTGGACGACGAACGCTCCGCCCTCGATTGCCTCACCGCCGCCGTCTATTACGAGGCGCGGTCGGAGAGCGAGGCGGGCCAGCGCGCGGTGGCTCAAGTGGTGCTCAACCGGGTCCGCCACCCGGCCTTTCCCAAAAGCGTCTGCGGGGTGGTCTACCAGGGCTCGGCCCGTTCGACCGGCTGCCAGTTCAGCTTCACCTGCGACGGGTCCCTCAACCATCGCCGCGAACCCGGCGCCTGGGACCGTGCCCGCGAGATCGCCGAGAAGGCGCTTGAGGGAAGCGTCTACGCCCCCGTCGGCCTCGCGACGCACTATCACACCACTGCAATCCACCCCTGGTGGGCGGCGAGCATGGCCCGGGCGGTGACGGTCGGCTCCCACATCTTCTACCGCTGGCACGGCGAATGGGGCGACCCGCGCTCCTTCCGCCGGCCTTATTCGGGCATGGAGATGGCGCGCGCCTTCTCCGGCACCCGGGACGACAGCGCCGACGCCACGCCGGTCCGGGAACGCGTGTTCGGGGTCGCCGTCCACCGCGGCGCCGCGCCGTCGCCCGAGCCGCTGGCCGACGCGGAAAGCTTCGGGGTACGGATCCACCGCTCGGAAACGCCCCCACCCGTCATGGTCGCCGAGGCCGAGGCCCCCTCAGAGTCGGTCGTGATCGCGACCCGCTAGCGCTTCCGCGATCCGTCGACGCTCCACGGGCCGGCCCCGGCCGCGGCGAGGTAGAGGAAGACGAAGCAGAACAGCACCGCGCCCTCGCCCATGTTGACGAGCGGGTAGGGCGATTTGGGCGCGTGGACCATCCAATAGGCGATCGCCATTTCGCCGGCGAGAAGGAAGGCCACCGGCCGGGTGAACAGGCCGATCAGGATCAGCGCGCCTCCGACCAGCTCGAACACGCCGGCGACCCAGAAGAGCGACATCGGCGGCGGCGCCGGCATCGCCGAGTGCGGAAAGCCGAGCAGCTTGGCGGTGCCATGCTCCAGGAAGAGCAGCCCGGTGACGATCCTCAGCACGCTCAGCAGCGGTCCAGTCCAGCGCGCCGGAATGCCCAGGTCCCTCATCTCTCATCTCCCCATATCGAAGCCAAGGCCTATCATCTGCGGCATGGCCCGCAAAGGGAAGGGGGCCTTTGCTTCGCCTGCCGCCTTGCCTATCAAGCGTCTCAACAAAGGGGGCGATGATGAACCTGTTCGCGCGCAAGACGGTGGTTGCCGACGAGGATATGGCGCCGGAGCACCGGCTTCACCGGAGCCTCGGCTGGCCGCACCTGATCGCGCTCGGCGTCGGCGCCATCGTCGGCACCGGCATCCTCACCCTGACCGGGGTGGGCGCCGCCAAGGCGGGGCCCGCGGTGATCCTCTCCTTCGCCATCGCCGGCCTGATCTGCGCCTGCGCCGCGCTCGCTTATGCCGAGATGGCGACGATGAT
>VBAE01000152.1 GCA_005882415.1 Alphaproteobacteria bacterium | reverse complement strand
AGCTTGAGAGCGAGATCGCCCGTGCGCAGGCCGCCGAGGCTGCCATGCTGGCGCTGGAGGGCCTCCGCGAGACCGCCGCTCGCCTCTACCTCAACGAGACGGGTCACTCCTGGCGCCCGGCCGGCGGCTCCCGCGCGAACCACGGCGCGGCCTTGACGTCGGCCGTCGTTGACGGCCGCGACTTCCTTCGGGCGCGCGTCGAGAGCCGCCGCAAGGCAGTTATGCCCGAGGGGACTCCAGTCGTCTTTGCTGGCGGACGCCTCTCGTTCCCGACGGACGAGGAGGCGAAGATTTTCGCCGGCAACGTCTGGGACACACTGGACAAGGTCCGCGAGCATGTCGCCGATCTGGTGCTCGTCCATGGCGGCGACACCAAGGGCGTGGACCGGCTCGCCGCCTCCTGGGCCGAGCGGCGCAAGGTGCCGCAGCTGACTTTCTCGCTCGACCGGCGCCTCGGACAACGCGCGGGGTTCCGCCGGAATGAGCAAATGCTGTCGCTCAATCCCCGCTACGTCGTCGCCTTCGCCGGCAACGGCGTTCTCGAGCGGCTCGTCATCCAGGCCAAGGAGAAGGCCATCTCCGTCGTCGATCGTCGGGGGCCGCTCGGAACTCACCCCAAGCGCTGGGCACTAGAGGCCGCCGCGGCGTAGGTCCGCGAACCGGGCCGGCTCCTGCCGGTCCGGTTCTCCTCGGTGGCAAAAGGAGAGGGTGCGGCGTGGCTGGCGGAGGCGCAGACACGTCATTCGGACGCGGCCGGCCTCCCTCTCGCGAGAGGATCATCGACATGTTGGACATGTCCGAAGAGGAAAAGCGGCGCCGGGTCGAGGAGGCCGCCAGGAACATGCCCAATCTGCAGAGGCAGATCTTCATGGCGCACCGCCTGGACGATATGCCTTACGAGGAGATCGCCCGCCGCACCGGCTTGAGCGTCCGCCAGGTGGAGCGCCACATGGCCCGGGCGATCTACAAGATAACGATGTCGCTGAAAGGTCGAAAGCTCAGATGGTGGGAGCGATGGTACTGATCGCAGCCGCACTCGCCAGCGTGGCTCCAACCTCTTAGGATCGATCCCGATGCGAACCGATCTCGACCATCTCCCGCCGGCCAAGCAGGACGAACTCGCGCGCGTCGTGCGGATCCTCATGGCCGAGTTCGATGCGGTCACGGGGCGGGCGTCCCAGCCGTGGCGGCGTAACGGCAAGATTTACAAGATCATCCTGTTCGGCAGCTACGCCAGGAACGATTGGGTCGACGAGCCGGAAAATGGCTACCAATCGGACTTCGACCTTCTGATCGTGGTGAGCCACCGCGATCTGACCGAAATCGCCGATTATTGGTACGTCGCTGAGGACAAGATCCTCCGGGACGAGGCGATCCGGCGACCGGTAAACATCATCGTTCATTCGCTCGATGAGGTAAACCAGGCGCTGAAGCGGGGGGAGTATTTCTGGGTCGACATCGTGCGCGATGGCATCGCGCTCTACCAACTTCCGAACCATGCGCTGACTACGCCCAAACCGCTCACGTCAGCGGATGCATATCGGATGGCGCAGGAATATTTTGATAAGTGGCTGCCGAGCGTTGACGCATTTGTCCGAGGCGCTGGTTACGCGATGCGCGATGGCGACCTGAACAAGGCCGCCTTTGACCTTCATCAGGCGACGGAGCGGCTCTACATTTCCTTTCTGTTGGTGCAGACCCTCTACTTCCCACGCTCCCACAATATCAAATTCCTGCGCTCGCTAGCTGAGGCGAAGAACCCTAGGCTGATCGATGGATGGCCACGTGCGACGAAGCTCGACCGGCGTCGGTTCGAGCTGCTGAAGCGGGCCTATGTCGAAGCTCGCTATTCGGCGAGCTACGCGATTGGAACGGCCGACCTGGAGGCGTTGACGTCCTCGGTTCGGCGCCTGCGCGACATCGTTGAAGAGGTCTCGCGTGAGCGTCTGGACCAGCTGCGGGCTGCGGCCGAGGCCGGCGAGGGGTCGGCGCCACTGCCTTGAACGGCGGATCAGGGGAAAGCCGGTAGACAGCGATCCGGTAACGAGTTCCGGTCATCAAATCTCCTGGCAAGCAGCCGCTAGACCACACCCATCTCCTTTCTCAGCCCTATGGCGCGGCGGCGGCGGTTCACAACCCGCGGCCCTGCGGCCCGTGTTGCCCTTCGGGCTGCCCGCGCCGGCCTTGTGCCGGGGTTCCCCTTGGCTGCGCCTGCGGTGCGATCCGTCGCTTCGCGCGCGCCTTTCTCCGGGCTGTCGACGGGGTGGTCCCGGCGACAGGAACAGGAGACTTTCAATGACCAACACCGTTCTTCTCGTCGGCAACCTGGGCGCTGATCCCGAGCTTCGCTCCGCCAACAACGGCACCGACATCGCCTCTTTCAGCCTCGGGACGAGCCGCCCGAAGCGCGACAGCGAGGGCAAGACGTACAAGGATGCGAGCGGCTTCACCGCCAAGGATACCGAGTGGCACCGCGTCACCTGCTTCAACGGGCTCGGCCGGATCATCGCTCAGCATGCGACGAAGGGGATGCTCGTCTCGGTCCGCGGCCGGCTCCACTACACCCGCTGGACCGACCGCGAGGGCATCGAGCGCTACGGCTGCGAGATCATCGCCGACGACGTCCAGTTCCTCAGCCGGCCCCGGCAGTCGAGCACCGGCGGCGGGTCCGAGCCGCTGCAGGATCTCGACGACGACGTGCCCTTCTGAGGCCACCTCTCGCCCCGGCGGGCAACTCCGCCGGGGCGAACAGCTCTGCATCGTCAGTTGACATGCGAAGGACCGAAGCCGATACTTCCGCAGCATTTTGGCGACTTTAGCGGTGCAGCTATGAATGGTCCCGTCGATGCACTTCCGGTCGATGAATTTTTGAATGAATTGTCTCACCTCCGCTCGACTGCGGCAAAGGCAATTCTGAGCGGCAAGTTCGGCCGCCCACCACTTGGCACCGGCGAGAATGACCTAGAAGCTGCACGGCGGCCTGAGATCATTTTTCTGATTCAGCTGGGGGTCTATCCAGAATGGCGGGAGTCGCACCTCCTTGGGCGCCAACTAAAGCACATCGACAACCCGAGCTTATTGCGGCGCGTCGGGCAACAGATTGCCGACGAGACGAAACACGCGGCCGTGTTATGTGACCAACTGGAACGGTGGGGAGCAGACCCAAAGCGGCTCTATCTCGAGCCGATCTACGAATGGTCGGCCTCGTTTGACTATATGGACAAGCTTCAAACGCCAGTAGAATATTTCGCGGTGTCGAACTTCATCGGGGAAGGTCTCTTCCTGCCGACTCTGCTTGCTCCGATGGCGAAATATGATCCAGAGACGTTTGCTGTTTACGTTGAACACATCCTGCCCGACGAGCCGCATCACGTCCGGTTGGGGCGCGATTTCATCCTACATTATTGTAAGGACGCGAGCATGCAGCGGCGGGTCAGGCACCATGCCGAGGTGGTGACCAAGCAATATTGCATCGGCTATGAGGCTGCCGTGCGATATGCAGGTTTGGCTGCCACTGGGGCTGACCCCCTATCTGAGCGAGATCGGGTGTTTGGCACCATGTTCGATGTCGCCCATTCAGCCGATCCGGAAGTTCTGATGCACTACGAAGATCTCGTCAGTCACATCGAGGGTTAGGGGGTTCGCATGGAGCCTTTCTCTATCGAGACGCTCAATTCGATCGCGGCAGCCCGCGGCATCGAATATTCCCCACTGGACGACCCTGACCCCCTCACGGTTCGATCCCGCCTCGCAAAGGCGTTTCCAATCAGCCAGCAAAGCATGTTTGAATCGTTTGCTGACCCCGTCGCCCACGTGGCGATGTTCCCGATCATCGTTGCTAGCACGCCTGCTATCCGGAGTGGCTTGGAGGGCGTCCTTCCAGAGAACGTCTTTTTTGCCTTCGAGCACGTACAAGAAAGCAGCCTCCCAGCTCGGGTTATGCTAGTGCGTTATACGCTGGAGGCGCCTCGCCGGATCGTCAAAGAAGCAGTGACCAATCCTTTCGAGATGGCCGGGGGGCCGTTGCAGGACCGGAAGCGCGGTCTCGTTGCAATGAATTTCGACGCGATTGGCGAGAACGAGACACTGCTCACAACGGAGTCGACCTTCCAAGCCGAAAGCGGTTCCGTATTCGCACGCGGGTTCATCGACCGCGTGTGGTTCAATTTTTTCGAACGGATGATGTTTGCCAACGGCCAAATTGATGAAACCGATTTTTTGACATGATGAAGTGGAGTCGCCGGAGGTGGCCAGCCCTGCCGATCAGTCTCCAGATGGTGAGGAATACGACTCCGAGCTGATCGAGCGGGGAGGCAGCTTCGGCGCGCGAACGAGGACCAACCCGGTCGCCATCTCGCGTTGCTCGGTCGAAGTTGCGGACCATGAAGCAGCCGAGCGTTGTGTCACAGCCCTGATTCAGTTCGAGCGCTACCTGAGGAAGCGACCGGACGACGCCACATTCTACGAATGGGCGAATATTCGTCGGAAGGGCAACCGATTTGATTTCGATATATACTGGTATGACTGGCGCTTCTTCGAGGATCGCAAGGAGGCATATAAGGTTGGCGCACACGCGTTGGCGTTTCAAAGATTTGGTACGATCCCGTCCGATTTTACCGTCCAGCACCAGAGAGTTCCGGCTGATTTTAGCCGCGGTTGATGGTCATCCGCAGGAGGGGGTTCTCGTCTTGTAGAGGCCCAGTGTGGCGGGCGGTGAAGCGGCTGATCAAGGCTGCGCGGTGCCCCCAATTTGCTTCGCAAATCGGCTCCCCCACGCCCCGCTTCGCGGCGCCTTCGGCGGCCCTGACAGCCGCTTCGCCGCCCGCTCCGCAGGCGCCGTCTTCGATCGGAAGACGATGCTGAAGGAGACGGAAAATGAACATGATGAGCATCATCGGGTGGGGTTGCGATGCGGCGGTTGAGGCGCTGCAGGCCGAATTCGGGGCCGTGCTGGCGGAGCGGATTATCGAGGCCGAAGCGGTCGACTTCCTGTGGGAATCGCGCGTCGCGGAGCTCTACCTGGGGCAGCAGGTCGGCTGGGATTTCGACGATGAAGATGCGTCCCGGGATCTCTCAAGGGTCGCAATTCTGAGCGCGTTGGACGGCCGCTGGTACACCAGCATGTGCTTGGTTGATGGAGAAGGAGCGGCCGTCGAGTTGCTCTGGAAGCGGCTATTCCAGAGCCGCGGAGAGGCCGAAGTCGAGCTCCTTCGGGCGCGATAAGGCTGAACTTTCTCTCGCCGGAGCGGCGCGGCGGCGTCGCTCCGGCTCTTCTTTTACTCGCCGCAATGTGCCGACAGTGGCGATGAGGCAGAGCCTGGCTACGCTTGCGCTTTGCTGCGGCCCCGCCCGCCGCCGGCCTTGGCGGCGCGGCCTTTCTGCCCGAGGCCGATCTTCTTCGCCATGTCGCGCCGAGCCTGCGAATATGTCTCGGAAACCATCGGATAGTCTGGCTTAAGGCCGTAGCGCTGGCGGTACTCTGCAGGCGTGAGCCCGTGCCGCGAAAGATGCCGTTTGAGCGTCTTGTAGGGCTTACCGTCGATCATCGAAATGATGTGATCCTTCGACGCCAGAGACTTCCGGGCAGTCACGGCAGGAGTGAATTCTTCGGTCGGCGCGGCCTCTTCCGCCTGCTCAGGAGCGGTCGAACTCGCGCCCGAGAGCTCAGTGACCGTCGCATGCATCGTGCGCAGGAACTGCGGCACGTCGTCGGCATGAACACGATTATTCTGGTTCCCAAGCCAGGCGATCGTCAGCTCAGTCGCGAGTTCCACCGCATTGAGAGTCTGTTCCTCGGCCACTTCATTCTCCCGGGTTTAGATGTCTCGCCGCCCCTAATCTTGCGCTGCTGAAAACGCCAGAAGAGATGAATATCAAGCGCCCGTAGCCAGCCCACATGTTGCTTGGCTCACCTAACGGGGCTTCTGTTGGGGATTGCTTGGATCACGGCACGTTGTCCCAGGATGTCTCAACAAGTGGGTAGACGGCTGGGAGACAGAAGAGAGCAGGGTAAGGCAGGGTAAGGCAGGGTAAGGCAAGATTAAAGCAGTGCCTCCCTGAGGCCCTGAAAGTAACGTCTGCACATCGTTTTTTGTGGAGGCATGCGGGGGTGCATGCCTCCATTTGATGCAGAAGTGGCGGTTTTCTGCGGCGCGATGTGGAGGACCTTGAAGCCGGTCCTCAGCCTCGCCTCATATCGTTACCATGGCGCAGAAAGACGACTTCGAGCTCTGGCTCGGAAAGGTGGGTGATCGCGGTCGCGGGAGCGGCAAGCGATTCGCCAATCGCATCCGGCAGGCGGCGCAGCTCGCCGGCGGATCCAGGGCGCACGGCCGCGCTCGGAAGTTCGACGGGAGCCGCATCGGCCGCGGTGCCGGTGCCGGGCGCGTGCTGGCGAGCGGGCCGAGGTACAGGGGGCCGACGGCGCGGCGGGTGGTGGTGAAGGCCCTCTATTCGGAGCAGGAGGATCGGGCGGACGGGAAGGAGTTTGTCTCGCGCGGTGAGGGAGACCGTCACCAGTTCCGCTTCATCGTCGCGCCTGAGGATGGCTCGGAATATGAGGACCTGAAGCCGCTCGTCCGGCGGTTCATGGCGCAGGCGGAGAAGGACCTCGGGACGAAGCTAGACTGGGTCGCCGTCGATCACTTCAACACGGGGCACCCGCACAGCCACGTCATCGTCCGTGGAAAGGACGATCGCGGCAAGGACCTGATCATTGCCCGCGAGTATCTGACGCAGGGGCTGCGGGAGCGTGCGGCCGAGCTGGTCAACCTGGACCTGGGGCCGCGGACGCAGCGGGAGATCCTTCGCTCGCAGCTGCGAGAGGTCGAGCAAGAGCGGCTCACCGGCATTGATCGGAGGCTGATCCGTTCGTTGGACGTAGAGGGGCTGGTCGATCCACGGCGCGGGAGCTGGGTCGAGCAGGACCTGCGGACGGCTCGACTGCGGACGCTTTCGGGGATGGGTCTGGCAACCGAGCAGCGTGGCGGCCGGTGGAAGCTCGATCCGGAGCTGGAGACGACGCTGCGGGAGATGGGGCGGCGCGGCGACATCGTGCGGACCATGAACCACGCACTCCGGGTCGCGATGCAGCCGCGGGCGCCGCAGGACCAGGCGATCTACGATCCGAATGCACCCGACGCGCGGCCGGTGGTCGGCCGGCTTGTCGCGTTCGGTCTGGCGGACGAGCATGCGGATAGGCGGTTCCTAATCGTCGATGGCGTGGATGGGCGCACCAACTACGTGGATGTTGGGGCGGCCGTGCTCGATGCCCGGTCCGGGGCGATCGTCCGGGTCGAGCCCCGGCAGGCCGGCGTGCGGGAGGTGGACCGGACCATTGCCGCGATCGCCGGCGCCAGCAAGGGCTGGTACAGCGTCGAGCTTCATCAGTTACGCGACTCCACGGCGACCGAGCCGTTCGCGACTGCCCATATCCGCCGGCTGGAAGCGCTTCGCCGCAGCGGGCTTCCTGTCGAGCGGGAGGTCGATGGCTACTGGCAGATCCCTCCCGATCACCTGGAGCGGGTCGAGGCGCATGAGCGGCGGCTTCGCGCGCGGATGCCCGTGACAGTCGCGCTCCTCAGCGGTGACCGGCTTGATCTCCTGCCCGAGCGAGACGGCGCGACTTGGCTCGACCGCGAGATCGTTGCTGAGAAGCCGGTGGCGCTCGGGCGAGGATTTGGAGCTGAGGTTCGCAAGGCGATCGACCGGCGGATGCAGTGGCTGGCGGCTCAGCGGCTGATCGACTTGGAGGGGGAGGATTACCGCTTCAGGTCGGATCTGGTGGATAAGCTGGAGCGGCGCGAGCTCGGGGCCGCTGCCGAGAAAATTGGGCGAGAAAGTGGGCGAGCTTTTCGCGAGCCCGGCATTGGCGATTACGTGCAGGGCATCTGCCGCGGCCCGGTCCAGGTCGGCGACCGAAAGTTCGCGCTGGTCGAGCACTCGCTTGAGTTCAGCCTGGTGCCATGGCGGCCTGTGCTGGAGCGGCAGATCGGCCGTGAGATATCCGGCGTGGTGCGCGGCGGCGGGATCAGCTGGACGATTGGACGTGAGCGGAGCGGCCCCAGCATCGGCATGTGAAGTGGCGGCAAGTGCGGTGAGTGGGCGCTTCGTGCGGCGGACGCGCCGTTGGGCCCGACGCCGCTTGCTTCCATACTGGCACTCCCATGAAGACGTTCAAGACACGCCACCAATTCTATCTGCCCGACGATCTGTCCGAGGCTCTCGATCGGCTCTGCTCATCGTCCGGCTCGTCGAAGACCGCCGTGCTGACGGAGGGGCTGAAGGCTGTGCTTGAGCGGCGTGCCGGTCATGAGCTGGACATAAGGTTCGGGGTGCGCCTCGACCGAATGAGCCGTGGTCAGGAGCGGCTTGAGAACAAGGTCGACCTTTTGGCCGAAGCCTTCGGCACGTTCGTTCACCATCAGCTGACGTTGGTCGCACACCAGCCGCCGTTCGACGAGGAGACGAGGCAGCTTGGCCTGAAGAGATATCAATCGTTCCTCGAGTTGGTGGGGCGGCGCCTCGCTTCCGGGTCGACCTTGCGGCTTGTGAACGCGATCGAGAAGTCTGCCGGTCTCCCACAAGAAAAGTAGCGGCTGGCCGTTTCAAGGCCTAACTGGAGGCGAGGTCAGGATCGATTGAGCGCCTCCGAACGAAGCGCGCAGATGCGGAGGATCCGAAAATCAGACACGGCGCCCGAGATGATGGTGCGCCGTCTGGCGCACGGGCTCGGGCTGCGGTTCAGGCTGCATCGGCGGGATCTTCCTGGAACGCCAGATATCGTTTTCCCGCGCCAGCGGACTGCGGTCTTGGTTCACGGCTGCTTCTGGCATCAGCACGAGGGTTGCCGCCTTGCCCGTCAGCCGAAGTCCCGCTTGGATTACTGGCTGCCGAAGCTGGCCCGCAACAAGGCCCGAGACCGAATCGCTCAGGAGGACCTGCAGGCACTTGGGTGGCAGGTGCTCGTCATCTGGGAGTGCGAGACAAAGACCCCGGAGATCGTCCGGTCGAAGCTAGAGGAGCTTCTTCAGCCCTCCTGATCAGACTGGCCCAAGAGGGCCCTCCAGAGCGTCAGCGCCTCTTCTGAGACCTCCGCGTCAATAAGCCGCTGCTCAATCCGCGCCGGAAGCTGCGACGCTGCCGCCAAGGTGGAGGAGGGGCTCCAATGCAGGGATTGCTCGATGAGGCTGCTCCAATCGCTGAAGACGGTGAGGGTAACGCCTCGGTCAGCGGACCATGCCTTGGCTTCTTCCAAAAGCTTGATGGGAGGACTGGGAGCGATCGCCACCATCACAGCCTCGTCGACATCGCTCCCGGCGCACTTGCTCGCGAGGACGTAAAGATCCTCACGCGACACCGGCTTGTCGCGCACCTCGAAAGCTCTCTCCCAGCCTTCTCCTCCTGCCCTGCGCACATTGACGTCGGCCGGAATTGTTCTCGACGGGTCATTGACGCGTCTCGCGTCCACTCGCTCCTGTCCGGCGAACACATCCATCAATGCAGCCACGACAGCCTGAGCGCGACGGCCACCTTCGGAGTTCTGCTCCACGAGCGTCTCGACGGCGTTCGTGAGATCGCCCAGGCTGATCGACAGCCTGTCGTCGATCGAGCGGGAGTAGCGGGTGCCGTGCCGGCGGCGCACGTCTATGAAGGCGCGGAGCGCCTGCCTCGCCTGTTCTTCAGACGAGTCCTGCAGCCGGTCGAGGATGTCGCACAGCAGATTGAGCACGCCGCGGGTTGTGCTGCGGACCGGCGCCTCCCGCGTCAGGCGCTCAATGCGGAAGTAGGGTTGGTTGTTCAGAGGCTCGCGACCGCTCACGCCGAGATTGATGTCGAGCTCGGGTGCGTTAGGCACAAGCACGCCATGGCAGAGGCCGCGAGCCGAATAGGCTCCTGGCCCGGCAGACTTTTTGACGGCGAAGACGTCAATGGAGGGGTCTACACACTTGGCGAGGACCGCAGTCCCCAAGAAGGCGATGTGCGTAAGGCTCTTGCCGGTGGCCGCTTCGCTAAGCTGCTCGATCGGCTTCACCCAGGTCGGGTCGATGTGTCCGGCTGCCGCCTTGGCCGCCTCCTCATAGAGAACCCCACGCGCGAGCCGCTTGTCGATGTCCGCTTTGACAGCGACCATCAACCGGCCTCTCGCAGGTCGGCTGGGTGATCCAGATCGAGCAGGTCGCCTGGGCTGCACTCCAAAGCGTGGCAGATTTTTTCAATCGTGGCCAAGGTGGCGTTGTAGCTCGGCCGAGTGCCCAGCGACTCGAGGCTGGCGCGAGAAAGGCCCGTGCGCTCAGCGAGCTGCGCATAGGTGAGCGCCTCGCCGGTGCGCTGCCGATAAGCGGCCATCTGTTCCCGAAGCCGAATCTTCATCTTGTATTGACAGTACAACTCTGCTTGATAAGTCGTTTGCACGTTAGCCTGATTTGTAGAAGAATCGACCATATGAAAGCGATCAGCCTTTTCACCGGCGTTGGCGGCCTGGATTTCGGGTTCGAGGCAGCTGGCTTTGAGACCGCGGTCGCTGTCGAGATCGACCGAGCCTGCTGCAGGATCCTGCGCGCGAATCGCTCATGGCCCGTGATCGAGAGAGACATCCATGCCGTCACGACAGCTGAGCTTCTTGAGGAGGCGGGCATGCGGGCGGGCGAGCCCGACGTTCTGATCGGTGGGCCGCCGTGCCAGCCATTCTCAAAATCGGGCTATTGGGCGACGGGCGATGCGAAGCGCTTAGGAGACCAGCGGGCCGACACACTTTCGGCATACCTGCGAATCCTGGAGGAGGCACAGCCACGGGCTTTCCTGCTCGAGAACGTCTATGGCTTGGCCTACCGCGGAAAGGATGAAGGTCTGGATCGCATCCTCAAGGGCATCGCGGCCATAAATCGTCGGACAGGCTCCAAGTACAAGCCCGTCTGGAAGGTACTGAATGCCGCGTCCTACGGCGTGCCGCAGCTGCGCGAGCGAGTGTTCATCGTCGGCTCTCGCGACGGCAGGGAGTTCAAGTTCCCCCGACCTACTCACGGGCTGAAGGACGCTCTTGAACCCGGCCAAGCGCCGTATCGCACCACTTGGGACGCGATCGGCGACCTCCCAAGCAACCCGAACGACCAAGCGCTCGCTGCCGGGGGAAAGTGGGCGAATCTGCTCCCGACGATTCCAGAGGGGGAGAACTATCTCTGGCACACTCGCCGAGGCGGCGGTCTGCCGTTGTTTGGATGGCGTACTCGCTACTGGAACTTCCTTCTCAAGCTGGCGAAGGACCGGCCGTCTTGGACCATTCAAGCCCAGCCTGGTTCAGCGACCGGCCCGTTTCACTGGACCAGCCGAGCCGCAACGAGATCCAGCGGATGCTGGGGAACGCTGTGCCCTCGTTGGTTGCTGAGGTGCTGGCACGAGCCATCGCGGTCCAGCTGCTTGGGCGGAGGCGATACGCGAAGCCGCCGAAGCTGATGCCGCCAGTACGAGATGATATGCCGGGTCCAGAGGCGGTATTGCCTGTGAGGCGCCCCTATCTTGCACTCGTTGACGATCATGCCGACCACCCGGGAACTGGCCTTGGTCGACGGGCACAGCAGCGCGCTACTAAGGCTGCTTAGCGCCCGGGGTAGAGTCGAGACATCGGGTTCACCGGCGGGTCGGCCGCCGTTCCGCCCCGCGTCGCGACAATCAGTTCAGTGGTCTTTTGGGGTGCCCGTGCATGGCTTTCGACGAAGCTTCCTATCGCAGATGGCTCTCAGCTCAGGATCTGGACGATCGCACCAAGGCGGATCAGCTCTCCCGCGTGCGACGGCTCGACCGTCGCTTCGGAGACCTTGACGAGGCTTTCGCACGGGACGGGCTCGCATCTCTGATGGATTTGCTGAGCTACGGTTCAGCCGATGGCACGGCGGGGCGCCCGCTGCCCGGAGGCCTCACGTTCGACGGCGATGCGGTCAGCGGCATGCGCTCGTTGAAAAGTGCCGCTCGCAAATATCAATCCTATAAAGTCGCCACGGCAGGAGCCACGGGCGCTCTCGATCTAACGACCTTCCGGCCCGTGCTGCCACCTCGAGAAGCACCCGGACGCGACCTAGCGCCCAGCGGCTTCTGGATGCTCCAGGCAAACCCCGAGCGCTACGACACAGATGGCTGGATCGCTGCCGGGGAAACATCGCTACTCTATCTAGTCAGCCGAGATGATGCGGATCTGATCCAGCCGGGCGACCTCGCTGTCCTTCGTCGCACGACCTATAAAGGGAGAAGCGCCGCCCTTGTGGCCTTCTTCGAGATCAGCTCGGCCCCGGAGGTGCGGCCCCAGCCAGACGTGCGCTTCTTCACAGACCCGGCCGAAGGCCAGCCGCAGCCGCGGGTAATGCTGGAATTGCTGACGGCGCCGGCCGCGGAAATCCCGGCGACCAGCCTCCCCGACAAGCCGGAATTCCGAAACATAAGGCGAGGGCTTCAGCGCACCACCACGGCCATCCCTAGGGAGGCATTTGAGCACTTAGCCAGAATGGCCGATCTGTCTCCTCTTGATGTTTTGGCGACAAGAAGCGCCAGGACGCTGAGCGGCGTCCGGGCGCTCGACACCCTGGCCAGTGATCTGGACCCGAAACGGCAGGAGGTGGTCAGCAAGCGGATCGAGCGAGGTCCGATCGGCGGTCGCGTCAAGGAGAAGCTTGGCGGTCGCTGTCAGTTGTGTGTTCAGCTTGGACGCGATCCGGTCGCCTTCCGCAAAGCGGACGGCAAGCCGTTCGCGGAAGCTCACCACGTCGTGCCGGTTAGCACCCTGGCGCCCGGCTCCCTCGCCGCGATCAACGTCATGGTCTTGTGCCCCAATCATCACCGCCAAGCTCACCACGGCAGGTTTGAGATAGTGCGGGACCAGGACGATAGCTGGGTCGTCCGTTTAGATGGTCGCGAACTGATCATAGAAAAGACGAAGCTCTGACGGCGCGTGATCGTGACGCGACGTTTCTGGACAGGCCTCAGACTGTTCGCCGCTTGAGGAGTCTACAGTAGATCAAACCTAAGCCGCCAGGGCTTTAGTCGGACCTTGCCACCTCTTCGTCCAGCCACCCCGGCCCCCGGTCATCCAGCGTCGACTGGACGCCGGAATCGGCAAGCCAGTCAGCCCACGCGCGTAGAAACTGCTGATACCCGTCCACCGAGATCCGCAGGAGGCGGAGGTGCGCGCGGTCATTCTGCCTCGGGAAAGCTGCAAACCCCAGCATGTTGGTAGCATCATCCGTCTGGCGGCCCGCCTCATCAAGATAGGCTATTCCCCCATGCGACAAGGCATTCCGTAGACACTTCATAACGTCCGCCGCCGGGGCTGCTGCTGCAGCTTCCACTGCTTCGGAACGCCCTAAAGCTTCGAAAGCCTCCTGCGGCCATGCTGGAGCAACTGGAAAATAGGGGAAGGAAGGGACGTAGGACCAGGTGGTGGGCACGAAGAAGCCAGCGTCGCCGAAAGGTCGCTGGTCAGCGAAAGTAGCGTGTACTCGATCGCCAAGCGACTGGTCGAGGGGTCGATCGTCGGCAACGCCGCCATGCCCGAAGGCCGGCTTAAACAGCCGCTCCATCGGAAGCACGATCATGGGAGTAGACATCGCGAGGAGAAAGGTTGTGCGCAAGGGGCCTCCCCACTCGTCCACGAGCCGCTCATGCTCGCCGATACTGTCGCTGATCTGCTCGATCAATCGTTGGCATCGCGAGGCAATTTCTAGACTGTAGTGCTTTGGTCGTCCCACGGATGATCCTTCGCCGAAATCTCATTGAAAGCGAGGAGAGTCGTCATTGACGCAGCACGAAAGACGTCCGCTTAGATTGTCCAACGTTCGCGATCAACTTTGCTGGCTGCGTTGGTAGAGTTCGGCGACCCAGGGCGAATGATGGTGCTCCTGGTAAACGAGGCACAGCTCCTTGCGGGGGCGGGTAACGCCCACATAGAAGAGTCGCCGTGCCTCGAGAAGGCCGCGTTCGCTTTTCTTGTCGCGCCAGTTCGGAATGTCGCCATCGTTAATGCCGAACATGATCACCGCATCGAACTCGCGACCTTTGGCGCTATGAAGGGTACTGAGGCTAATCCGGCCTGTCCCTTCAATTCGGCCGGAGAAGATGTTTAGCGGCATGTCGCCGCCCCGCGCCGGGTCGGTTCGCGTCATCATCTCAGAGCAGACTTCCCATTCTTGCTGGGGGTTGCGGGAGATCGCTTGCCAAGGGGAGATCAGCTCCCGGCAGAAACGTCGCAGCCAATCGTGCGTGCTTTCGCCACTGCGGTTGCTCGCCCCGCGTAGACGAGCGACATAGCTTCGCGCACGAGCCGATCATAGCGCGGATCGGCGTTCCGCCAGCCGCCGGTCACCCAGCTGGCACAGCCCTCGACGAAGCGGGCAAGGCGGGAGCTGCGTTTGACCAGCGCATTTTTGTCGGCTCGAACATAAGGAACATTCGCGCTATCGAGCGCGGCCGCAACCTTGTCGCCCAGCCAAGCCTCCCGATACAGAATACCGATCTCCTCCGGGGCAAACCCGCGGGTGAGCAGTGCCGGGAGCACCGTACCGGTAATAGCCTGAGCCTGGGCGTCGTGCCCGAACTGGATCGGCCAGAAGCTGAGATTGCCATCAGGAGCACCCTCGACCCCTCGATAGTCCCGTTCTTCTCCAAGGGCGCCAAGGGAGGCGCGGATAATTTTCGCGCCTGAGCGATAGTTGAATCGCAAGCGGAGCGTGGTGACGTCGCTTCGCGCTGTCAGATCCCGCAGAAGCTCCGGGTTGGCGCCGATGAAGCCGTATATCGACTGGTCGGCATCGCCCACCGCGAACAGCCGAATGCCGCTCTGGAAGCACAGCAGCAGGACCAGTTCGTGCAGTGCATGGCCGAGGTCTTGATACTCGTCCACAAAGAGGATCGGGAAGCGTGCCCGCAGAGCATCCCGTATCCACCCATGCTCCTTGACCATCTTGAACGCCAAGAGCGGCATGTCGTCGAAGTCGATGAGCCCCTTGCGCCGCAGCTCGGCCTCGAAGGCTTCGATGAAATCGGCGAGCTCCGGATTGTGGGTTCGCCAGGTTGGCAGCGCCCTATCGACATCCCGCCGTCGCTTCTCCGCCGCGAAACGCCAGCGATCGTGCGGGTTTCCGCCATAGTCGAAGACGACATCATAAGCTGCTTCGACTGCAGCGCGACTCTCCGCCGGGGTCGCAACTCGGAACCCCTCGGGCAAGAGTCCTGGTATGCAGCGGGCATAGGGCGCGATGACATGCGTCAGCGCGAAACTGTGAACGGTGCCGATGAAGACCCGTTCGCTGCCAGTGACGCCGAGGTGCGCAAGCCGCGCCTCAAGTTCTAGGGCGCACTCGTTGTTGTAGGTGATGCAGGCAACACCGCGAGGGTCCAGGACATCCTCCACCAGCGCGCGAGCCATGGCCGCAGTCAGGGTTTTCGTCTTACCGCTGCCGGGTCCGGCAAGCACCACGCAATGCCCGCGCTCGAGCGCCGCATCATGCTGCTCTTTGTTGCTCTTGAGGTCGGCTAGCGCCCGTTCGAGCGCGAGGTGATTAGACACGAGACGCCACAA
Organism: Alphaproteobacteria bacterium; assembly: GCA_005882415.1. Taxonomy (GTDB): domain Bacteria; phylum Pseudomonadota; class Alphaproteobacteria; order Sphingomonadales; family Sphingomonadaceae; genus Allosphingosinicella. Next base: position 2,033 of record VBAE01000152.1, on the reverse strand, counting down.
ACTGGATCGCTGAAGCAATATAGCTCGGTGGCGCCAGGCCCGGCAGCTTCTTCGCAAGCTTCGCGCTCAACCGACCTTTGCCAATGTCAGCAATCATGGCGAGTAGCTGATCGGCATCCACGGCAGTGCCGCTTCGCCAGGCCGCGATCCGCCCTGTCCGCTTGGCGCCGAACTTTTGCTCGTCCAATATATCCAGCAGGGTTCCTAGCAGGTGGGGGGTGTTGGCTATGGCGACCTCAAAGGTCTGCTCGTTTAAGAATATGCCGGCCTGAGCCCAGCCGGCGCTGAAGGTCGGGTAATCGGCAGCTTCCCACATTGCACGGTCACTTGGGCTCAACGGCGTGGTGCCGGATACCGCGCAATATGCGTCCCAGATTCCAAGTGCGCGCGTCTTGCCGAGCGGGGGCTTCGTGCCGTCCAAGGGATCCCAATCCGTGACGACGGCAAATGGTAGCCCCAGGGCGCCGACAAGCTTCACATAAGGGTCGAAGTGGGCTCCGCCTACGTTACAGACGCTGATTCCTAGCCGGTCGAGATTATGGCCTAGAGCCTGCGCAAAGCCGGGCAGCAGCGCTTCTTCGGCATCACCCTCGACGAATATGACGCCGCGAGCGAACAGTAGGTCGGATCGCGTGGCCGTTAGATATCGCTCGATATCATCAAGTTCGTCGGGCGCGACGGGCAGCGTGGCAAGCGAATAAGCCTGTGTGGCACCTTGCTTCGCCCTTAGTTGCACAATGGACCGCAGTGGGGCGACCGCGGCTAGCGTCGGCGAGTGGCTGGTGACGATCAACGCCTGAGCAGGGTCGGGGCACTGAAACAGCTTGTCGAAGACGGCTCGCTGAAGCTGCGGGTGAAGGTGCGCTTCGGGTTCTTCGATGCAAAGGAGCGAGTAGTTCGTCTCGTTCTTCGCGCGCCGCCACGCGAACTCGGCAAGCTTCAAGGCCAGCAGCGCGACATTGGCAGATCCGAGACTCGCCTCGGCAATGCCGCGCTTCCCGTTGTCGATGAACATCGCAATGGAACGGAAGAGGCGTAGCGGATCAGTGGGCGCGAAGCGCAAACGGGCATCGATGTCGTGAGCTGCTCCCGCGAGGTCTAGTATTCCCGCCCGAAGAGAATCCTCAAGCGCCTTTACCGAAGGGAAGCTTTCCAGCTTCTTGGTCGCGGCTTCGAGGTCAGCGGCGACCTCACCAAGCTCGGCCGGGCTAACCGACGTCACCGCATCTTCGAGCAGTGGCCTAAGCGGGGAATTGCGCCAGGAGCCAAGCTGGCCTTCGGCGTCCCGCAGGGCGTCGAGCATGTCGAGGGCGATCCGCCGACGTACCCGGTTGGACACTTCGCGCGATTCATCGCTGCCGCCATAGACGATGAACTCGCAGTCCGCCGCCGATTGCGGCGCTCCGGTGATCTCCGGCTTCTTCCGGTAAGCGTAGCTGAGACGGGCGACCGTGGGATCGGCGCTGGTGCGAAAGTCGGTCAGCAGGGCGACCAGTGCGTCATCAGAAGCGAAGTTTTCGAAATCCAGATGCACCTCGATTTGCGGGTTCTGGTTGAGATCGCACCCGTCCCAGAAGTCCGTCAGCTTCAACTGCCTGGCAGAGTCAGGAAGTGAAGGGTCGAGGACTAGCCGGATAGCAAAAAGCAGGTTGCTTTTGCCGACCCGGTTCTCGCCCAAGAGCACCACGTTTCCTGCAAGCGGAATATCGATCGCAGCAAAATTCCGTAAATTGCGAATGCTTAATCTCGACAGCCGCACGCTAGCTTCCTCCAACCAATTTGCTTCCCTTTTCCCTATCGGGGGACACGTCCCCCAGCAGAAGTCAACCAGCTGAATCGCCGCCGTTGGAGGGAGCTTTGTGGCGAGCCCTCTCGGTTCGGGAGAGACTTGATCCTCTGGCTCTCCAACTCGCGCCGTCTGTCCACTGCGGCCCGGGATCCGGCAACTCCTCTTGATGTCTCGCCGCCTCTGGCGGCGGGTCGTTCATTCGCACGCCATCCAATGCCTCTGTGTCAGACGGAGAGTAAGCAGC
>VBAE01000287.1 GCA_005882415.1 Alphaproteobacteria bacterium | reverse complement strand
AACGGCTCCGGCGCCGATAGCGGCAGCGGCCTTCAGGTGCAGCAGGTCAATGGCGACGGAGCGAAGGTGGGCACTCAGATCACCCTCGCATCGGGTGCCCTCCTCACCGTCAACGCCAACGGCACCTTCACCTACAATCCGAACCACGCCTTCGATTCGCTGGTTCCGGCCGGCACCGGTGCGGCGAACACGCATGGCAGCGACAGCTTTACCTACCAGCTCGCAGGCGGCACCGGAGCGACGGTGACCATTGGGATCGACGGCGTGTGGTCGGATAACGACCGCTATGTCGGAACCAGCGCGCTCGACCATTATATCGGCACTTCGGCTTCCGAGCTGTTCGTCAACCCGTCGAACGGCACCGTCTTTGGCGACAATGACATCTTCGAAGGCGGCGCTGGCGGCGACCGCTTCTTCTACCAGGGCGCTTTCGAAGAGGGAACGCAGGTCGACGGGGGAGCGGGGTTCGACGAAGTCACCTTCCAGAACAACCGAGTCACGACCTCCGACCACAATATCCGCAATGTAGAGAGGATCGTGCTGCTCGGCGGCGCGAGCAGCGCCTTCGGATACGCCGCTCCCGGCGGGACGATCAACTATCAACTCACCCTCACGTCCGGAATCCTGCCGGCGGGAGCGGCGCTGACCATCGATGCCACCTCCCAGGGCAGCGGCGAGCATAGCGGTATCTTCGGCACCTATGACGGAGCGCTCACCTTTCTCGGCGGCTCGGGCGACGACACGGTCGTCGGCGGCACTGCAGCGGACGTTCTGAACGGCGGCGAAGGCGCCGACAGCCTGTCCGGCAACAGCGGAAACGACGCCCTCGACGGCGGCGCGGGTGCGGATGCGATGGCGGGCGGCGCCGGGGACGATGTCTATGTCGTCGACAATGGCGGCGACACGGTCGCCGAAGCCGCTTCGGGCGGGACCGACCGGGTCGAGGCGTCGATCGCTTATACGCTCGGCGCCGATGTCGAGAATCTGACCCTTACCGGAAGCGCCGCCGTCGCCGGCACCGGCAACGCGCTCGCCAACCAGATCACCGGCAATTCCGGCGCGAACGCGCTCGACGGCATGGCCGGCGCCGACATCATGGCCGGCGGGCTCGGCGACGACAGCTACACGGTCGACAATGCGGGCGACGTGGTGACCGAGAGCGCCGGTGCGGGCACCGACAGCGTCGCGAGCTCGGTCGCCTACACGCTCGGCACCAATGTCGAGAACCTCGTCCTGACCGGCACGGCGGCGATTAACGGCACCGGCAATGGCCTTGCCAACGCCCTCACCGGCAATGGCGGCAGCAACATCCTCGACGGCGGCCTCGGCGCGGACGCGATGGCGGGCGGCGCCGGCAACGACACCTACCTCGTCGACAATGCCGGCGACACGGTCTCCGAAAATGCCGGCGAAGGCGTGGACATGGTCCAGTCCTCGATCAGCTACGCACTTGGCGCAAACCTCGAAGGGCTGACCCTGACCGGGGCCGGCAATTTGAACGGCACCGGCAACGACCTCGCCAACAGCCTCAATGGCAATAGCGGCGCCAATCTGCTCGACGGCCTCGCAGGCGCCGACGTGATGGCGGGCGGGCTCGGCGACGATATTTATGTCGTCGACAATGCCGGCGACAAGGCGAACGAGGCTGCGGGCGCGGGCAACGACCTCGTCCTCTCCTCCATCTCCTTCGCGCTCGGCGCCAATGTCGAGCGGCTGACCCTGACCGGCAATGCGAACATCACCGGGGTGGGCAACGCCTTGAACAACGTGCTCATCGGCAATGCGGGGAACAACACCCTGTCCGGCGGCGCTGGCGCGGACTCGATGTCGGGCGGTCTCGGCAACGACATCTACATCGTCGACGATGCCGGCGACGTGGTGACCGAGGGCTCCGGCGGGGGAACCGACCGGGTCGATTCCGCGATCGGCTACACGCTCGGCACGGCCGTCGAGAACCTCACCCTGACCGGCTCGGCGGCGGTGAACGGCACCGGCAATGCGCTCGACAATGTCATCACCGGCAACTCGGCCGCCAATGTGCTGACCGGCAATGCCGGCAGCGACACTTTGAACGGCGGCCTCGGCGCCGACACGATGGCGGGCGGCGCCGGCAACGACACTTATGTCGTGGATGAAGCCGGCGACGTGGTCAGCGAGGCTTCGGGAGCGGGCACCGACACGGTCCAGTCGGCGATCAGCTACACGCTTGGCGCGAACCTCGAGGTGCTGACCCTGACCGGCATCGCCGCGATCGACGGCACCGGCAACGCGCTTGCCAACAGCCTGAACGGCAATTCGGGCGCGAACGTGCTCGACGGCGGCGCGGGCGCGGACCTGATGTTCGGAGGCAATGGCGACGACACCTACATCGTCTCCGATCTGGGGGATCGTGCGACCGAAGTCAGCGCTTCGGGCGGTTACGACACGGTGATGAGCGCCATCTCCTTCACCATGACCTCCAATATCGAGAAGATCGTGCTCACCGGCACCGCCGCCACCACCGCGGCCGGCAATGCGCTCGACAATCTGATGATCGGCAATAGCGGCAACAACAGCTTCGTCGGCGGCGGCGGCAACGACACGATGACCGGCGGGCTCGGCAACGACGTCTATTATGTCGACCAGGCGGGCGACGTCGTGAACGAGAATGCCGGCGAAGGCACCGACACGGTCATCGCTTCGCTGAGCTACACGCTCGGGGCGACGCTGGAGAACCTCACCCTCAGCGGCGCGGCGGCGCTCAATGGCACCGGCAACGATCTGAACAATATCATCACCGGCAATGCCGGCGCCAACACCCTCAATGGCGGCATCGGCAACGACACGCTGGTGGGCGGGGTCGGCAACGACACGCTGATCGGCGGCCTCGGCAACGACGTCTATGTCGTCGACGGCGGGGATACGCTGGTCGAGAATGCGGGCGAGGGCACCGACACGGTGCAGGCCGCGATCGGCTATACCCTCCTCAATAATTTCGAGGTGCTGACGCTCACCGGCACCGCGAACCTGAACGGCACCGGCAATGCGGCCGACAACAGCCTCAACGGCAATGCCGGCAACAACGTCCTCGACGGCGGCGCCGGCGCCGACCAGATGTTCGGCGGCCTCGGCAACGATACCTACGTCGTCGACAATGCCGGCGACAAAGCGGTCGAGACCAGCGCTATCGGCGGCGTCGACCAGGTGAAGAGCTCGGTCAGCTTCGTCCTCGGCGGCAATGTCGAGAATCTGCTGCTGACCGGCTCCGCTGCGGTGAACGGCTACGGCAACGCGCTCGACAATGTCATCACCGGCAACTCGGGCAATAACAGCCTGGCCGGCTCGCTCGGAGCGGATATTCTGAACGGCGGTGCCGGCACCGACTCCTATCTCTACACCTCGACGGCCGACTCGACCTCGGCGGCGATGGATCATATCCTGACCTTCACCGCCGGCGAGAAGATCGACCTGTCGGGGGTGGATGCGAGCACGACCGCGGCGGGCAACAACGCCTTCGCGTTCGTGGGGGCCGCGGCCTTCTCGAACACGGCCGGCGAACTCCGCGCCTATCAGTCGGGCTCGGAATGGTTCGTCGAGGCCGACACGGACGGCGACGGGGCCGCCAATCTCGTTATTTCCGTGGCAAGTGATCACGCACTGGCGGCGGGAGACTTCGTCTTCTGACCGCCATGTACCGGACTGTCATTTCCCCCGCTTCACCGTTTTTCGATGGGGCCGGCGCCAATAGTCTGTGGTAGAACGCGAATCGACGCGGGCGCGCTTACTTGACCTGTGGGCCTTGCGCGGAGGGAAGACGCATGGCCGCAACCTACGACGTCCAGTTGCTCGAGCAGCGCCGCGCCGCCGATATTGTCTTCAGCCCGGATGAAAGCCGCATCTACGTCGCGATGCGCAACGGCGAGATCCACGTCTTCGACTCCGCGACCCGCCAGCCGCTCGCGATCTGGGACGTCGGCAATGCCCTCGGCGGCCTCAGCGTCTCGGCCGACGGCAGCTTCCTCCTCGTCACCGAGCGCGACGGCGCCGCGGGCCATTCGATCCTCTACAAGGTCGCCACCGCGACCGGCCATGTCGACACCTTCCAGGTGGCGGGCGGGGCGCTCCGCGACGTCGAGATCGTCGATTCCGACACGGCCATCGTCAGCGGCGATTCGATGCA
>VBAE01000151.1 GCA_005882415.1 Alphaproteobacteria bacterium | reverse complement strand
TCATCGACTTCGTGCTCCACAACGCGGTCGTCCCGGCGGTCAACCAGATCGAGATCCACCCTTTCCACCAGCAGGCGGAGGCCCAGGCGCTCCTTCAGGAGCACAAGGTCCAGACCGAAGCGTGGGGACCGTTCGCCGAAGGCAGGAACGGCCTGTTCCAGAACGAGCTGCTGGCCGCCATCGGCCGCAAGCACGGCAAGAGCATCGCCCAGGTCGTGCTGCGCTGGCTCATCCAGCGCGGTATCGTCGCCATCCCGAAATCGGTGCGCAAGGAGCGCATGGCGGAGAATTTCGCCGTCTTCGACTTCGCGCTCGACGCCGAGGATCTGGCGGCGATCGCCACGCTCGACCAAAAGGCGAGCAGCTTCTTCGACCATCGCGATCCGGCGATGGTGAAATGGCTCGGAACGCGGAAGCTCGAGGCTTAAGGGAAGCCCCACTGCCGCGCCCCGACCAGTCTTCAACCCGCCATCTTCATCCGACGAGAAGGAATTCACATGACGACCAAAGCCTATGGCGCCCACGCCGCCGACAAGCCCCTGGAGCCCATCGCCATCCACCGGCGCGAGCCGGGGGCGCGGGATGTGCAGATCGAGATCGCTTATTGCGGGGTCTGCCACTCCGACCTCCACACCGTCCGCTCCGAATGGGGCGGGACGCTTTACCCGTGCGTGCCGGGCCACGAGATCGTCGGCCATGTCAGCGCGGTCGGGGCCGAAGTGACCAAGTTCAAGGAAGGCGACACGGTCGGGGTCGGCTGCCTCGTCGACAGCTGCCGGACCTGCCCGTCTTGCGGCGAGGGGCTGGAGCAATATTGCGAGGTGGGGATGGTCGGCACCTACAATGGGCCCACCCAGGACCCGCCCGGCCACACCTTCGGCGGCTATTCGGAGCGGATCGTGGTCGACGAGGATTTCGTCCTCGCCATCCGCCACCCGGAAGAGCAGCTCGCCGCCGCCGCGCCTCTGCTCTGCGCCGGGATCACCACCTGGTCGCCGCTCCGGCACTGGAATGTCGGGCCGGGCGAGAAGGTCGGCATCGTCGGCATCGGCGGGCTCGGCCATATGGGGGTGAAACTCGCCCATGCGATGGGCGCCCACACCGTCGCCTTCACCACTTCCGAGAGCAAGCGCGAGGACGCTCTGAAGCTCGGGGCGGATGAGGTGGTGGTGTCGCGCAATGCCGAGGAGATGCGGGCGCATGCGGGGAGCTTCGACTTCATCCTCGACACCGTCGCGGCGAGCCACAATCTCGACGCCTTCACGAGCTTGCTGAAGCGGGACGGGACCTTGTGCCTGGTCGGCGTGCCCGAGGATCCGCATCCGAGCCCGGACATCTCGGCGTTGATCTTCCGCCGCCGCTCGATCGCCGGATCGCTGATTGGGGGCATCGCGGAGACTCAGGAGATGCTCGATTTCTGCGCGGAGCACGGCATCGTCTCGGACATCGAGACGATCCGGATCCAACAGATCGACGAGGCCTACGAACGGATGCTGCGGAGCGACGTCAAATACCGCTTCGTCATCGACAACAGCACGCTTCGGAGCTGACCCGGCCGCTTCAGATTCCCGGGCTTCCTGTCCCTCTGCGGGACAGCGAAAATGGGGGTCTAGGCAGAGGGAGCGCGATTCATAAGGTCGAATGACGGCGCGGTTCTTTCGGGCGCCGGGCGAACAGGAGACTTCAAGATGCGTGACCTCTCGAACGAAGAAATCGGCAACGTTTACGGCGCCGGCGGCAAGGGCCGCTGCGCTCCCCCGCCCTGCGGCGGCGGCAAGGGCTCGAAGAGCAAGGGCTCCAAGAGCAAAGGCTCGAAGAGCAAGGGCTCGCGCTGCAAGGGCTCGAGTTCCAAGAGCTCCCACTCGGGCGGCCACGGCTGCTGGTAAGCGGTCCGGCTTTAACCCGATCGAAGGGCCGGGCGGACTAGTCTCCGCCCGGCCTTTTCGTGTCCGGCTCCAGCCGCGGGCGCGAAAAGGCGCGAGGAGGGTATCGCGGCAATGAAGAAGAGCGCTTCCGAACTGGCGACCGGCGGCGAGCTCGTCGCCCATATGGACGGCGAGGAGATGGTCTGGCTGCTCGGGCAGCCGCACCTCACCGATTATCTCGCCTTCGTGCGGGAGAAGGTGATCGGCGGCGAGCATATGAGCCAGCGCCTGCTCGCCGACGAATGGCGCAAGGCCAACGATCTCTATTACGAGCTGGAGCAGTCGGAAGCGGGCTTCGCCGACGGAGCGGAGTGCCTGCCGCTTCCGAAGGAGATGCGGGGCCTGGCGCGGGCGCTGAAGCGGGATCGCTATTTCACCGAGACGTTCGACACGCTCCCGACGGAGATCAGGATGGTCGAGTTGGCCAAGCTGATCGTCTCCCAGTCCAACGTGAGCTGCGAGTTTTCGGAAGCGCTCCGGAAGCGGCTGCGCGAGGCGCGGGACCCGGCGAGCCTGTTCCGCTTTTGCCTGCCGGCGGAGCGCGACCTGCCGCCGGTGACGGTCAGGAAATCCGGCAAGGACCGCTACGTCTTCACCTCGCCCTCCACCGACTTTCGGCTCCACAATCCGGCGGTGCTGGCCGCGGCCGACGTGGGCGGGCTGAAGCCGTTCGGGCCGGTGGCTTCGGTATTCGCGCTTCCGGTCGGCTTCGGCTCGAACTTCCTGTCGGTCGTGGCGAGCGACGATCGGCTGCTTCTCCAGAACGGCTATCACCGCAGCTATTCGCTGCTCGCGGCAGGCTTCACCCATGCGCCGGCCGTGGTGCAGCTTGTGACCCGCAAGGACGAGCTTCGGATCGCTGCGACCGACGACGTCAACAACGACCCCGCCTTCTACTTCCGCGCCGCCCGGCCGCCGGTGCTGAAGGACTTCCTCGACCCGCGCTTCGGCCGCAAGCTGCTCGCCAAGAGGATGCAGACGACGATCGAGATCGAGTGGAAGGTGCGGAGCTCCACCGGCTCCCTCGTCTAGGCGCAGCTCGGCGGGCCCGCTCGTGAGAGCGGACCCGCCTCGCCGCAGTGGCCGATCAGGTCTTCACGACCGTCCAGGCCGCCGTCGCGAGATCGAACTGCATCGCGAAGGTGGTCGCCTTGGTCAGCCCGGTGAAGGCCGCCGAGACCCCGCCGTTGACCGTGCCGATCGGAGCAGTGACGCTCGTCCCGTTGGCCGTCGCCGAGGCGGTCAGCGTGATCTGGGTCGCGCTGTTCACCGAAGCGATGGTCGTGGACCCGGGGATGCCGGTGCCGGACACCGCCTGGCCCGCAAGGAGCCCCTTGGTGTCGATCCCGGAGACCGTCGCGCTTCCGCTGGTCACCGTCGCGGGCCGCGAGCCGGTCTGGGCCGAGAAGGTCCAGGTGCCGGTCGGAGCGCCATCGGTGCCGGTGCCGTAGGCGGTGATCTTGGCGCTGTCATAGCCGACCAGGCGGTTCAAGTCCGGATCGATCGCCGGCAGCGCGATCGTCTTCGAATTGGCCTTGATCATCACGTCGACATTCTTGCGGTCGATCTGGAGTTGCTGGGTGTTGGTGTTGTTCCATTCGTTGGACCCCGGCTTCTCGTAGATCCGGGTCATGCCCCAGGCGTTGATCTCGAAGCTCGACATGCCGCTGCTGCTCGGCACGAACTGACCGTCGGGAAAGGCGGTCGAGGCGCTCTGCCGGGGTGCGCAGAGCTTCCTGATCTTCGACAAATTGGGGAAATAGTCGCCCCTCAGCGTGCCGTAGTTCGTCGTACCCTGGGCCAGCGCAGCAATATCGAGCCACTCATTCCCCTCGGGATAGACCGGGCCCGGATAGTGGCCCAGCGAAGCCGCGAAGGGCTCGAGCCCCATCATCAGGCCGATGCCGTTGCCCTGGAGGAGGAGGGCGTCGGAGATGGAGCCGTAGAGGGCGCCGTCCCACAGGCCGACGCCGTTCGACCGTGCATCGAGCGTCCCGATCCGGATCGCGCTCGCGTCTCCGCCCGCCAGCATCACGCCGGCGCCGAACACGTAGACGAGGGTCGTGCCGCCGGTCAGCCTCAGATCGATCCAGGGATAGACGGTGATCTTGCTGTTGGCGGAATCGACGCTCATCACATGATGGTAGATGCCGTCGATCATGACCCCGAGCGGCCCCGGCGTATGGCCGGCGACGAAGTTGCCGGAACCGTAGGTCCAGTTCGGCGGCAGGGTGTCGACCTTGACGGTGGTGGTCTGGGCGATCGAGCCCGGACTGCCGCTGTCGACACGCGTGCCGCCCGATGCCGAGGTGCCCCAGGCGCTGGTGATCGAGTAGCTGCCGGCCTTGCCGGAGCCGCAGTTCACGACCGAGACGTGGCCGAGGTCGCTTGCGGTCTGCTTGGTCGGCGGAGCCGCGATGATCCCGGCGCCCTGGAAGCCGTCGATATAGGCGCCGCCCCAGCGGAACCGCTCGGCAGCGCCGAGACGGAGCCCCTCGCGGGCATTGCGGCCCGAGAAGCCGGTGCTCGCCGAGGGAGATCCGATCAGGCGCGGCTTGCCGTACCAGTCGAGATAGCTGACGTTCTGGACCTCGAGCAATGCGCCCGCGATCGCCTGCGACGCCCGGAGCTCGGGGCTTCCGAACAAAGTGAGCGTCTTGCCGAGGGCGGGTCCGGCGCCGCCGACGAGGATCGTCGAATCGACCAGCGCGCTGAAGCCGCAATAGGCCATGTCGACGCGGTTGGTGTAGCAATAGGCGAAGAATTCGTTGATGATCTGCGCGTTCTTGTGGGGATCGCCGTCGTCCAGCTCGCCGATATTCTCCACGCGGAACATGTTGTCCGCATGGACGAACCAGTCATTGTCCTGGGCCTGGAAGCTGACAGGATTGGCCGGCTGGGTGGAGCCGACGCGGGCCATGCGCGAGGGGCCGACGCCGACCGCGGTCGAGCCGGAGGTGATGACGAGGTCCTCCGAGATTGCGGGAGGGGTGGTCTGGGCTTCCTCGAGGGTGCCGATAACAGTCATTGAGATACTCCTTGGAAGGTGGGTTGGGCAGGTGTGGAACCGACCGTGACGCCGTCCCCGCCGTGCGGGATGTTCCGATCGCCCTGAGCTGCGGCGGATGGCGGAAGCGAATTGGCGTTCATGATCTGTTCCACGCGGCCTTCGAGCACGCGGCCAAGGGTGTAGGAAAGTTGTTTTTGCCCGAGTCGCGAAAATAACTTCGTACGAATCCAACAACAAAGCCGAATATCGATTGGAAACTAAAGCGCTGGACGGTCTTTTGTAGGAATTGGTTTTCCCGCCGGTTCGACGCCGTCTCGCCACCGGTGAAGCAATGCTAGCCCCGAATCGGCGCGTCTGACAGCGCCCTTTGGTCCGATTCGGGGGCAAAGACGGCGATGACTTCGGCTCGACTGCGCGGAAGGGCAGCGGCCGAGGCGTGGCCGCGATCGCGCGTGGCGCTCAGGGAATCCAGCGGTGCGCGCGGATCCAGCGGCTGGCGAGATATTTGGTGCCGGCGGTGACCGGCAGGCCGGCATGTCTGGAGAGTGGGTCGGGGCGGCCGTCGGGACCGGTGTTGCGGAACACCAGCACGTCGCCCTTGCGGCCCTTCACCTTGAGCTTCGTCTCGACGAACAGCGTCTCGCCGCCTTTGAAGTCGTGGTTCAGATAGGCAAGGGCAGTCAGGACGCGGGGGTTGGCGGCTTCGCGGGCGTCGAGGTGGGGGCGGTATTGCTGACCGGGGCGGTAGCGCAAAATCTGGGTGGCTTCCCCGCAGTCGTAAGCGCTGCCGCTGGCGGCGGCGAGGCGGCGGTTGATCGCGTGGACCACCGGGTCCTCGATCAGCCAGTGGAGGGTCGAGCCGTCCGAGGTGCGGATCGGATCGCGAGTGGTGGCGCCGTTCGAGTCGTTGACGATCGACGGCCCGTAGGCGGGCTCGGCCGAGTCACGCAGATATTCGCATTCCGCGGCGGTGAGCAGGCGGGTGAAGAGGGTGACGTGAGGCGACTGGCTGAGCGCCTCACCCTCGGGGAGCGCGAGTGGATCGCCGTCGGCGTTGAGCTGCATCTTCCCGAGCAGCTCGAGCATTCGCCGCCGTCGGGGGTCGGTGCGTGCTTCGCCCTCCAGGCGCTCCAGCGCCTTCAGCCAGTCGCGCGGGCCGGCGACTCCGTTGGCGAGCAGGTTGGTGGTGCAATGCCGCGCCTCTTTGTGCCCGGCCTCGCCCGCGCGGCGGTAGAGCTCGCGGCCCTTGCGCGGGTCCTGCGGAACGCCCAGCCCGCCCCAGCTCATCGCCGCGAGGTTGAACAAAGCATCCGGATCGCTCCGCGACGCGCGCAGGTTCAAGCTGAGGAGCGTCTCGGCCTGCCCCCGCACCTGGAAGCGTTCGCCGGCATCTGCAGACATCGCGAAAAGGCCCGAATCGCAAAGAGGTCGAGCGTTCATGCTCCCGGACGAAAGACCGGGCGATACCGTAATATTACGGGGTCAGCCCCGCGCCGCGATCCCCACCCGGCGCACGTTCCGCCGGTCCTCGACGAGCTCCATTCCGCCTTCGGTGAGGCGGAAGACGATCTGGGCTCGGTCGACCAGGATGGGGCGGTGGGAGATCACGATCCGGGTGACGGGGAGGTCGGCGAGCAT
>VBAE01000288.1 GCA_005882415.1 Alphaproteobacteria bacterium | reverse complement strand
TAAACTCATACCAGACCATCTTCTGGGGGTTCGACACCGCCGTGCCCTGGAGGTGGTCGTTGGCGCCCGAGATCCCGGAGTCGCCGCCGAAGTAGATCTGATCAACGCCGCTGATCCGTTGACAGAACATCTTCGACGGGCTGAACGCGCCATCGCCAACGCTTGGCCAAGCAGTGATCGCTCGCCACGGGTTCGAGATCGCCTCATAGATCGCCGTCTCGGCGCCGATCATGATTGCGTAGCGGAACCACAGGTGTTCACCGCGTTCGAAGTAGGCTGAGTGCCCAGCCTTGACGATCCCTCGCAGCTGAAGGCGCGACGTCCCGTCCGAGTGAAGCTCGCCCGGACGCAACTCAATCCGACAACAGTACTTTCCCTGAAGCGGCGTCGGGTTGGATTGTGGATACGACGTCCGGCCGACTGCCGCCGTGGACCCGAACATCGTGGAGTACTGCGCACGGTTGCCCGTTTCGAAGTCACCACGCCAATATTCTGACATTCTCCTCTACCCCAGGTTGGCTGTTGGATCTGGTGTTCCGCTGATCGTCCCAGCCCGGGGGAGCGGGATGGCGCCTGCTAGCTGAACGTCAGTTCCGACTTGGGCCCCGCCGTTCACGCCAATGGTCAGGTTGGTCAGCCTGTCGAGGCCGATCACGTTGTTGAGTACGGTAACGATCTCCCAGAAGTACACGGTCGTCTTGAGTGTGAAGTCCCGTCCATCGCCCTCCGACGAGCCCCAGCGAGCCGGCGACAAGTACGCTGCCAGTGCGTCTTGAGAGCGCGTCTTCACATCTTGAGCGTCGTACCCGCTGTTGATCGTGAACCCGTATGTTGCGTCCACGAGCGTGTACGTCGCGCTCAAGATGTTGGCAATGAACCCCCACTCGCGCTGCGTCTTCAAGTACGCCTCAACGTCCTCGCCGAGCGTAGGCTCAAGGTCGTTCCCGTCCGCGTCGAGGATCAGCCCGGCGACGGCGCGCTCGGCGTTGTAGATGTCCGGTGGGATGAAGTTGTCGATGAAGAGGGTGCGGAAGATCTGCGGGAACTGAACGCGGACGAGCGCGGCGAAGTCCGACGCCCAGACCGGCCGGACCGGCAGCGATGCGCGCGTCGTCAGGCGGTCGAGGTAGTCGTCATCGTCCTCCTCGTCAACCCCGCCGGCCGAAGCTCCCTGCTGATCGACACGCAGGATCGAGTCGTCGGCGTCGATCGGCGACACGGTCGCGTTGAAGATGTTGTTGGCTTGGGTCCCGTCGTCACGCGCGAGCACGACGCCGGAGCCCGACGACTGCCCGCTTGGGATGACGAGGTCCTGGAGCAGGGCGAAGGTGTGGTGCTGTCCGGTCGCCGGATCGTTGAAGTCGAACTCACGTTCGGCCTCGATCGTGTAGCCAGCCGTATCGCGCGTGAACACAACGACAACGGCTTCGGCCGGCGCTCCGGCGTCCGGCGGCAGGTTGAGGACGTTGGCGCCGAAGTAGCGGAAGATCGATCGCGGGATCATCTGAGCCAGGTCGTTGATCTGGCTCGCGCGCAGGGTCAGGGCTGTGATGACGATCGTCGCCAGCTGGCTCTCGCGCGGGCTGTAGCGCGGGAACGACTCGCGGATGACGTCGAAGGTCCCCTGTGCGAGTTCGTCGGGATCCGTTGGTGGGCCGGGAGGGTTGATGTAGATTGGCATCATGCGCTCCGGTCTGCCTGGGCAATCAGGACATACGACCGGACCATCGTGTCCCAGTCGTCGGGCCGGTACTCAACGAACAACTGGACGCGATCCTCCCAGCGCGATACGTACTCCAACATAATCGCTGCGGCGCCCTCGGCGTCCTCGCGGAACGACAGGTCAGGTGTGCCGAAGTCTGGCAGTGAAGCGCGGAAGTCGAGCGGGTACCTGAGGATGATCTCAATGGACATCCCGATCTCGTCCAGCGTGTCCTGTTCGACCTCGTCAACGGATCCGTCAGCGAGGATGTCGAAGGCAAGCGCGATTTGAGGCGTGTCGAGTTTCTTCATGCTGTTGGGTCGTCCGTTCGCCAGTTGATCAGCTGTGCGTTATCGTCCTGGTCGAAGCCGACCAGACACCAGTCGCCGCGCGACGGCAGTAACACACCACTACCGTCTGAGCGAGGGATCTTGACGTGGACCTCGGAGTTGGCCGTCTCGGCGTCCTCTGCGATCATCCCCGTGAAGATGATCGGCGGGATCTCGTCGTGGAAGGTGTCGAGCGGATCAGCCACTTAGACAACTCCCGAAACAACTTCCTCCGACGCAGACGCCCATATGGATGTGGTTGGCGCCGCCCCACTTGGCGTAGTCGCCGACCGTCCCGATGATCTCGCCCTGCCGGACAAGCTGCCCAACGTGAACGACGCGCGAGCCCATGTGTGTGAGGTAGTACGTCGAGCCACCACCGGAGATATACACCGACAACCCAAACGGTCCGTGCGGTCCTTGTGGTGGTCCATTGGACGGGTCGCTGCCGCTGATCTTACAGACCTTCCCATCGACCGGCGAGACGCACGGCGAGCCAGCGGGCGCCATGTAGTCGTGCGCCGGGTAGCCGGTTAGTCCAGCTGTGTCGTGGATGGGGAGGACGGAGGTCGTCGCCGTCGTCGGGAAGCCGGGACGTGATCCGCGGATCCGCTCGCCGCGCGAGAAGGAACTGGACCCCAGCCCGGCGCCGCCGCCGCCGAACGTCAGCTGATTGGTCTCGTTGGCCGGCTCCAGCTTCGGCTTCGTCGGCTTACGCAACGTGACCTGCCCGGACTGCGAGAAGTAGGAGCGACTGATGTTGGAGACGAGATAGCGCCCGTCCGCGCTGCCGCCGTCTTCGACCGTCACAACGGTCCCGACCGGCGCCAGCCACATCCTCATCCGGCAGGTGACCGTAAGCTCGGTGACCGGCTTGCGGTCGTCATCATCGAAGTCAATGATGTCAATCCCGCCCTCACCTTCCTTGATCGTCATGAGCGACTTCGAATCGAACAATGACGTCTCGGACTGATAGTGGAAGTCGTCCCGGACCGTCCACAGCCGCCAGTTGACTTCCTCCGCCAGTCGCGTCGCGGTGCGGTACCAGTTCTCGCCGCGCTTGACCCGGAACTCATACGGCTTCACGACCGTGACGGAGATCGACTCCGAGCCACCAGTGCTGGCGCCGTAGAAGTGATCAACGATCTGTTCGGCTTCCGTCCGCCACTGAGCGTACGCTTCCGGCTGCCCGGAGCCCTGGACGGACTCGATCAGAGACGTCAACCGCGCATTCGGATTCTGCCGGTCGGCTGCGATCAGCTTGTCGTAGAACGGCGCAGCGTCGCGCTCCGGGTCACGCGAGGCCGGCCAGTAGCGCGGATCCTGTTGGAAGAGGCCGACGTGGACGCCGTTCGTGGCTGCCGTCGAGAAGCGCGACTCCTGGTACACGGTCATCATCGCAGCAACCTGTACCTTGCGACGCGCGCCCTTCTTCTCGCCGACGATCAACACACGCTCCGCATTACGGGCTGCCGTCTCCGACAGCTTCCCGCTACTGCCGTCGCTCGGGCGGAACCCCTTGTCGAGGCCGGGCTGGCGATTGGAACGGCGGTCGCGTTCGTTGGAGCGCTTTGGGAGGTCGAGCTTCTCACGCGGCTGCGTCGTTCCAAGCTCCGGTGAGATGAAACGGATGCGTCCGCGCTTGATCGCCATAACGAGCGCGCGGATGAACTCAGCGCGCGTCGTCTTCCCTCGGCGCGCCTTCTTACGTCCGCGCTCGGCTCGCAGCCAGGCGACCGGACGCGGTTCAAAGACCAGCGTGATGTCCCTGCCCGACTTCCGCCGGCCGGCCAGCCGCCAGGACCAGCCGCGGACCTCCATGTCAATCGCGTAGTCGAGGATCCCGGATGTGTACAGCGCCCGGTCCTTATCGTGAACGGTGATCGACAGCTGGTGAGCGCCGTCCAACGCCAACTCGCAGTCAGCAGCCGTCACAGCCGGCCGGACGTCCACCTTACTCTTCTTGAAGCGAGCGAGTTGAAGGATGAACTCATCGACGTCGAGGTCTTCCTTGATCACGTCGAGTTCGTCAGTGACGAACGATGTCCCCGTGATTGGGTCGGTGATCGGGCGCCGCAGCGCGTCTTTGGCTGAAGGGCTCATCGCTTGGGCGGCAGGAGGAGGACGTCGCCGACCTTCAGATCGGCACGCGGATGACGGATGTCGTTGAGGACGGCGATCTCAGTCCAGTTGCCCGCTCCGCCGAGCTTGCGGGCTGCGATCCGCTGGAGTGTGTCGCCCGGCTTGACTTCATAGCGCTGAAGGTTGCTGCTGCCGCCGCGCTTCTTTTTGTTGCGATCGCGGTTCCGACGCGCTGGCCCCTTGTACGCCTCCATCAACTCCTCGCTGTGAGCACGGTCCCAGGCGAGCGCTTCGATCACCCAGCGCCAGTTGCGATTCTGCGAGAAGTCGTGCGGACAGATCCCGTTTGATTGGAACATCAGCAGCGGTGGCTCCTCGTCCATCGCGTGGAGCCCGGCCATCTTCTCCATTTGATCGAACATGCGCCCGCAGTAGCGCCCGGAGTCAGCCTCGGGCGCGGCGTTCGTTGTGTCGATGAGGAAGTTGATCTCCAGCCCCATCGGATGCCGGCCGCTCCACTCCACCTGCCCGAGCCGCTTTGGGATGTCCACCACAGCCCAGCCGCCGTAGGAGTCATCGGTTGGCAGCGGCGCCTCATCATCGAAGCTCGCCTCAAAGCGATACGACATGTCTTCCGCCTGAAGCAGGAAGTTGCCGAACGTGCTCGCGCGCGGACGGTTGAGCAGGTTCCACGCGCCAAGCGCGATGTTGTTCCGGCGAGCCCAGAGCGGCGGACGCGTCATCGCTCAGCGACCTCGGCGCGCATCCCACTCAGACTTCTCGTCAGCGACGACGCGCGTGACTTCCTTACCGCGCATAATGACCGGGACCTCGATGTGAAGCTGGATCGCGCCGTCGAGCCCGGCGCCGCTCGGCCGGCGACGCGCTAGAGGCGTGATCTCTGTGTATGAGGGTGTGTGTCTCGCAAGTTCCGGGCCGTTCTCCCCAACGACGGCCCAGTTTGAGATGGATCCGCCCTGAGCGCGCTTATTCCGTCGTCGTGGCGCGGCTCCGCCGTACACCACCGCGGCAGCGCCGCCAGCGCCACCACGCACGTTCCCGATCGTCCGCGCGGCGGAGTTGTCGACCAGCGGGTTGATCTCACCGATGTTGATGCCGACGAGTCCGCCGATCTTGTTGACGCCGCGAATCAGCCCGTTGAGCTTGTCGATGGCCCAGTTGATAACGGCGACCAGGCCGCTCTTGAGACCGTCCCACATCCCGCGGAAGGCGCCGCTGATCTTGCCGGGCACGCCGCTGACGAACTTGACCATGTTGCCGATCGCGTTCGAAACCCATTGGAAGGTATCCGTGGATGCCGTCTTCAGCCAGGCCCAGAGCCCTTGGATGAAGACGCGGAACCCCTTCCAATGGTTCCACATGTAGATCACCGCGAGGACGACCAGCGTGATCGCCATGACGATCAACCCGAAGGTGTTCGCTTTGCTTACGAGGTTGAAGACGAACATCGCGATCCGCGCGCCCACGATCGCTGCACGCAAGGTGATGAACGCAACGGTGAGGATAGGGATGATCGGCGTCAGGAACTCGATCACCCTTGCCAACGCCCATACAATCGGACCGGCAGCCTGACCAGCAACGATCAGCCCGGG
>VBAE01000283.1:2657-4894 GCA_005882415.1 Alphaproteobacteria bacterium | reverse complement strand
AACCCCGCTCAGCTCACGCATTGGTCACCTCGATGAACTTGCCCAGCCGCTCCCGAGCCCCGCCGCTCCCAATTGCCTCCCGCGCCAGCGCCACGCCCTCGCGCAAATCCGCCGCCAATCCCGCAATCATCAGCAGCGCCCCAGCATTCAGCGCCACCACATCGGCCTCCGCAGCCGGCCCGCGCCCCGCAAGCACCGCCTCCAGCCGAAGCGCATTCTCGACCGGGTCGCCGCCCTTCAGAACCTCGACCGGCCGCCGCTCCAGCCCCGCCTGCTCCGGCGTCAGCACCAGCCGCTCCGTCGCCCCCGCCTCCAGCCGCACCGCCTGCGTCTCGCCGTGAAGCGCCACCTCGTCCAACCCGCTGCCGTGCACCACCAGCGCCCGCTCCACGCCCAGCGCCGCAAGCACCCCCGCCACCGGCTCCAGCAGCACCGGATCGGCAACCCCCAGAAGCTGCACCCCGGGCTCGGCCGGGTTCACGCACGGCCCGAGGATGTTCATGATCGTCCGCACCTTCAGCATCCGCCGCACCGGCCCGGCATGGCGAAGCCCCGGGTGGTAACGCGGCGCGAACAGGAAGCAGACGCCCGCCTCGTCCAGCGCCCGCCGCGACAGCTCCGCCGAAACCTCCACCTTCGCGCCCAATTGCTCCAGCACGTCCGCCGATCCGCAGCGCGACGTGATCGACCGATTGCCGTGCTTCGCCACGGGCAGCCCCGCCGCCGCAGCGACGAAGGCGACGGCCGTCGAGACGTTGATCGATCCCGACCCATCGCCGCCGGTCCCGCAGGTGTCGGCGTACAGGTAATCGGGCCGCTCGAACGGCTCGTCCGCCGCCCGGAGCGCCTTCGCCGCCCCGATCAGCTCCGCCTGCGCCTCGCCTTTCAGCCGGAGCGCGATCAGCATCGCCGCCACCGCCCGCTCGTCGAGCTCCCCCGCGACCAAAGCCGAGAACAGCCCCTCGGCCTCCCCCTCGGACAAATCCTCGCCCGAATAGAGACGCGCAAGCGCCCGCGGCGCCACGTCGTCGGCGTCCGGAAGCTCGACCTGCTGCTGCACGTGCATTCGTTCAAATCCTTGGCTTTGCGCATAAAAAAACCCGCCTCTCAGGGCGGGTCCGGTTGCTTGGGGAGGGTCCTTAAAGGATCACCATCGCCAGGAACGCGCAGAAGCCGCCGCAGAGGGAATATCCCGCCACCAAAGCCAAGCCTGCAGATGCGCCGAACGAGTCATGGGGTCTCAATTCGGCGATAAGCGACTAGTTGGCAAGCCATTTTTAGAAGGCGCCGCTCCCCTCCCCCCCTCCCGGAAAGGGAGGGGCCGGGGGTGGGTGGCGAGCGCAGCGAAGCCGTGCAGCCTCGAAGGCCTCCCGCCTGCGGCGGACCCACCCCCAACCCCTCCCTTCCAGGGAGGGGAGTTGCCTCCCCATCGCCACCGCTCTACCCCCACCACGAACCAAAGGGACCGGCCGATGCGGATCGCGTGCCTGGGCGGGGGACCGGCCGGGCTCTATTTCGCCATTTCGATGAAGCTGCGCGACCCCGCGCACGATATCGACCTGTTCGAGCGCAACCGCGCCGACGACACGTTCGGCTGGGGCGTCGTCTTCTCCGACCAGACGGTCGAGAACCTCATGGCCAACGACCCCGTCTCGGGCGCGATCGTCCGCGAGGAATTCGCCCATTGGGACGATATCGACGTCCACATCCACGGCGCCACGATAAGCTCGTCCGGCCACGGCTTCATCGGCATCGGCAGGAAGCGCCTGCTCGCGATCCTGCAGCAGCGCGCCCGGGATCTCGGCGTCAATATCCGCTTCGAACATGAGGCGAGCCCGGACCTCGACCACTGGTCCGGCTACGACCTCGTCATCGCCGCCGACGGCGCCAACAGCCGCATCCGAAACGCCTACGAAGAGCATTTCGACGTCGACATCCAGACGCGGCGCAACCGCTTCTTCTGGTTCGGCACCGACAAGGTCTTCGACGCCTTCACCTTCGCTTTCGAGGAGACGGCGGCCGGCTGGGTCTGGGCCCACGCCTATCGCTTCGGCGAGGGTCTCTCGACCTTCATCGTCGAAATGGCGCCGGAAACCTGGTCCGGCCTCGGCCTCGACCGGATGGACCAGGACGAAGCCATTGCCCTGTGCGAAAACCTCTTCGCCAAATATCTCGACGGCCACGCCCTCGTCTCCAACGCCCGCCATTTGCCGGGGCCGCAAGCGTGGCTGCAGTTC
>VBAE01000283.1:0-2615 GCA_005882415.1 Alphaproteobacteria bacterium | reverse complement strand
CCCATTTCTCGATCGGCTCCGGCACCAAGCTTGCGCTCGAGGACGCGATCAAGCTCGCCGAGGTGCTGAACCGCCCCGGCCTCGGCCGCGAGGCGGCGCTTGAGGAATATCAGGCCGAGCGCAACCTCGAAGTGCTGAAGCTCCAGAACAGCGCGAGGAATTCGACCGAATGGTTCGAGACGCTGGAGCGCTACCTCCACTTCGAGCCGATCCAGTTCGCCTACTCGCTGCTCACCCGCTCGCAGCGCGTCAGCCACGAGAATCTGCGCCTCCGCGATAGAAGCTGGCTGGAAGGCGTCGAACGCTGGTTCCAGTCCCGGGCCCGCGGCGCCCCGGTCAACGACCCCGCCCCGCCGATGTTCGCCCCCTACCGCCTCCGCGGCATGACCCTCGACAACCGCGTCGTCGTCTCGCCCATGGCGATGTATTCGGCCGAGGACGGCACGCCCACCGATTTCCACCTCGTCCACTACGGGACCCGCGCCCAGAGCGGGGCCGGTCTGCTCTACACCGAGATGACCTGCGTCTCCGCTGAGGGACGGATCACCCCCGCCTGCACCGGCCTGTACGCGCCGGCGCATGTGGCGGCGTGGCGGCGGATCGTCGATTTCGTCGCCGGCCATAGCGGACCCAAGGGAAGCACCAGGGTCGGCTGGGAAGGCTACGACGTGCCGCTGGACGGCGGCAATTGGCCGGTCATGGCCGCGTCCGAAATCCCCTGGTCCCCCGACAACCAAATCCCCCGCCCCATGACCCGCGCCGACATGGACGAAGTGATCGCCCAGTTCGTCGCCGCGGTCTGCATGGGCGAGGAGGCCGGGTTCGACATGGTCGAGCTCCACGCCGCCCATGGCTATCTCCTCTCCAGCTTCATCACCCCGCTGATGAACCGCCGCACCGACGATTATGGCGGCACCCTCGCCAACCGCCTCCGCTTCCCGCTCGAAGTCTTCCGCGCGATGCGCGCCGCCTGGCCCGAGCAAAAGCCGATGTCCGTCCGCATCTCCGCCAACGATTGGATGGGCGACGACGGCGTCACCCCGGCGGACGCCGTGCAGATCGGCCAGGCCTTCGCCGAAGCCGGCGCCGACCTCATCGACGTCTCCGCCGGCCAGACCTGGGCAACCTCCGCCCCCGTCTACGGCCGAATGTTCCAAACCCCCTTCGCCGACCGAATCCGCAACGAAGCCCGGGTGGCGACGATGGCCGTCGGCAACATCTACGAACCCGACCACGTAAACTCGATCCTCGCGGCGGGAAGGGCGGATCTGGTGGCGCTTGCAAGGCCCCACCTGATCGACCCGATGTGGACCCTGCGGGCGGCCGCGGCGCAGGATTATCGCGGAGTGACGGTGCCCAAGCCGTATTTGAGCGGCATGGTCCAACTCGCCCGCAACTTGGCGCGGGAAGCGGAGCTCAAGGCATGACTTCCATTCCCTCACCCTCCCACCGCTTCGCGGCGGGCCCCTCCCTCTCCCCTGCAGGGAGAGGGGTCAGCGCAGCGCCGCCCAAAAAACCCCTCTCCCTCCAGGGGAGAGGGAGGGACCCAGCCGAAGGCTGGGAGGGTGAGGGCATGAGACGCCCCCCAGGGCCGGACATGCTCCAGCGCGCCCGCTGCCTCCGCCGCGAAATGACTCCGCAGGAACGGCTGCTGTGGGGCCAGTTACGGGATCGCCGTCTGAAAGGCGCAAAATTCCGGAAGCAGATGTGGCTCGCCGGCTATATCGCCGACTTCGCCTGCCCGGAGGCGCAGCTTGTCGTCGAGGCTGACGGCAGCCAGCACGCGGAAAACGCCGCCTACGACGCCCGCCGCGAAGCCGCCTTCACCGCCCTCGGCTGGCGAACGCTGCGTTTCTGGAACAACGAGATCAACGAGAATCTCGACGGAGTCCTCACCACAATCGCGAACGCTTTGCCCTCACCCTCCCAACCGGCTGCGCCGGCCGGGCCCCTCCCTCTCCCCTGCAGGGAGAGGGGTCAGAAAGCCGAAAAAACCCCTCTCCCTCTAGGGGAGAGGGAGGGACCCGCCGCGAAGGGACCCCATCGAAGTACTACTTCGATGGGACCCAAGCGGTGGGAGGGTGAGGGAACATGAGTCACTCCAGTCACCACGCCCTCATCACCGGCGGCGGCACCGGCATAGGCGCAGCGATCGCGCGCGCGTTGGCCGCGGAGGGCGCCAAGGTGACGCTGCTTGGCCGCCGCCTCGAACCCCTGAAGAAAGTCGCCGAAGAAATCCAAGCTGCCGTCGCCCAGGCCGACGTAACGGACCCCGCCCAAATCGCCTCCGCCTTCGAAGCCGCCCGCGCCGCGAACGGCCCCATAACCATCCTAATCAACAATGCCGGCGCCGCCCAGGGCGCCCCCTTCGCCAAGGTCTCCGAGACCCTCTGGCGCGACATGCTCGCCGTGAACCTCGACGCCATGTTCCACTGCTGCCAGGCCGCGCTCCCCGACCTCCTCGCCGCCGAGGCAGGCCGGATCGTCACCATAGCCTCGATGGCCGGCCTCCACGGCTTCGCCTACGCCGCGCCCTACATCGCCGCCAAGCACGGCGCGGTCGGCCTCACCCGCGCCCTCGCCGCCGAATTCGCCAAGACGAAGCTCACCGTAAA
>VBAE01000282.1:1583-4008 GCA_005882415.1 Alphaproteobacteria bacterium | reverse complement strand
ACGAGCAGCTCGAGCGCCATCACGCCGACGATGAAGACGAAGGACAGGATGCTGACCACCGGTCCGATGCCGCCTGCGTTGATTCCGCTGACCACGAAGCTTCCGAACACCTCGACCAGAATGTGGCCCGCGATCATCGCAACGAACAGCCGCAGCGCGAGGCTGAACGGGCGGACCATGAAGGACAGCAATTCGATCAGGAAGATCAGCGGAAGCAGGACCTTCGGCGTCCCGTGCGGGATGAACAGAGAGAAGAAGTGGAAGCCGTGCCGCCAGAAGCCGACGATCAGCACGATCGAGAAGCTGATGATCGCCATCACCCCGGTGACGGTGAACTGGCTGGTGACGGTGAAGGGCTGGGCGCCGACCAGAGCGAAGGGCATCAGGCCGAGCAGGTTTGCGAACAGGATGAACATGAAGACGGTGAAGACCCAGGGGACGTATTTGCGTCCCTCGGGGCCGACATTGGTCTCCAGCATCGAGGTGACGAAGCCGGTGACGCCCTCGACGGCGACCTGCCAGCGGGTGGGCACGAGCTGGCGCTTCATCCCGCCGAGCATGAACAGCCAGATCAGCGCCAGGACGACGAACATCCACAGGGCGCTGTTGGTGAAGACGAACGGGGACCCGTCCAGATGGCCCGACAAGGGGGCGATCTGGAACTGGTGCATCGGGTCGATCTTGCTCTCGGCCGCCACTCTTGCTTCCTCGGCCCTATTGAGGGCTCTGCTTAGAAATCTTCCAAACTTCCCAGATGGCGGTGCCGAACCCGAGGAACAGCATCGCAATCCAGATCCCGTGCGTGCCCGCCAACCGGTCGATCACATAGCCGATCAGGGCGCTGCCCAAGGGGTAGCTGATCAGCACCGAGAGGACTCGCATGCCCTGGGCCTGGCCCGTCTGCGGCTTGCGTTCCTTACCGCCGGTCCGCACCGCCTCTTCCGCCTGCGCCTGCCGGAGCCGCTCGTCGAGCGATGCCAGCCGCGCATCCTGGGGAGACTTCGGGTCCTGCGGGGGCTCGTCTTCCGCCATGTCTTTCTTCCATGTGCGACCGCGCGTGGTGAAGCGGGTGCGAAGGGTGCGAGGACATGCCGGCGAACGAGCCGCCAAGGCGCCGCCCCTTTAGGAAGGGGGGGAGGTCAAGTCAACATGTTGTGCGGTGCGGCAAGTCCTCCCCATGCGGCCATGGGGAGGAATTCAGCCGCAGTAGCTCGGAAGCGCGATCGCGCCTTCGCGCTTGCGCCAGACGCCGTCGGGGAGGCGGTAGAATTGGCCGGCGCCGACCTTGTTGCGGAGGAGCTCGCAGGCGGTGGTGGCGGCGACTTCCTCGATCTTGGCGCCGCGCTTGGCGGCGAGATCAGTGTAATAGGCCCGGCGCTTGATGTTGACCGCGTCGACCTTGGCGCGAAGGTCGGCCGAGGCCGAACCGACCAGGCCGAGATAGCCGTCCGCCTGCTCGCCGGCCTGGCCCGAGGAGCGCAGCTCCGCCGACGCGTCCTGGAGGAGCATCGCCGAGGCGACGGTCGCTCCGCCCGCGATCACGGCAAGGCCGAGGCCGGCGGCGAGGATCAGTTTCAGGCGACGGTTCATCAGAACACTCCCGGATTCTTGTCGATCAGCTCTTTCACGTCCTGCTGGAGGCGAACGACGACCTCCTGCCGGATATTGATGTTGAGGTTGATCTCGATCGGCTTGTCGGGCGCGCTCACAGACACGCACCCGGCCGAGAGAGCCAGAGCCGGCGCGGCGAGGAGGAACTTCACCCTGCCCATCGCGCCCTGCGTCGCATCGCGGCGCAGTCTCGTCAATATCGGGGCTGTCATGGCATTTTCTCGCTTTCCTGAGGCTGAACGGTTTCGGATTCGGGCTCGGCCGTTCCGGCGCGGGCGCGGATCATCTGCGGCAGATTGGCCTGGATGAGGTTGGTCGGGTCCTCCAGCGACCGCGCGGTGGCGATCAGCGTGCGGAAGGGACCGCGGACATTGATGTTGAACTCGAACGGAATCTTGGCGAGCTGGGCGAGCGCCCGGCGGGCGACGATGCCGCGGATGCCGCCGCCCGTCACCTGGGTCAGCCCCGGATCGCGGGCGATCCCGTCCAACTCGATCGCGGCGACGAACTCCCCGTCGAGGGCGCCGTCGAGGCCGATGTTGAGCTTGCTGTAGCGCAACGCCTTCAATGCATCGAAGGCGAGCTTGCCGTAGACTCCGAGGTCCTTGTCGGTGAGCTCGCCGATATAAGAGAGGGTGCCGCCCTCCGGCCGGGCGATGAGGTGGCCGCCGACGATCCGCCCGCCGGACTTATCGAAGACCATCGGGATGATCCCGTCGAACGTGCCGGTGGCGGAGATGTTGGAGAATTCCATCTGCTGGACGAAGGCGGCGGCGTCGAGGCCGGTGACTCGGAAAGTGAGGTGCTTGGCGGT
>VBAE01000282.1:0-1572 GCA_005882415.1 Alphaproteobacteria bacterium | reverse complement strand
GAACGGCCACTCGCCGCCCTCCACGCGGATGTGGAGGTTGGGGAGGAGCTGGTAGCGCACCTTGCCGTCGAACACGTCGATGCCGGTGCGGACCACGGAAATCTCGGCGAGCTGGCCGGGGGCGGAGACGAGGCCGAGGAGGTCGGTGAAGTGGACGGTGCTGCTGAAGCCCTCGACCGGCCCGAAGGCGGCGGCGAAGTTCATCCCTTCCGTCGAGAAGGTGCCGTCGCTGCTCGATCCGCGTCCGTCCCAGCGTATCTCGCCCTGGCCGCTGACCGTGCCGCGGACGAGGGCGATGACGCCGGTGGTGAGGCGGGTGAGCTGCTCGGGCTGGTATTCGTCGTCGAACGCGATGCCCGGCACGTCGAGCTTCGCCCGGCCGGCGCCGGTGGTGAGATTGTGCTCGATGTCGGCGAGGAGGACCCTGGTGCCGGTGTCTGGGTCGACCAGGGTTCCGCCGGCGACGATCCTTCCAGGCGCCAGGCGGAGGCGGAAGTCGTCGCTACGCAGCGGATAGAAGCGCGCCGGAGCGACGGCGTCGGCGACCATCAGCGAGCCGTCCATGGTCAGGATTCCGCCGCGGAGCTGCCAGCCGCCTTTGCCCTCGCTGACGTTCAGCGGCACGTTGGCGAGCTTGCCGGTGAGGCCGGAATAGCGGCCGCCGAGCCCCGGCCCGGCGAAGCGGCCGTCCATCGCGGCGAAGGTGAGCCGGTTGGTGGCGGCGCCCGAGCCCAGAGCGATGGCGACATCGGAGGCGGTGAAGCCGTGGCCCTTGATGTCGAAGCGGAGGCGCCGGGCGGTGACGTCGATCGGGGACTTGCCGAGGCGGCCGGTGAAGCGGGGCGAGCGAAGCTCGGCGCCGCCGGCGACGCTCCCGCCCGGCGCCTTCCAGACCACGGCCCGGCCGGTCGGGCAGAGCGGCAGGCGAGTCGGCCCGAGGCGGAGGCTGCCGGTGCTGAGAGAGGCGAAGCGGGCGGCGACGCAGCGCTCGCCGAAGGCGAAGCCGCCGCGTCCGTCGAGGCGGCCCGAGATCGGCACGACCAGGCCCTGGATCCGCCCGTCCTTGATCGGGCCGTCGAGGGTGGCGATTGTGTCGATGCGGGTGACGCCCCCCTCCCCCGCGGCGAAGCGGATCGGCGCGAGCGCGAGGCGGGCGGCGCCCGCGCGCATCGGCGCGACGCGCCCGACGCCCGAGATCGGTCCGCCGGCCCTCGGCTGGGCGAGGCTGAGGCGGATGTCCGGGAAGCCGCCGCCGGAGAGGGCGAAATCGCCGTCGACCCGGCTGAGGCCGCTCGGCCAGCCATAGCTGACGCCCTCACCTTGGCTGAGCGCGAGGCGGGCGCCGCTCCGGCTGACCGCCGAGACTCGGGAGAGGCGAAGCCCGCCGCCGCCGGGCGCGGTCTCCACGCTCAGCGCCGCCGACGCATCGAACCGCTCCACCGCCCGCCGAAGCGCCGAGGAGAGAGCATCGCCGATCGGCTCGACCGGAGTTCCGCCCGCCGAGGCGAGCGCGGCGATCGCAGGCGC
This sequence comes from Alphaproteobacteria bacterium, assembly GCA_005882415.1. Classification (GTDB taxonomy): domain Bacteria; phylum Pseudomonadota; class Alphaproteobacteria; order Sphingomonadales; family Sphingomonadaceae; genus Allosphingosinicella. The sequence goes on along the minus strand of VBAE01000282.1, from coordinate 45 downwards.
GAAGGTCGCGCGGGGACCCTCGATCCCGGCCGAATTGGCATCGCC
>VBAE01000150.1 GCA_005882415.1 Alphaproteobacteria bacterium | reverse complement strand
GCGGCTTCAACCTGTGACTGATGAAGGAGTGAAACGATGTCGGTGACCGCCGAGCGCAAGCAAGAGATTATCAAGGACAATGCCCAGGCGAAGGGCGACACGGGTTCGCCCGAGGTGCAGGTCGCGATCCTCACCGAGCGGATCGTCAACCTGACCGAGCATTTCAAGACCCATGCCAAGGACAATCACAGCCGGCGCGGCCTGCTGATGCTGGTCAACAAGCGTCGCTCGCTGCTCGACTATCTGAAGCGCGAGGACAATGCGCGCTACACCGCCCTGATCGCGAAACTGGGCCTTCGCAAATAAGACCTTGAAGCGGCCCCTTGGCGGGCCGCTTCGCAGTTTAACATGAAGAAAGTTGAAATCGAGTGGGGCGGCAAGACGCTCACTCTCGAAACGGGCCGCGTTGCCCGCCAGGCCGACGGCGCGGTGCTCGCGACCTACGGCGAGACGGTCGTTCTCTGCGCGGTGACCGCCGCGAAGAGCGTCAAGGAAGGGCAGGACTTCTTCCCGCTGACCGTCCACTATCAGGAAAAGTTCTCGGCCGCCGGACGCATTCCGGGCGGCTTCTTCAAGCGCGAGCGTGGCGCCACCGAGAAGGAGACGCTCACGAGCCGCCTCATCGATCGGCCGGTGCGGCCGTTGTTTCCGGAGGGGTTCTACAACGAGATCAACGTGATTGCGCAGGTGCTGTCCTATGACGGCGAGACCGAGAGCGACATATTGGCGATGATCGCGGCCTCCGCGGCGCTGACGATCAGCGGCGTGCCCTTCATGGGCCCGATCGCCGCCGCCCGCATCGGCTACCAGGACGGCGAATATCAGCTCAACCCGAGCATGGACCAGGTGAAGGAAGGTCAGCTCGACCTCGTCGTCGCCGGCACCCATGACGCGGTGATGATGGTCGAATCCGAAGCGAAGGAGCTGTCGGAGGAGATCATGCTCGGCGCCGTGATGTTCGCGCATCGCGAGTGCCAGAAGGTGATCGCCGCGATCATCAAGCTGGCCGAAAAGGCCGCCAAGGATCCGTGGGACATGGCCGAGCAGGCCGACCTCACGGCCGCCAAGAAGAAGCTGAAGGACCTGATCGGCAAGGACATTGCCGCGGCCTACAAGCTGACCGACAAGTCGCAGCGCTCCAGTGCGCTGAACGAGGCCCGCGCCAAAGCGAAGGCGGCGTTCGCCGACGCGACCCCGCAGGACCAGATGGCCGCGCAGAAGCTGATGAAGAAGCTCGAGGCCGAAATCGTCCGCACCGCCATCCTGAAGGACGGCCAGCGCATCGACGGCCGCACCACCACCCAGATCCGTCCGATCGACGCGATGGTCGGCTTCCTGCCCCGCACCCATGGCTCGGCCCTGTTCACGCGCGGCGAGACCCAGTCGATCTGCACGACGACGCTCGGCACCAAGGACAGCGAGCAGATGATCGACGGCCTGACCGGCCTCTCCTACGAGCGCTTCATGCTCCACTATAACTTCCCGCCTTATTCGGTCGGCGAAGTGGGCCGCTTCGGCGCCCCGGGGCGCCGCGAAGTGGGGCATGGCAAACTGGCGTGGCGGGCCCTCAAGGGCGTCCTGCCCAGCCATGAGGACTTCCCCTACACGATCCGCGTCCTCTCCGACATCACCGAGTCCAACGGCTCGTCGTCGATGGCGACGGTCTGCGGCGGCTCGCTGTCGATGATGGATGCCGGCGTGCCGCTGAAGCGGCCGGTCTCCGGCATCGCCATGGGCCTGATCCTGGAGGGCAAGGACTTCGCGGTGATCAGCGACATCCTCGGCGACGAGGATCATCTCGGCGACATGGACTTCAAGGTCGCCGGCACGTCCGAGGGCATCACCACGATGCAGATGGACATCAAGATCGCCGGCATCACCGAGGAGATCATGAAGGTCGCCCTGGCCCAGGCCAGGGAAGGCCGCGCCCATATCCTGGGTGAGATGGCCAAGGCGCTCGACCATACGCGTGAGGAGCTGAGTGCTCACGCGCCGCGGATCGAGACGATGCAGATCCCCAAGGACAAGATCCGCGACATCATCGGCACCGGCGGCAAGATCATCCGCGAGATCGTCGCCACCACCGGCGCCAAGGTCGACATCGACGACGAGGGCACGGTCAAGATCTCGTCCTCCGACCTCACCCAGATCGAGGCGGCCCGCAAGTGGATCGCCGGGATCGTCGAGGAGCCCGAGGTCGGCAAGATCTACGAGGGCAAGGTCGTCAACATCGTCGACTTCGGCGCGTTCGTGAACTTCATGGGCGGCAAGGACGGCCTCGTCCACGTCTCCGAAATGAAGAACGAGCGGGTCGAGAAGCCGACCGACGTCGTCAGTGAAGGCCAGGAAGTGAAGGTCAAGGTCCTCGAGATCGACCCGCGCGGCAAGGTCCGCCTGTCGATGCGCGTCGTCGACCAGGAGACCGGCGAAGAGCTGGAGGACACCCGCCCTCCCCGTGAGGACCGAGGCCCCCGCGGCGAAGGCCGAGGCGGCGACCGCGGTGACCGCGGCGGCCGGGACCGTGGCCCCAGGCGCGACGGCGAAGGCCGTGGCGGTGATCGCGGTGGACGAGGCGGCGGAGACCGTGACCGCGGCCCCCGCCGCGAAGGCGGCGACCGCGACCGCGGCCCCCGTGGTGAAGGCGGCGACCGCGCGCCCCGCAGCGAGGGCGGCGACCGCCCCCGCCGCGAGGACCGCCCGGAGCGCAACAACGACGACGGCCCCGCCCCCGACTTCGCGCCCGCCTTCCTGACGCGCAACGACGACTAAAGAGGATCGTCTCCATCGGGGATGGAGCCGGTTTGAAGAAGAGGCCTCGCGGGAAACCGCGGGGCCTTTTTCTAAGGCAGCAAAAAAGGAGACGAGTGATGGCCACCCAGCATAGGAAGTTAAGTTCCCAGGAAGTCGCCCAAGCGAACGCCCTCGGCAAGTCCATCGGCGCGGCGCAGGCAGCCCTAACTCGCGCGCGACGGCACCTCGATGTAGCGGTCGCGGCTAACGTGGATCAAAACTCGGATCGTTGGAATAAGCTGTGTTCAATACGGAAGGTAATTGGTGGCGATCTAAAGGCTTCCGCGTCTAAGCGGTCGGAGGATCGCGCTCGTCTGGGCAAATGAGCGGGAACTTTCGCGGGGTGCCTTAACGCTGTCGGCGCCGGGGCGCCGAGGAGGCCAGAAGGGTTCCGGTGCGGAGCGAAACCTTCTAGGATCCGACAGCGAGTGACTTGGCCATCAGCTGAGTTTCTGAGCCAGGTGCTGCATAAACAAACGAGCGTTGTCGAATATCTGGACCGCTCGCTCCTCATCATAGCGTTCGTGCGGGTGCATAGCGTGGTTCCGCCACGCGTTCTTTATGAAACGCAGGTGCACTCCTGACTCGGCCGCCCATTGCTCTTCCTCGCGACCGACGATGTTACCGCGGACCTCGCGCAAACGAACTTCGATGGCGCCTAACGTGCTGTTCCAGTTGTTCGTGGGCTCAACCCCGACGTGGCGGGCAAGCGCCTCTAATCCAGCTTCAAGAACCCGCATCAGATGCATAACCATTGCAGTCCACCGGCCAAAGGCGCGGCACTTTGCGGCCTCGGCAATATCGTACGCCACTGATGGAAACGCGTCTTCCACCGCCTCCCCGAAAGCTGAGGTGGTGCTGAAAAACCGGGCGTTTGACGCAGGCAACGCTATTAGGAGGCGGGCCTCCATCTCGTCTTGAAATGCCGAGGTGAGAATCGTGATCTCGTCTATGACAAGGGCTAAACGATCAGGCGTGAGAGCAATGTGGAATGGGGCGACCGTTTCGATTTTCTGCATTAAACGTTGCGCGCTAGCGCGGCCCGCGGGCATATCTAGGTCTTCAGCGATTTTCCCAAGACGGCGGGCACACTCACGTATCTCGGCAAAGCGCTGTATCTCCAGGAATCCCATGGTGGTGTCTTCGATAGCCTTCCGCCGCATCAGTGAGAGATGCTTGTGGGAGCCAGCTAAATGGGTGAGTGAGGCTAGTAGGTGATGTACATCGAGGCGGATCATTCGTGAGCCTCGGCAGGCGAGGCTACGGCGGCCGCGGGGCCTTTCGGCGTGTGAGATATGCCTAGCTGAACAATGTTTTCACCACCGCAAACGTCACAGGTCCAACCGACGCCCGGTGCTATCTCGCTGCGCCACGGGTAGATCGCAGTTTCGCATCCATTATTTGCGCAGTGAAGTTCCACTTGATCGGGCTCGAAATGCGCTTGGTTCTCACCGACGTCCCGCACCACATAGGATGCTCCGCATTCAAAACAGGTGGCTTTCGTGCAGTCTACGCCTTGAGGAAGGCGCTTACGTACCGGTTTCCCACACTTCTGGCAGTCGATAGTGGCGAAGGTCCCAAAGGTCGAATTCCAGACAGGTGAGGCGAGCACCTCCCTTAGGTAGCCCGCTATGTCCTCACAACGCGTGCGCATTTTATCATAGTTGATGGCGATGCCCGCGCGGCGCCGGCTCATAGCCAACACGTGCAGGTAGCTCCCCAAGGCATCATAGTGCTTCTTAAGCGTGCTCATGCTGAGCACCTTCTCAGTTCCCAGTGAATGCATCACGTCTGGCTTCTCGCCATACGAGGGCTCAATGCCGAAGGCGAGACTACTGTCCTTATCCGCAGTAGGGTCGATGTCGAGGAGCACGGCCATCACCTTGCGCGGCTGCCAAGTCTCATACTCCGCGGGTGGAAACTCCTCTTTGTAGGCAAGCGCCCGATCGTATGTTAGCGACTCCATTGCCATTCGCAGTTCCAAAGCCGCGTACTTCAGCCGCTCAGCGTCTCCGGATTCCATCTCGGCCTCGCCTCGCCGAAGCTGCCGCCGCGCGTCATTGCGATAGTTGATCACACGCATCTCCCGACACGGACATGGGTCCCACAACCTCACAAGCCAAGGTCCGCCACCACCTTAATCGCTTAAAGCGTAAAGCTCAGGCAGCGCCACCATCTAACCGCTCCGCATCTTCGGCCAGCACTTCGATGCAGTTCCGGGCCAGGCTGCCCTCCTCGTTGAGATGGTGCGCGCGGATGACGCCGAGTTTGGTCCGGAGCGCCTCTAGGTGCGGCACCGGCGTGAGGACCAAAGCCACCGCTGCTTCCTGCATCGGGGCCGTGCAACGGCGCCAGTAAAGGTCTTCGGCGCGGTCGAGGCGGGCGAAGGCGGATTCCCGACCGGCGGTGGGGTAGGCGCACGCGCGATAGTAGAGGTCGTTGGCGGTTCGGAACCAGCCAGTCTCGGCCGCAACCTTCGCGCGTTCGGCGAGGCGGCGGTAGTGGGCGAGGCGGGTGTTCCATTCTCCCGTGGCAGCAAGAGAGGGGTGGGCTTCGACAGGCTCAGCCCGAACGGCTCGGGACAGGGCAGCGATTGGGAGCGCCGCCGCGGCGCCTAGGAGGGCGCGGCGGCTGGTGCTAAGCGCGGGGGCAGCCATGATCACCTCTTCGGAAGGTGGTTGCGGTCAGGGCCGGGGGGAAGTTGCCGCTTCCTCTCGGCTCGCTTCGTGATAACACTTGCGGGTGAATGCATCAAGTCGCGATAACACGAAAACACCAACGCGTCGGGCGCAGCAGACCGGTACGTTCGTCGGAACGCGCCTCCAGCCGGACCTTCTGGCCGAGATCGACGCCTGGCGCCGCGAACAGCCGGACCTCCCTTCGCGGCCCGAAGCGCTGCGGCGGCTGGCGGTGAAGGGGCTTCGGGGTGACCGATCGCGGTGACGAGGCGATGCTGAAGGCGCTGGACGAGGCGATCCTCCGCGGTCTTGCCGACGCGAAGGCAGGTCGTACGCGTTCGGCGGAAGAAGTCTTCGCGCGGCTGGAGCTTAAGTATCGCAGCATAGGCAACGACTCTGAGGTGCTCCCATCAACGAAGGGGCCGCGGTTGAATCCGAAGCCCCTACGTCGACCGGGAGATGCCCAATCCTTGGTTCCCATATCGGGCATTTTGCCCCGTAGCTCAATCCTCCCGCACCAGCTCCACATGGCTGACGCCCAGGCCCTGGGCGATCTCGTAGAGGGTGACGACGGTCGGGTTGCGCTTCCCTTTTTCGAGGCCGCTTAGATATTGCTGGCTGAGGCCGCAGCGCTCCGCCAGCTGCTCCTGCGTCAGGCCGCTTTCCTTTCGGAGGCGCGCGAAGTTGCGGCCGATGAGCTGGCGCATGTCCATCCATCGGAACATGGCCATTGAAGGCTGCTGAGTTTATCAACTATAGTATGTGAGTGGCCGCTGCTGGTCGGCGGTTTTCGGGGAGTTCGGCGATGGGAGAGGGGACGGAGGCGGCGCCGAGCGATGTCGAGCTTCAGTTCGAGCTGGATGAGCATGGCCGCGTCTGGATCATCCGCGACGGGGATTGCGACATCATCGGGCGCAAGGATGCCGTGTGCGCTGAGATGCGGCGCTTTCTGGCTGCGGCTGAGGTGGGGGCGGTGGATTGGGGCGGCCACTCGTGACCATCAGGCTGCGGTGCTGCTTCGAAGGCCGTACTGGATTGCTTCGCTTCGCTCGCAATGACGGGCGGGTGTGATCCCGCTCAGGCCGTTGCGCCAGGCACCGCGCCCACGCCCACCCTCTGCGTCGCCTGCGGCCCCACATGGTGGCGCCACACCTTCTCGATCGGCCGCACCTGGCCTCGGACGAGGATGGTGTCGCCGACTTCGGGGACTTCGCCGGTGACGAAGGCGAGGGTGACTTGCTTGCCGTTGTCGTCGGCGCCCCAGATTTCATATTTGACCATCCGCGCTTGATCGCAGCCGCGGATTAACAAGCGGTGTTTGCGCCGCCCGCGCGCGCTCAGGGAAGGCCCGGACTTGTCGCGGCCACCGATTTGGGCCATCGCGCCGGCTCGAACACGCACCCGCGCACAGGATTTGAGATGAGCTATAAGGACCCGAGCTTCCAGGACCGGATCGGATCGTCGGCCAAGGCGAAGGAGAGGGCGCTCGCCCAGCTCCGCGCCAAGCCGCCGGTCGACCCGGCGGTGGCCGAGCAGCGCGCCGCCAAGGCCGCCGCGCGCGAGGCGGCCGCGGCCGAGAAGCGGGCGGCGAAGGAGGCCGAGCGCGAGGCTGCGGAGGCCGAAAAGGCGGAGGCCGAGCGCGCGGCCGCCGAGGCTAAGGCCAACGCGCCGAATCTCGCCCGGGATCTCAAGGCCGCCCGCGACGCCCGCTACGCGGCCCGCAAGGCGCGCAAATAAAGCCCCCGGGCGCCGCCCGGAAAATTTCATCACGCGGGCGGAACTTCCGCGATTGATCCAAGTTAAACCTCCTGCCGCTTCACGCAGCGGCGATCGGCAGGCGCTCCCTTCTGCCACGGACGCCTCGGGCTCACCCCGGGGCGTCTTGTCGTCGGGGGCCCGCCTACAGGAGGGACCATGAAGAAAATCATCACCGCGATCGCAGCCCTCGGCTGCGTCGGCCTCGCCGCCTGCGACGTCGACAAGACCAAGAACGGCGCGATGCCGGACGTCGACGTCAATGTCAGCGGCGGCCAGCTTCCGGAGTATAATGTGCAGGGGCCGGACGTGAACGTCGGCACCGAGAACAAGACGGTCCAGGTGCCGACCGTCGACGTCAACCTGCCGAACGACAACAAGCAATAAGCTTGAGAGAAGGGCGGCCGCTCACCGGCCGTTCGAACCTGAAGAGGGGATGGCCGCACGCGCGGCCGTCCCCTTAATTTTTGGCCCTTAATTTTTGTTGGTGGTGGCGTTCGAAGCGTCGTCGCTCGCGTTGGTGGCGGGAGCGTTGCCGTCGATCTCCTGCTGGAGCGCGGCGGCCTGGTTCTCCAGAGTCTCCGACGCCGCGTCGACGCTGTTCTCCGCCTCCGCGCCGATCACCGCCGCCTTGTTCTCGAGCGCGCGGGACGTGTTCTCGGCCTTGTCCTGGATATTCTCGGGCGCTGCGTTGCAGGCGGCGAGGACGGCGATGGCGGCGAGCATGGACGTGCGGCGGAGCATTGGGGGGCCTCCCGGTTTCGGTCGAGGCCTTTTGCCCGCGGGCGGTTCGGAAGGAAAGGAAAAGTGGGGAGGTTCTGTTGCTCGGCCCTCCCCGGGCCGCCGTTACCGCTTCTGTTGCCCGGTGCGGTCCCAACCGCGCTTTCGTCCTTGTAACTTAGTCCGTGAGGACCTTGTTACGCGGCAATCGCGAGCGCCTCGTTATCGTTGGCACTTGTGGTTATGAGCCTTTAACGGGTTACTCAGCCCGGGCAAAAACAGTGCGTTTCAACACACGTCGATCCTAGTTCGGCCCCGTCAGAGACCCCGCCGGAACGGGGCATTTGGTGGAGCCGCCGGGTACTGCCCCCGGGTCCGCTGCGTCTATTAAACACTGCAATTTATCGCCATAGCCGGACGAGCCGGCAGAAACGCATATAGGCGTTTCGGCGCGAATTTGAAGGCCTGCCGTTGCGGGAGCGGAGTGAAATACCTACTTCTCGCCGACACGAGATGAGGGGACCCATTCACATGAACCGCAACCGCCTGCTCGCCGCCTTCGCCGCTCCGGTCGCGATCGTCTCGCTGTCCGGCTGCGGGATCAACTCGATTCCGACCGCCGAAGAGGACGCCAAAGCGAAATGGGCCGACGTCCAGGCCGCCTATCAGCGCCGTGCGAACCTCATCCCCAACCTCGTCGCCACGGTGAAGGGCGCTGCGGCGTCGGAGCAGAACATCCTCGTCGGCGTGACCGAGGCTCGGGCGAACGCGACCCGGATCACGCTTACCGGCGACCAGCTTACCGACCCGGCCGCCCTGTCGCGCTTCGCCGAGGCGCAGAACCGGGTCAGCATCTCGCTGCAGCGCCTTCAGGAGGCCTATCCGCAGCTGCAGAGCCAGGGCAATTTCAAGACGCTGATGGACCAGTTGGAAGGCACCGAGAACCGGATCAACATCACGATCCGCGACTACAACCAGTCGGTCCAGGCCTATAATACCCGCATCCGCACCTTCCCGGACGTGATCGGCGCCAAGGTCTTCTACGGCGCCAAGCCGATGGCGACCTATCAGGCGACCACCCCCGGGGCCGAGAACGCGCCGACGGTCAGCTTCGATACCAACACCAGCCGTTGATGCGCTTCCTCTTCCTCGCTTTCGCCTTACTCGTCGCGGCTCCGGCGGCGGCGCAGGATTTCCCGAAGCTAACCGGCCAGGTGGTGGACAATGCCGACCTGCTCGCGCCGGGGGACGAGGCGGCGCTGACCCAGAAGCTGGCCGGGCTTGCAGCGAAGTCGAGTCGCCAGATCGTGGTCGCGACCGTGCCCGATCTTCAGGGCTATCCGATCGAGGATTATGCCAACGGCCTCTTCCGCACCTGGCAGATCGGTCAGAAGGGCTCCAACAACGGCCTCCTCCTGCTCGTTTCCAAGGGCGACCGGAAGGTGAAGGTCGAGGTCGGCTACGGGCTCGAGCCGGTCGTGACCGACGCTTTGTCGGGGGAAATCATCCGCGACCGGATAACGCCGGCGTTCAAGCAGGGCGACTATGCAGGCGGGATCAACGGCGGCGTCGACGCGCTGATCGCCCAGCTTCAGGCGCCGCCCGACGAGGCCGAGCAGAAGGTGCTGGCGGCGGAACAGCGGCAGCAGCAGCGCCGAAGCAGCGGCGGCGGCGGCTCGCCAATGCCGCTGGTCTTCTGGGGCATGGTCCTCGCCTTCGTGGGTGGGGCCCGGGTCTCGGTGGAGGCGGCTGGGGCGGAGGCTCCAGCGGCTGGGGCGGCGGCGGAGGCGGCGGTTGGGGCGGCGGTGGTGGAGGCGGCTTCGGCGGCTTCTCCGGCGGCGGCGGGTCGTCGGGCGGCGGTGGAGCGTCGGGATCATGGTGATGACCCTCAGCGACGCCGATCGCGCCCTGGTCAGCGCAGCGGTCGCCAAGGCGGAGGTCGAGAGCGACGGCGAGATCGTGACGGTGATCGCCCAGCGGTCCGACGCCTATCACGACGTCGGCCTCCATTATGCCGTGCTCATGATGCTCCTCGTCCCCGTCTGGTTCGCGGTCGTTCCGCAAGGCTGGATCGACTGGGTGGTCGGCACCTTCCTCGGCTGGAATGTCGAGCTCAGCAGGCCCCTCGTGATGACCTACATGTTCGCCAAGCAGGCCGGCGCCTTCCTCTCCGTCTGGCTGCTTTTCAAATGGATGCCGCTCCGGATGGCGCTGACGCCCCCGAGCACCAAGGAGCGGCGGGTGCGCCGCCGGGCGGTCGAGATATTCCGCGCCGGCACCGAGCATCGGACCAAGGGGCGGACCGGAGTCCTCCTCTACCTCTCTTTGCTCGAACGGCGGGCGGAGATCGTGGCCGACGAGGCGATCCATTCCAAAGTGGAGCCGGAGGTGTGGGGCGAGGCAATGGCGGTGCTGGTCGAGCGGGGGAAGGCGGGCCAAGCCGGCCAGGGAATGGCGCTGGCGGTCGAGAAGATCGGAGCCGTGCTCGCCCAATGCCTGCCCCCGCAGCAGGAGAATCCCAACGAACTTTCGGACCGGCTGATCGAATTGTGAGCGAAGAGGCCGAGATCGTCTGGCGCGGGCGGTTCATCGAGGCCCGCCGCAGCGGCAAGTGGGAGTTCGTCGGCCGCACCGGCAACGTCACCGCGGCAGTGATCCTCGCCATCCACGACGGCCAGGCGATCCTGGTCGAGCAGCCGCGCGTGCCGGTCGGCGCCCGCTGCATCGAGCTCCCCGCCGGTCTGGTCGGCGACGAGCAGGCGGGCGAGGAGATCGAGGCGGCAGCGATCCGCGAGTTGGAAGAAGAAACCGGCTACCGCGCCGAGCGCATGGAGAATCTCGGCCGCTTCTACGCGTCGCCGGGCATGTCCGCCGAATATTTCACCCTGATGCGCGCCGAAGGCCTGACCCGGGTGGGCGAAGGCGGCGGCGTGGAAGGCGAGGAGATCGTCGTCCACCACGTGCCGGTCGGGGAGATCCCCGCGTTTGTGGCCTCGAAGCGCGCGGAGGGGCTGGAGGTGGATTCGAAGCTGCTGCTGCTCCTGGCGCCATCGCTGCTCGGTAATTAGGGCGTAATGCCGGACTTGATCCGGCATCCATGAACACGGTTCGGGTTCAGTACTCACAGACCTGTGTTCATGGATCCCGAGTCGAGCCCGGGATGACGGGGGACGGAACGCCCCGCCTCAGCCCCTACTTGAAATTGTCCGCATAGGCCTGGAGGCGCAGCTTGCGGATCGCGGGCGGGACCAGGTGATAGGCGATGCCGTTGCGGTCGGCATAGGCCTTGGCGTCTTCGGCGCTGTCGAAGGTGATGGTGACCTGGCTCTGGGTGTCGCCATTGCCCGACCAGCCGGTCAGCGGGTCCGGGACGTGGGGCTTGTGCGATTCGAACTGGAGCACCCATTCGTCCGCCCGGGCATTGCCCGATTGCATCGCATTCTTCTGCCGCTGGAATATGCGCGCCGCCGCCATGTCATGCTCCTCTGCCTTGCCGCGCGGACTGCCCAAGCTTGTCGCGCAAATCAACTCTTTCCCTGCCTGCTCGCTCCCTTCTTGGTGCGGAGAGTCGGGTCGGCGGCGGCGGGATCGTCGGGCCATGGGTGGCGCGGATAGCGCCCGCGCATCTCCCGCGCCACGTCGGCCCAGCTTCCCCGCCAGAAGCCGGGCAGGTCGCGGGTGGTCTGGATCGGGCGCCCCGCGGGCGAGGTGAGGCTGAGGACGAGCGGCACCCCGCCGACCTGCGGATGCTCGGCAAGGCCGAAGAATGCCTGCACCCGGGCGGTGACGGTCGGCCCGGCCTCAGCCTCATAATCGATCCGATGGCCGCTGCCCGCCGGGGTGGTGAAGCTCTCGGGTGCCAGCTTGTCGACGCTCCGCCGCCCGTCCCAGCCGAGGAGGGCGTCGAGGGAGCCGGAAAGGGCGCCGGGGTCGATGTCGGACAAGCGGCGCTTGCCGGAGAGGAGCAAAGGGAGCCAGTCGTCGAGCGTGGCGAGGAGAGCCTCGTCGGAAAGATCCGGCAGCGACGAATCCACAGCGCGGGCGAAGCCAGCGCGCTTGCGCAGGGCGAGGGCGTTCTCGCTCCACGGCAGCAGGTGGAGGCCGTGGGTGCGCACCCCTTCGCGAAGGGCCGTGGAGACCTCCTCGGGCGAGGCCTTTTCGTCCCGGCCCTCGGACAGCGTGATCGCCCCTAAGCGCCGGCCACGCTTCGCCTGCACGCTGCCTGTGGCGGGATCGAAGCGGACCTGGGTGCCGGTGGCGATCCGGTCCCCGAACAGGGCCTCCACCTCTTCCTGGCTGAGCGCGGCCGCCGACAGGATACGGGCTCCGGCCGCAGTTCCGGCCACCTCCGCTACTGCTAGCCAGTTCTCGCGGGCGAGTGGGGAGGTGGGGTCGAGGCGGAAACCTCTTCCGCCGGCGGAAATCCAGTTTTCGCCGGACGCGTCCCGTCGCTTCGAAAGGCGGTCAGGAAAGGCGAGGGCGATGCAGGCACCCGAATCCCAATCTCGGCTTCGCTCGATGGGGTCCCTCGACTTCGCTCGGGACGAACGGGTTAATTCCGCCCATCTTCTCGCCAGCCCCCGCGCCGCCTCCGCCCGCTGGCCGCGCTCGGTGCGCCAGCGTCTCAGTCGCAGTTCGAGGTCCGAGTCATTCCCACCGAGCCCGCGCTCCGAAAGCAGCACCGCCACCTCCGCCGCCGTCCGCCCCCAGCCGCGCGCCTCGGCCTCGACCATCATATGCGCCAGCCTCGGCGGCAGGGGCAAAGCGGCGATCGCCTTTCCGTGCGCCGTCGGCCGCCCCGCCTCGTCGATCGCACCGAGGGACAGCAGCCGCCGCCTCGCCTCGTCCACCGCCGCCGCGGAGGGCGGGTCGAGCCATTTGAGCTCGCGCGGGTCCGCGACACCCCACAGAGCGCAGTCGAGGAAGAGGGCGGAGAGGTCCGCCTCGACGATCTCGGGCGGGTCGAAACGCGGCAGGCTGGCCGTCGCCGCCTCCTCCCAGAGGCGGTATACGAACCCCGACCCCTGCCGCCCGGCGCGGCCGGCGCGCTGGGTCACCGCCGCCTGGCTCGCCCGCTCGGTGACCAGCCGGGTCACCCCGGCGCCGCGGTCGTAGCGCGGGCGGCGGGCGAGGCCGGAATCGACGACGATGCGGACCCCGTCGAGCGTCAGGCTGGTCTCGGCGATCGAGGTCGCTAGCACCACCTTGCGGCGCCCGCCGGGCGAGGCGGCGATGGCGGCGCGCTGGGCGGCCGGCTCCATGCTGCCGTGGAGGCGGTGGAGGTCGATGTCGGCCGGCAGCCCCGCCAGCCGCTCCGCCGTCCGCTCGATCTCGGCCACGCCCGGGAGGAAGGCGAGCAGGCTCCCTTCCGCCTCGCCGAGCGCCCGGCGGATCGCCGCCGCCATCTCGTCCTCGATCCTCTTCTCCGCCGAGCGCCCGAGATGGCGAAGCTCGATCGGGTGGCTCCGCCCCGCGCTCTCGATCGCAGGCGCGCCGCCCATCAGCGCCGCGAACCGCTCGCCGTCGAGGGTCGCGGACATGGCGAGCAGCCTGAGCTCCGGCCGGAACGCCGCCTGCGCGTCGAGGGCCAAAGCGAGGCCGAAATCGCTGTCGAGGCTGCGCTCATGCACCTCGTCGAACAGGACCGCGGAGACGCCCGCGAGCTCAGGGTCGGCCTGAATCCGGTTCCTGAAAATTCCCTCGGTCAGCACCAGGATGCGCGTCCGCGTCGACCGCTTCGAATCGAGGCGGGTCGCATAGCCGATCGTCTCCCCGACCCGCTCGTCGGCAAGCTCCGCCATCCGCTCCGCCGCCGCCCGAGCGGCGAGGCGGCGGGGCGAGAGAAGCAGGATCTCGCCGGTGCACCAGGGTTCCACAAGCAGAGCCGGAGCGACGGCGGTGGTCTTGCCCGCTCCCGGCGGAGCGACCAGCACCGCATTGGAAGCCGCCCGCAACGCAGCGAGCAGGTCGGGCAGGACGGCGTGGATGGGGAGGCTCGTCACGCGCCGCCTTCCGCGTGCGCGTTCAATAAGCCCGCGAGATCGCGAACTCGACCGCTTCGACGAGCGCCGCCTTGGCCTTGCCCGCGGGGAAGGGCCCGAGCGCGTCGATGGCGCGCTGGCCGTAGGTGCGGGCTCGGGCGAGGCTGTCGTCGATGGCGCCGGACGCGCGGAGCAGGCCGATCGCCTTGGCGAGGTCTTCATCGCCGTTTCGGCCGCCTTCGATCGCCTCGCGCCAGAAGCGGCGGTCCTCGTCCGAGCCGCGGGCGAAGGCGAGGATGACGGGGAGGGTGACCTTGCCGTCGCGGAAGTCGTCGCCGACGCCCTTGCCCATCGTGTCTGCGTCGGAGGCATAGTCGATCGCGTCGTCGATCAGCTGGAAGGCGATGCCGAGATTGCGGCCATAAGCGTCAAGCGCCAGCTCCGCCGCCTCGCCCCGCTCCGCCACCACCGCGGCGATCCGGCAGGCGGCAGCGAACAGGGCCGCGGTCTTGGCCTGGATGATCTCCAGATAATGGTCCTCGCCGGTCTCGACGCGGCGCTGCGCGGTGAGCTGGTCCACCTCGCCCTCGGCGATGACGCTGGAGGCGCGGCTGAGGATCTTCAGCACCCGCAGGCTGCCATCCTCGACCATCAGCTCGAAGCTGCGCGAGAAGAGGAAGTCGCCGACCAGCACGCTCGCCGGATTGCCCCAGATGATGTTGGCGGTGCGCTTGCCGCGGCGCAGGCCCGAGCCGTCGACCACGTCGTCGTGGAGCAGGGTGGCGGTGTGGATGAACTCGACCGCGGCGGCGAGCTTGTGGTGGCGGGTGCCGCCATAATCGAGCAGGGCCGCGCTCGCCAGGGTCAGCATCGGCCGCATGCGCTTGCCGCCGCCGGCGATCAGGTGGCCGGCCAGCTCGGGAATCAGGGCGACCTCGCTCTGCATCCGCTCGAGGATCACCGCATTCACATGATTGAGGTCGGCGGCGACCAATTGCATCATCGGCTCGAGCGAGGGCGTGCGCTGGGCGCCGATCGGATGGACGGTCGCATTCATCTCCGGCGGCGATGTGCGCCGGGGCCGCGGCAAAGGCAAGAGTGGGTTCGCCCTCAGCCCGCGAACCCTGAGAGTCATCCCGGCGACGGCCGGGACCCATGAACTCCGCCGAAAGGGACGATGCGAAAGCGTTTTCGCTCTTCCGCATATTTTCGTGTTCATGGGTCCCGGCTTTCGCCGGGATGACTCCTTTATCCTGCCCTAACCCGCGTCGGGCAGCTTCAGGCGGGCGAGCAGGCCGCCCAGATCCTCGCTCTCCTCCAGCACCACCGTGCCGCCATAGATCTGGGCGACGTCGCGGACGATGGCGAGGCCGAGGCCGGTGCCGGGCTTATCGGTGTCGAGCCGGGCGCCGCGGTCGAAGATGGAGACGCGCTCCTCCTCCGGAATGCCGCGACCGTCATCCTCGACCTCGATCTCGACGATGCCCGCGCTCTCCGCCTTGCTGACGGTGACGAAGACGCGGCCGCCGCCATATTTGGCGGCATTTTCGATGAGGTTGCCCAGCATCTCGTCCAGATCCTGCCGTTCGACCCGGACGATCGCCTTCTTCTCGCCGGCCAGGTCGATCGTGACATTGTCGTAGAGCCGGGAGACGGCGCGCTCGACCGCCTCCAGCGAGGGCCAGACCGGCGCGCGCGCCTGCGCCGAGGAGCGGCGGCCGATCGCGCGGGCGCGGGCGAGATGGTGATCGACCTGGCGCCGCATCGTCGTCGCCTCGCGGATCACGGTGGGGCCGAGATCGTCGGCCTTGGCGGTGGCGGCATTGGTGATGACGGTAAGCGGGGTCTTCAGCGCATGGGCGAGATTGCCGGCGTGGCGGCGCGCCTCCTCCGCCTGCACCTCATTATGCTCGAGCAGTTCGTTCAGCTCGGCGACCATCGGCTCGATCTCGCGCGGCAGCCGTTCGTCGACGCGCGACTTCTTGCCGGAGCGGATCGCGGCGATCTCCCGCCGCACGCGCCGGAGCGGCCACAGGCCATAGATCGCCTGCAGCGCGGCGAGGATGATGAGGCCGAGGCCGAGAATGCCGAAGGAGCGCAGCAGCGTCTGGCGCAGCACGCTGATCTGCTCGTCCAGAGAATCGCGGTTCTGGGCGACCTGGAAGCGCCAGCGGACGGTGGAATTGGGCAGGCGGACGTCGCGCTCGATGATCCTGAGCGTCTCGTCCGGGAATTCGCTGCTGTCGTAATAATGGAAATCATTGTCGGCATGATCGCCGTTGACCCGGAGCTGCCGGTCCCAGAGCGAACGCGAGGGGTAAGGCTCGCGGCCGGCGCCCGACACCTGATAATAGAGTCCCGAATAGGGCTCGAGGAAGCGCTGGTCCGCCGGGGCGCGGCTGAACAGCACCTCCCCATCCGGCCCGATCTCCGCCGCAGAGATGAGTGCGTTGGTCAGCAGATATTCGAGCTGGCTGTCGAAATTGGCGGTGATCGCGGAGACCAGGAAGCGGTCCATCGTGTAGCCGCCGACGCCGAGCAGCAGCGCGATCCAGAGCGCCGA
>VBAE01000149.1 GCA_005882415.1 Alphaproteobacteria bacterium | reverse complement strand
CTCGAATCGATCGCCTCCTGCATCGACCTGTGAGCGCTCCAGCGTCATGCCGGACTTGATCCGGCATCCATGAACACGGTTCGTGACCAGTTCTCGCCGACCTGTGTTCATGGACTCCGGGTCAAGCCCGGAGTGACGATGGAGAGGCGATGCGGCCCTACCATCTCGTCATGCCGGACTTGATCCGGCATCCATGAACACGGTTCGAGGCGAGTTCTCGCAGACCTGTGTTCATGGATCCCGGGTCGAGCCCGGGATGACGTTTCCTTATCCTACTTTCCCACCCGGAGCTTTTTGACCTTGCCGTGCGAGACCTTGAAGACATCGCCGAAATCGCCCTCGCCCAGATCGGCGGGGCGGGGGGCGCCGAGCTTCTCGACCATCTCCGGAACCGTGTTGCTGTGGCCGACGACGAGGACCGTTCCCTTCTCGGCTTTGACCTTCGCGACCAGGGCGGGCGTATCACGCGGGTCGTAGAGCTTGGGCGTCAGGTGAAGCCGTGCGGCGAGGGGGGCGGCGGTTTCCTGGGCCCGGCGGGTGGAGCTGACGTAAATCGCCCGCGGCCGCTTCCCGGCAAGCATCGCCGCAAGCTTCTGCGCATTGGCCTTGCCTTCTTCAGTCAGCCCTGGGTCTGAGCCTTCCGCCTTCTGCAGGTGGCGCATCACATAGACGGTCGACGGTGCGGCCGCGGCCGGCACGGCGATCGCGGCAAGCAATATTCCAAGTCCCAAACGCAGCATCGAACCCCTCCTGATCACACCCTCACCTAGCAGCATGGCATCGCCCGGAGAAATGCACTAGAGGCGGCGCATCGCTGCGCTGGGGACCCGAAACGCCCCTCGCATCTATAAGGAAGATAAGAGCGTTGCGGCTGTCGGGGCGGGCCGGCCGAAGCGTGAGGAGAGAGGATGACGACGAGCATCGAGCGCCCCAACCGGCCGGCGCTCTCACTGCATGTGCCGGAGCCCGATGCGCGGCCCGGCGACGCGGTCGATTTCAGCCATATCGAGATCCCGCCCGCCGGAAGCGTCCGCCGCCCGGACGTCGCAGCGCCCGCGCGCGAGACCCACGAGCTTGCCTATACGTTGGTCCGCGTGCTGGACGAGGAGGGCAAAGCGGTCGGCCCCTGGGACCCGAAGCTCGACCCGGATACGCTGCGCCGGATGCTCCGCGACATGATGATGGTCCGGGTCTACGACGACCGCATGTACCGCGCCCAGCGGCAGGGCAAGACCAGCTTCTACATGAAGTCTACCGGCGAGGAGGCGGTCGCGGTTGCCGCCACCCACGCGCTCGACCGCGACGACATGACCTTCCCGACCTACCGCCAGCAGGGCATCCTCATCGCCCGCGACTATCCGCTCGTCCAGATGATGTGCCAGGTCTATTCGAACAAAGGCGATCCGCTGAAGGGTCGCCAGCTCCCGATCATGTACGCGTCGAAGGATTACGGCTTCTTCTCGATCTCCGGCAACCTCGCCACCCAATATCCGCAGGCGGTGGGCTGGGCGATGGGCTCGGCGATCCGCGGCGACAGCCGCATCGCCTCCGCTTATATCGGCGACGGATCGACCGCCGAGGGGGACTTCCACTCCCGGAATGGCCGGGGCTGAGCTCACCACCTTCGCCGCCCGCGCCGTGGGCTACGGAATCGCCGGCCTTAGGGTCGACGGCAACGACGCCCTCGCCGTCTACGCCGCGACGCAATGGGCCGCCGACCGCGCCCGCTCGAACCTCGGGCCCACCCTGATCGAGCTGTTCACCTACCGCGTCGAAGGCCATTCGACCTCCGACGACCCCTCCGTCTACCGCCCGCAGAACGAAGCCGCGAGCTGGCCGCTGGGCGACCCGGTCGAGCGGCTGAAGCAGCATCTCGTCGGCCTCGGCGAATGGGACGAGGACCGCCACCAGGCCCAGCATGCCGAGCTCAGCGAGCAGGTCCGCGCCGCCCAGCGCGAGGCCGAGAAGCTCGGCACACTCCAGTCCGATCCCTTCCAGGACATCGGATCGATGTTCGAGGAGGTGTTCGACGAGCTCCCCTGGCACTTGCGCGAGCAGCAGGCCCAGGCGCTGGCCGAAGCGGAGGCGAAGCGCGGATGAGCGTCATGAACATGATCCAGGCGCTCAATTCCGCCCACAAGGTGCTGATGGAGCGCGATCCGGCCACCGTCGTGCTGGGCGAGGATGTCGGCTATTTCGGCGGCGTCTTCCGCGTCACCGAGGGTCTGCAGAAGCAGTTCGGCAAGAGCCGCGCCTTCGACGCCCCCATTTCCGAAGGCGGAATCATGGGCGTCGCCATCGGCATGGCGGCCTACGGCCTCAAACCCATCGCCGAAATCCAGTTCGCCGACTACATCTACCCCGGCTTCGACCAGATCGTCTCCGAAGCCGCCCGGATGCGCTACCGCTCTGCCGGCGAATGGAGCCTGCCGATGGTGATCCGCTCACCCTATGGCGGCGGCATCTTCGGCGGCCAGACCCACAGCCAGTCGCCCGAGGCGCTGTTCGCCCATGTCGCCGGCATCAAGACGGTGATCCCGTCCAACCCCTATGACGCCAAGGGCCTCCTGATCGCCGCCGCCGAGGATCCGGACCCAGTGCTCTTCTTCGAGCCCAAGCGCATCTATAACGGCCCCTTCGACGGCTATTACGAACGCCCCGTCACCCCCTGGGCCAAGCACCCGGCGGCGGAAGTCCCCGACGGCCATTACACCGTTCCCTTGGGCAAGGCCGCAATCGCCCGCGCCGGCGAGGAGGTCACCATCCTCGCTTACGGCACCATGGTCCACGTCGCCATCGCCACCGCCGAGGCGAACGGCGTCGACGCGGAAGTGATCGACCTTCGCTCCATCGTCCCGGTCGACATCGAGGCGATCGAGACATCGGTGAAGAAGACCGGCCGCTGCGTCGTCCTTCACGAGGCGACCCGCACCGCCGGCTTCGGCGCCGAGCTCGCCGCGCTCGTGCAGGAGCGCTGCTTCTATCATCTCGAGGCGCCAGTCGCCCGGGTGACCGGCTGGGACACGCCTTACCCGCATTCGATGGAATGGGCCTATTTCCCCGGCCCCGTCCGCCTGGGCCTCGCGCTCAAGAAGACATTGGAGGACTGACGTGGCGCGCTTCGAATTCAAGCTCCCCGACATCGGCGAAGGCATTGCCGAGGCCGAGATCGTCGCCTGGCACGTCAAGATCGGCGACAAGGTCACCGAGGACCAGCAGCTCGCCGACATGATGACCGACAAGGCGACGGTCGAGATGGAGAGCCCGGTCGCCGGCATCATCGTCGAAGTCGCCGGCGAGGTCGGGGACCAGATCCCGATCGGCTCGGTGCTGGTGGTAATCGAGACGGAAGCCGCGGGCGCCGACGAGACGGCCCCCCACGCCGAGCGCCACGACGCCGTCGCCTTCACCGACGGCCTTGTCGAAGAGCGTCCGGAGCTCGCCGAAGCCGTGCCCAGCATGGCAGAAGAAGACCGGCGTGAGGCGGGTCGCCGAAGCGGAGAGGACCGCCGCGCCGAGCCCCGCGACGAGCCCGACCGGCGGCAAGGCGATCGCCGCGAAGCCGGCGGTGCGCCCAAGCCCGGCGAGGCCGAAGGCTTCAACCCGCAGCCCGATCCGCCGCGCGTACTCGCCTCCCCCGCAGTCCGCGCCCGCGCCCGCGATCTCGGGATCGATCTGTCGCAGGTCAAAACCTCCGCCGACCGAATTCGCCACGCCGACCTCGACGCCTACCTCCTCTACAACGGCGCCGCTCCCTCCCGGCCCGGCGCCCCGCGCCGGGACGAGGTCGTGAAGGTCGTCGGCCTCCGCCGCCGCATCGCCGAGAATATGCAGGAGGCGAAGCGCCGGATCCCGCATTTCACTTTGGTCGAGGAATATGACGTCACCGCGCTCGAGCAGACCCGCGCGATGATGAACGCGGATCGTGGCAGCAACCCCAAGCTCACCATGCTCCCCTTCCTGATTACGGCCATGGCCCGCACCCTCGCGGACTACCCCCAGATCAACGCCACCTATGACGACGACGCCCAGACCATCACCCGCTCCGGCGCCGTCCACATGGGCATGGCGACGCAAACGCCGAACGGCCTGATGGTCCCGGTGATCCGCAACGCCGAAAGCCGCAGCATCTGGGACATCGCGTCCGAAATCCTCCGCCTCTCCGAAGCCGCCCGCACCGGCAAGGCGGCGCGGGACGAACTCTCCGGCTCCACCATCACCATCTCGAGCCTCGGCCCAATGGGCGGCATCACGTCGACGCCGGTGATCAACCGCCCCGAAGTCGCGATCATCGCCGTCAACAAGGTCGAGGAAAAGCCGGTCGTGGTTGGCGGCCAAGTGGTGGTGCGCAAACGCATGAACCTGTCCCTAAGCTGCGACCACCGGGTAGTAGACGGCTGGGACGCCGCCAACTTCCTCCAGGACCTGAAAAAGCTGGTGGAGAACCCGCTGAAGCTGTTGGCCTAGTCCTCCCCGCGCGAAGCGGGGGGAGGGGGACCACACGAAGTGTGGTGGAGGGGTAAGTGTCGCGGACTCACAGGTTCGCGCGAGAACCTCCCGAATCCCAGCCTTCTACCCCTCCACCAGGCTCCGCCTGGTCCCCCTCCCCATCTGACGATGGGGAGGATTTCCCGCTTCCCCTCCACCCGCGCCCGCGTCATCATCGTGCGAGGGGAGGGCGCGCATGAGCATCGAGATCGACCGGCGTTCACTGCTTCGGACCGGCGCTTTGTCGCTCGGCGCTTTGGCGGTCCCGGCCGGAGCGCTCGCGAACTCAGGCTTCACCCACGGCGTCGCAAGCGGCGAGCCCCGCGCGCGCTCGATCATGCTCTGGACCCGCTACGTCCCCCGCGACCGCGCCGAAGCGCACCTCCGCTGGGAAGTCGCCGCCGAGCCATCCTTCCGCCGCCCGCTCGCCGGCGGCCAGGTCACCGCCTCGCCCGAGCACGACCATTGCGTGAAGCCCGTCGCCACCGGCCTCGCGCCCGGCCGCTGGTACCATTACCGCTTCCTCGACCGCGCCGGCCGCGCGTCGGCCAGCGGCCGCACCCGCACCCTGCCCGAAGGCGAGGTGCCCCGCTTCACGCTGGGCATCTTCTCCTGCGCCAACCTCGCTTATGGCTGGTTCAACGCCTACGCCCACGCCTCGGAGCGCAAGGATCTCGACCTCCTCGTCCACCTCGGCGACTATTATTACGAATATGCCCGCGGCAAATATCCGGCCGCCGGGGAGACGGTCCGCCAGCTTCCGATGGAGGGAGAAGCGATGGCGCTCGACTCCTACCGAGCCCGCCACGCCGCCTACCGCTCGGACCCCGACCTGCAGCGCCTCCACACCCACTTCCCGATGGTGATGATGTGGGACGACCATGAGAGCGCGAACGACAGCTGGCAGGGCGGCGCCGAAAACCACGACCCCGCCACCGAAGGCGACTGGAGCGTCCGCAAGGCCGCGGCGGAACGCGCCTGGCGGGAATGGCTCCCGGTCTCCGACAAGGATTGGGCCAGCTACCAGATCGGCAGCCTTGCCACCCTCTATCGGCCCGAGACCCGCCTCACCGCGCGGACTAGGCAGCTCGATTTCGGCGCCGTGCTGAAGGGAAGGAAGGATGTCTCGGCGGCGCTAAGCGAGTTCCGCGACGGCCCCTGGCACGATCCGGCCCGCACTTTGATGGGCGCCGAGCAGGAGGCCTGGCTCGCCCGCGAGCTCAAGGCCTCCGCCCGCGCCGGCACCAGATGGCAGATCCTCGCCCAGCAAGTCGTGATGGGCTCGCTGCTCCTGCCGCAACAGGCGACGGACTGGATCGGCCCGAACGCCCCGGCGGACATCCGCGGCCTCGCCCAGGTCGGCACTGCAGCGGCGAACCTCGGCATCCCGTTCAACCTCGACGCCTGGGACGGCTATCCCGCCGCCCGCGAGCGCCTGCTCCGCGCCGCGCTGGATGCGAACGCGAACTTCCTCGTCCTCTCCATCCCCGGGCCTCGAAGCCTACACCCCCAGGGCCGCCCCCGCCGAAACAGCCCGGGCGATGCAGCTGCGCAACCCGGCGCTCCGCTACGCCGACATCGAGCACCGCGGCTACCTCACGCTCACCCTGACGCCCGACTGCGCAACGGGCGAATGGCAACTCCTCGACACCGTCCGCCAACGCTCCGCCCACGCCACGACCCGCCGCCTGACCGTCCCCCACGACACCAACCGCTTCGCCTGACCTTCGGGAGAACCATATGCTCAACCAACTCACCCCCCTCCAGAAGCAGGCCCTCGCCGGCTTCGCCCTCGGGATCCTGACGGTGATCGTGTTCCTCCTCCTGAGGCGCTGACGCCTTAGTCCTCCCCGCGCGAAGCGGGGGGAGGGGGACCGGACGCAGTCCGGTGGAGGGGTAAAAGGCGCGAGAATCAGGCGGTTCCCACGCGAACCTCGGACTCACAGCCTTCTACCCCTCCACCACACTTCGTGTGGTCCCCCTCCCCCCGAGCTGCCGCTCGCGGGGAGGACTAGATGGCGCTGTTCCCTTTTCGTTTTCCTACACCCCGGCGGGAGGTGTATGATGCGCGCATGACCTTCGCCCCCGCCTTCCGCCGCACGCCTTCCTCGCTCGCTCGAGGCACTCGTGTGAAGTTCAGGAAAACACCGCCACACCGTGAACTTCATGAACTTCACCCCACTTTCGCCGGCTGCGCGGACCGACTTTTTCAACTCTTTGCAAGCCGAACCTTCCACACCTTCCGCGCCTTCCGGGCCCGCCACTGTCGCTTTCCGCGAGGCATCGCTAAGGGCCGCTCATGCTGAAAAAGACCTCGCCCGACCTCGATTCGCTCCGCCTGCTCGAGGAGCGGCTGCGCTGGCTCAGCGCTTGGACGATCCACAACGCCAATCATCTGCGCGTGAGCGCCGACGGGCTGAAGGTCGGCGGGCACCAGGCGAGCTGCGCGTCGATGACGGCGATCATGGCCGCGCTCTATTTCCATGCGCTGGGCCCGAACGACAGGGTTGCGGTGAAGCCCCATGCCGGCCCGGTGCTTCACGCCGTCCATTATCTGCTCGGCAGCCAGAGCCGGGAGCAGCTCGAGAATTTCCGCGGCTTCGGCGGCGCGCAATCCTATCCGAGCCGGACCAAGGACAAGATCCCGGTCGATTTCTCGACCGGCTCGGTCGGGCTCGGCGTTGCCGTCACCGCTTTCGCCAGCCTGGTGCAGGATTATCTCCTCGCCCACTCCATGATGGAGCCCGCGGACGCCGGCCGGATGGTGGCGCTGATGGGCGATGCGGAGCTCGACGAGGGCAATATCTACGAATGCCTGATCGAGGCGTATAAGCACGACATCCGCAATTGCTGGTGGATCGTCGACTATAACCGCCAGTCGCTGGACGCGACCACGGCGGAGCGTATGTTCCGCCGCTTCGACGAGATTTTCGCGAGCTGCGGCTGGCGGGTGGTGACGCTGAAATACGGCAAGGCGATGGAGGCCGCGTTCGGCGAGCCGGGCGGCGAGGCGCTCAAGGCCTGGATCGACGAGGTCCCCAACGCCGATTACGCGACGCTCTCTTATCTCGGCGGCGCCGCCTGGCGCGAGCGGTTGCTGAAGGACGCAGCCGAGACCAAGCCGATCCTCGACGCCCGCGACGACGAGGCGCTGCACGCGCTGATGACCAACCTCGCCGGCCACGACATGGCCTCTCTGGTCGAGGCGTTCGACGGTGCGCAGGACGATTTGCCCACCCTGTTCATCGCCTACACCGTCAAGGGCTTCGGCCTGCCCTTTGCCGGCCATAAGGACAATCATGCCGGCCTGATGAACCCCGGCCAAATCGCGGCGCTCCGCGAGAAGATGGGGATCGCCGAAGGGGAGGAGTGGGAGCCCTGGGCCGGCCTCGGCGGCAATAGCGCGGAAGCGGTGCGATCGGTGGCGGAGAACAGCCGCATCGCCCGCGCCAAGCGCGACCGGGCCTGGCTTCAGGCCGAGGTGCCTGCGATCGTCCCGCCGGCCGGCGAGGAGCAATCGACCCAGGCCGCGTTCGGCAAGATCCTGCTCGACATCTCCCGCGCTGGCGGAAGCCTCGCCGAGCGCATCGTCACCACCTCGCCCGACGTCACCGTCTCGACCAATCTCGGCGCCTGGGTGAACCAGCGCGGCCTGTTCCGCCGAAGCGCGCTCGCCGACGTCTTCGCCGCCGCCAAAATCCCCTCCGCGCAGAAATGGGGCGGGCATGAAGCGGGCCAGCATATCGAGCTCGGGATCGCCGAGAATAACCTCTTCCTGATGCTCGCCGCTTTGGGCCTCGCCGGCGACCTCTTCGGGCAGCGCCTGTTCCCGATCGGCACCGTCTACGACCCGTTCATCGCGCGCGGCTTGGATGCGCTCAATTACGCCTGCTACCAGGACGCCCGCTTCCTCCTCGTCGCCACCCCCTCGGGCGTGACCCTCGGGCCCGAGGGCGGCGCCCACCAGTCGATCAACCCGCCGCTGATCGCCATGGGCCAGCCGGGCTTACGCCATTACGAGCCCGCCTTCGTCGACGAGCTGGCCTTGTTCATGGAAGAAGCGTTCCGGCTGATCCAGGACCCGGACGGCGAGAGCGTCTACCTCCGCCTCACCACCCGCACGGTGGCGCAGGTCGAGCGGCCCGACGACAGCTGGAAGGCCGGCGCCCTCGCCGGCGGCTACTGGCTCCGCGAACCCGCCGAGGGCGCCGAGGCGGCTTTGGTCTACTCGGGCGCCATCGCCCCCGAAGCACTCGCCGCCTGGGAAGCGCTGAAGGACGACGTCCCCGGCCTAGGTCTCCTCGCCATCACCTCCCCCGACCTCCTCCACCGC
The DNA here is from genome assembly GCA_005882415.1 of Alphaproteobacteria bacterium. GTDB lineage: Bacteria > Pseudomonadota > Alphaproteobacteria > Sphingomonadales > Sphingomonadaceae > Allosphingosinicella. The sequence continues at coordinate 3,829 of VBAE01000149.1, read as the reverse complement.
GGCTGGAGCGAGCGCCGCAGCGGGCGGTGGAACGGGAAAGGCGCAGCGCCGTCGCATGTCGAGCTTCTGCTGGGGCGGCTGGCCCCTGGTGCCGGCCTCGTCACCCTGCTCGACGGATCGCCGGCGTCCTTGTCATGGCTCGGCGGCGTGCGCGGTCACCGCGTCAGTCCGCTCGGGATCGAACGCTTTGGCCAGACCGGAAGCCTCCCAGACCTCTACCGCGCTTACCGCCTCGACATGGACGCGATCGTCGAAGCCGCCGCCGAGCTCTTCCTGGACTAGCCGGAACCGCAGGGCCCCGGGGCTTGTTGAGCGGGAAACGCAGATTGGAGACGAACATGCTCGGCAAGATTCTCGGAGGATATATCGGCCAACGCGTCGGCGAACGGCACGGCAACGGCCTCACCGGCACCCTGGTCGGCGCGGCCGCGGTCGGCCTCGCCCGCCGCCTCAGCCCGCCCGTCGCCATCGCTCTGGGCGGCGCCTACGTCGCCCGCAAACTCTGGAACCGCCGCCAGGCCCGCCGAGTCCAGCTCTGACCAAACGAAAGGCGCCCCGGCTTTCTCAACCGGGGCGCCCTTCAAACGTTTAAGCTACTGATACAGAACCCGGATCAGCGGTTCATCGGATAGATCCGAACCACCGTCTGGCTGCGCGCGTCGATCTGGTAGATCTGGCGGCCGTCGGAGCGGAAGTAGCTGTCGTTGCCGTCCCGGAACTGGCTGCGATACTGGCTCGGCACGGCGTAGAGATCGGCCGAAGCGCGCTGGCCCACCCTCAAGCTGCCGCCGCCAAGCATCTGGTCGAGCACGCCGCCGACGGTATTGCGGCCGGGCTGCTGATAGCTTCCCTGCCTTGCATCGTCGTCCCAGCGCCCGTCACGATTGTAGTCGCGATCGTCATAACCGTCCTGATTGGCATCGATCCGGTCGTCATCGCCATATCGATCGCCGTTGCCGTACTGCCCGTCGCGGCCATACCGGTCGTCCGCCCCATATTGCCCGTTCGGGCCATAGCCGTCCTCGCGGTCGTAGCGGTTCCAGTTCGCTCCGTTCCCGTCGGCCATACGAAGGCGCTGGCGGACGTCGCGCAGGCGCTGCTGCAGGTCGGCGCGCTCGCGGCCGCTGAGGCCGTTGACGCCATACTGGCGCTCGAGGACCGTCAGCTGCCTGATCTGCTGGCGGAGCGGATAGGCCTCCTGGCGGCTGATCCCGCCGCTGCGGATGCCGGCATCCAGCCGCGCCTGAAGTCGGCCAATGGCGACACGGACATTGCCGTTCGCTTCATTGTTATAGCCGTTGTTCCCGTAGCCGCCGTTGGGCTGGCTGGCATATTGCGCCGCTGCGGGCGCGCCGATGGCGAGGGCCGAGACGGCCGCGAGGCTGAGGATGATCTTCTTCATATGTGAACTCCATGACGCTTCCCTGCGCCTTGGAGTCACTTAGCGCCCCGGCTTGTGTGGTGTTCCTGAACGGCACTGACAGCCTGTGTTCACCAAACCGGAAAGGTGAACGTTTAGAAGCCCTGGCCGCCTTCCGGCCCTTCCTCCTCCTCGTCCGCGGGGGGCGGGGGAGGGCCGGCCGCATTGGGGTCGCGTCCGCGGGGCGGCAAGGGTTCGTCCTCGTCCTCCCCGTCGCGGGGCGTTGCCGAGAAGGTGATGCCGTTGCCGTCGGCGCTGACCCCGAAGTCGACGTCGGTGCCTTCGATCGGCACCGAGATCGAGCCGTTGAGGCCCTCGGCGCCCGTCGGCAGCGGCACGATCAGGCCGGGCGGCGGCGGCGCGGGCTGGACCGGACGCGCGTTGACCGCCCCGGCCATGAAGTCGCGCCAGATCCGCGCCGGAAGCCCGCCGCCGGCGATCCCGCCCGGAAGCGGCGAGTTGTCGTCATTGCCGACCCAGACCCCGACCACCAGATCGTCGGTAAAGCCGACGAACAGAGCGTCTCGGCTGTCCTGGCTGGTGCCGGTCTTGCCATAAGCGGGGACGCTCAGCGCGGCACCGCGGCCGGTGCCGCGGGTGACGACTGCGCCCAGCAGGTCGCGCATCGGCCCGAAGGCGGAGTCGCGGCTGGTGCCGGTGGCGCTGTTCCAGGCGCGCTGCCACCAGGCCCTGTCCTGCTCCTCGAGCCCGCGCGGCTTCACCGGATAGGCCTGGGCCGCGACCGCGGCGTAGGCGGAGGTCAGCTCGAGCAGGGTGACGCCCGACGTCCCGAGCGGAAGGCTGGGATTGTCGGCGAGCGGGCTGGTCACGCCCAAATCGCGGGCGGCGCGGATCACATTCTGCCGCCCGACCCGCTCCGACAGCCGCACCGCGGCGACGTTGCTGGAGAGGGCGAAGGCGTCGCGCAGAGTCAGCGTGCCGCGATACTTGTCGCCGTAATTCTTGGGCTGCCAATTATCGACCCGGAGCGGCGTGTCCTCGATCATGCTCTCCGGGCTCATCCCGGAGCGCATCGCGGCGAGGTAGACGAACAGCTTGAACGCGGAGCCGGGCTGGCGCCGCGCCTGGGTGGCGCGGTTGAACGGGCTCCTCGCATAGTCCTTGCCGCCGACCATGGCGACGATCCGCCCGTCCGGCCGCATCGCGACCATCGCGATCTGCGCCTTGCCCAGGGGAGCCCTGCGGACCGTCTGGATGGCGAGCTTCTGGAGCTTCGCCTCCAGCGTGGTCTGGACCTCCTGCTCGCCATATTCGGCGTCCTCGCGCTCGCGGGCCATCGGAAGCACCCAGTCGGCGAAGTAAGTGCCGGTAGGGACGTCGCGAACCCGCTCGACGTTGAGCCGCGCGGGCTTCAGCTTCTTGGCCTGGGCCTTGGTGACATAGCCCTCTTGGACCATCGCCGCGATGACTACGCTGGCCCGGGTGCGGGCGGCCTTGAGGTTGCGCGTCGGGGCGAGCCGCGAAGGCGCCTTGACCATGCCCGCGAGCATCGCCGCCTGCGGGACGGAGAGCTTCTCCGGCTGGACGTTGAAATAATGGTTGGCCGCGGCGCGAAGCCCGTAGACGTTGTCGCCGAAATAGACGTTGGAGAGGTAGCGTTCGAGGATCTCTTCCTTGGTCAGCCACGCCTCCAGCCAGAAGGAGATGAGCACCTCCTGCGCCTTGCGGCCCATGGTCCGCTCGGACGAGAGGAAGCTGGTCTTGGCGAGCTGCTGGGTGAGCGTGCTTCCCCCTTCGCGGACCCCGCCGGCGCCGACATTGCGCCAGGCGGCGCGGGCGATGCCGCGCAGGCTGATCCCCATATGGCTGTAGAAGCGCCGGTCCTCGATCGCGACGAAAGCCTGGGGGACGTGCTTGGGCAGGTCCTTAATGTGGACGGGCTCGCGAATGTCGGCTCCCCGGCGGGCGATCGGCTCGCCTTCGGCCGAGAGCAGGGTCAGGCTCGGCGCGGCGATCGGCTGGAGCGATTTCGACAGGGGCGCGGTGATCGCCAGCCAGGCGATGGTGAGCATGAACAGAGCAAGCGCGGAGAGGACGATGTGCTTCCACGTCCAGCGCCGCCACCACGCCTTTTTCGGCGGTGCGGGGGGCGGGGGCACGGGCTCCCAGCCGCCGCCGGGATGGCCGGAATGCGTTTGGCCGGGGACCTGCCCCGCCGGCAGTTCCTGCCACTGCCCCGTTGAATCAATACGCATCCGCTCTCCTCGACCGGCTGAACGAAAGTTGGAGACTCCGGTTGCCGGTCAATGCGGCGAACCGTTGAAGAGCCGTTCCGGTCCCAGAGTCCCGGCCGTCACACCGAGCTCGGCCAGCCCTTCGGGCCAATCGCCGCCGGTGGCAAGCGCCTCGACCGCGGCGGCCATGGCGGGGGCGGTCTGGAGGCCGTAG
>VBAE01000148.1 GCA_005882415.1 Alphaproteobacteria bacterium | reverse complement strand
CACTACAAGCTCACCCGCCAGCTCGGCGTCGAAACCTACTTCTGCGACACTCGAAGCCCGTGGCAGAAAGGCGGAGTGGAAAACGCCATCGGTCGCCTCAGGCGAACCCTGCCGCGCAAGACCAACCTCGACAGCCTCTCAAACCGAGACCTCGACAAGCTCGTCGCCCAGTACACCAATACCCCGCGAAAATGCCTCGGCTTCCAAACCCCAGCCGAAGCCTTCCTCCAACCGTTGCACTTCAAATGTGAATCCACACCCGGGTCAAGCCCGGGGTGACGAGGGAGAGGCGCCGTCCGCTGGCCTCACAACCGATAGTTGAAGCTGATGCTGATCCTGTCGCCCCGCCCCGTCCCGGGCACCACCTCGTGGCGGAGCCAGCTCTCCCACAGGAACACGCTCCCCGGCTTCGGCTCGGCATAGACGAAGGTGCGCAGCTCCTCCGGCGCGTCCTCGCGGCGCGGCGGGGCGGCCATCAGCATCGGCAGCCGCGGGTCCTCGAGCTTCAGCGCCCCCGATCCGGGCGGAACCGCGACATAGACGGTGCCTGAGACGACGCTGTGCGGATGGATGTGCCCGCTATGGCTCCCGCCCGGCTTCAGCACATTGACCCACAAACTGTCGAGCTTCAGCCGCCGCCCGCCGAGCTCCATCGCGGCGTCGGCCGCGAACGCCGCGACATGGCGATTGAGCAGCCGAACCAGCGCCCCGACAGACGGGTCCCGAACCGGCAGGTCGTTCAGCGAAGCGTAGGACGTATAGCCCCGATAGCCATGCGCCTTCGACCAGCGCCGCCCAGCCTCGTCCTCCTCGGCCAGCGCGAGGCAGGACTCCTCGAGTTCCTCGACGAGCCCCGGGTCGCCAAGCTCCCCCTCATAAAGGCGCGTTGCGAAGAGCGATCGGACAGCCATGCCTGTCCAGCTAGCGCAAGTGCGGAAGAGAGGCGAGGCTGCTAGGGCCGAATATTCACCTGCCCGTAGAGCGCTGCGGGATCGAACACGGCCCCGTCCTTCATCACCCAGGCCGCCCGCCGGAGCGCCGAAATGTCCTTCGAAGGATCCCCCTCGAACAAGGCCAGATCCGCGAGCTTCCCCGGCTCGATCGAGCCAAGCTCCTTGTCGTGATGGTTGACCGAAGCCGCGCCCAATGTGGCCGCGTAGAGAATGTCCAGGTTCGGCACCCCCGCATCCCGCCAGAGCTCGAACTCCCGGTCGAGCAGAAAGCCGTCGAACCCGTCCGTCCCCGGCACCATCCGCACCCCGGCCCGGTGGAGCAGTCCCACCATCTCGACCATCTTCTTGTAAGACAGCCGGTATTGGGCGAGCTGCTCCGCCCCCTTCGACCCGCGGCTCGGCGGTGAACATGCCTTCGAAGGTCGCCACCGTCGGGTCGATGACGATGTCCTTCGCCTTCAATTTGGCGATGAACGCCTTCACCTCCGCCGATCCGAGATCGAGCGAAGACGCCCGTTCGCCGATGGTGGTGAAGCGCTTCATGCTCGCCGTCTCCCCCGCGACATCGGGGTAGAAGTTCAAGAGCAGGAAGTTGACGTGCTGGATCTCGTCGAACCCCAGATCCACGGCCTTCCCCGCCGTCAGCCCCGCCGGAATATGCCCCGACACCCTCAGCCCCCGCGCGTGCGCCGCCTTGACCGCCACCGGCACCAGCTCCGGCTTCAGCGAGCTGTACAGCTTGATCTGCTCATAGCCGTTGTCGGCATATTTGTTGACCGCCGCGATCATCTCTTCGGGCGTCGAGACCAGTACCTTGGTCGGGGCGGCGAGCGGCCCCGGCCCGTCGACGAAGCCGGCCATGAAGATGCGCGGCCCGACCAGCTCGCCGCTGGCGAACCGTTTCCGCCGGTTCATCAGCTCGTCCATGTCGTTGCCCATGTCGCGGACGCTGGTCACCCCCGCCGCGAGCTGCAGCAGCCCTTCATTATTGTCGGCGATGTGGACGTGCATGTCCCACAGGCCCGGGAGCAGCGCCCGTCCCTTGGCGTCGACCGTCTCCGCGCCCTGCGGAATGCCGATCAGCCGGTCCGGTCCCACCGCCTCGATCCTGTTGCCGCGCACGACGACGCTCATCCCCGGCCGCATCGCCTTCGCCTTGGGGTCGAACAGATTGGCGTTGCGGATCACGACCGCGCCCGCCGGCCGCCGGGTCAGCCGCCGAGCCGCCGCGATCTCGTCGGCCTTGAACGCCTCGTCCTGTGCGGTCACCAGCCCGGCCGCGGCTTCCTCCCAGCCCTTGCGCACGGTCCCCGACCAGGTCGAGCCGCCGAAGAAGAGCTCTTGTCGATCATCGAGCCAGACAGGGAAGGGGGTCATCCCCACCCCGTCCACCGCGTAGAGACTGACAATCTCCTTCGCCCCGTCCGGCCCGCTCACCTCCCGGTCGAGCAGCTTGCGCAGCTTCGCCGATCCGCCCGGCAGCAGCGGCATCGGCCCGTTCGCCTTGATCAGCGCCCGCACGAGCGCCGCGCTGTCCTCCGGCGTGCTCTGATAGGTAAGGTAGAAGCCCCCCGCCGCGGCCGAACCCTGGTCCGCCTGGCTGGACCAGCGCGCCTGGCCGCTCTCGATGGCAAAGCTCTCGTCGACCGGCGCCTTGAGGTAATCCACGCCTTTGACGGTCGCCGCCTCGACCATCCCGCGAGCGTCGGTCCGATAGCTCTCCTTCAGCTCGGGGCCGCGCCCCCGGTCGTTGAAGCTGTAGACGACGCTCCGCTCCGCCCCGTCCCCCGTCACCGTCATAGCCCCCGAAGGCCGTCCGGTCGTCAAAACCGTATAATCCCCCGCCTCCGCACTCCCCGCCGCAAGCAAAGCCAGCCCCAGAGCGATCGACCATCCAATGATCCGCATGTCCGTGCCCCCCAAAGACGAGCAGCCAGCATAAGCCCAAGTGGAGGGGACCCACCAGTCCTCCCCGCGCGAAGCGGGGGAGGGGGACCACACGAAGTGTGGCGGAGGGGTAAGTGGCTCGGTTTAGGAGGTTCCCGCGGGAACCTCCCACCTCACAGCCTTCTACCCCTCCACCGGACTACGTCCGGTCCCCCTCCCCATCTCCAATGGGGAGGACTTTCTACTCCGCCTTCGCCGCTTTCAGCCGCGCATTCACCCCCTCGATCCGGTTGACGAGCCCGCCCGTATAATTGCCGAACTTCGCGCCGGGGGTGAACGCCACCGGGCGGACCGTCGCCGGGTCGATCCCCGCCGGCACCGGCAGGTCGTCCGCGGCTCGGGGGCGGAAGGTGAGGCGGAACGGGGCCATGTCGGGCTTCTTACCGAACGGGCCCGCCATCGCCGCGGCGAGGATCTCCGCCCCGTCCGGCGCCTCCTGGTCCTCCGCCCAGTCGTTCTCGGCGGTAACGACGCCGAGGTCGGTCACGGTGCCGGGGGCGAGCTCGAAAATGTAGGAGCCGAGCGAGAAGGAGGTGCCTCCGAACGCTTCCACCACCCAGGTGTCCGGCTCGACCTCGATCAGGAACAGCCGGGTGCCTTCGCCTTTGGCGAGCGGCTTGTTGCGGAAGCCCTCCATCGCCTGCTCCCCGGCCGGGAGCGGCTTGGCCTTGCCCATGCCGCGAATGTCGCCCGCCGCACTGTCCCAACGCGCGAAGGCGAGGCCGGCCTGGAGCGGCATCGTCTTGCGCGATCCCGGAAAGTTGGCGAACGGGTTCCTCTGAAGCTTATATTCGACGAGGATATAGGCCTTGGCCGGGTTGAGCGCCGCCGGCACCTTCTTCAGGGTCTCGGCCGCGGCCGGAGCGGCGAAGGCGAGCGCCGCCGCGACGAGGATCGCGCATCTCATTGCGGCAACACCTCGCCGACCGGCTCCGCCGCGGAGGCGAGCGTGTAGAAGCGCTCGACCCGCTCCTTCTCGGCGAGCCCGTCCAGCTCCTTGCCCAATGCTTTGGTCGCTTCCACCCGCCTGTACCCCTTGTCCGACATGCATGTGCGCAAAACGTTGTCGATCATGTGCCGCCGCTCGCGCGAGCGGGTAAGCCCGGCGAGGAAGGCCCCGACCGCCACCGCGTAAAGGTTCGGCGAGTAAGGCACGTCCATCCGCGGCGCCTGCACGCCCTTGGCGAGGTCGAGGCACTGCGCCAGATCCCCTGCGAACGCCTCGCGCTCGACAGCCGCCTTGTAGAAATAGACCGGCTCCCCCGCCGCAGCTGCCGAAACCGGCAGCGCAACCGCCGCCGCGAACAGAATCAAATGTCGCATGAGTCGCACCTCCCCCAGTGCGTAAAAGCGTCCCTCGGCCAGCAGCTTAGCGTCAGACGGCGAGGACGGCTAGGGGGGCTCTACTCTGCCTCCCCGCGAGCGCAGCTCGGGGGGAGGGGGACCACCGAAGGTGGTGGAGGGGTGACCGAACTCAGACTCCGAGCCATGTCACCCCTCCACCAGCTACGCTGGTCCCCCTCCCCAACTGGCGTTGGGGAGGCAGGGGTTAGTCCTGCAGCCTCAGCGCCACTTCGTTCATGAACCGCGCGTCGTCGCCCTTCGCCAGCCACTCCGCCTCCGCAGCCACCGCGCCGAGCATGTCCGCAAGCGCGTCCTGCTCGGCCTTGGCGTAATTGCCCAGCACATGGCCGGTGACCCGGTCCTTATGCCCCGGATGGCCGATGCCCAGCCGCACCCGGCGGAAGGCATTGCCGATATGGGCTTCGGTGGAGCGCAGGCCGTTATGCCCCGCTGTGCCGCCCCCCGTCTTCACCTTGACCTTGAACGGGGCGAGGTCGAGCTCGTCGTGGAAGACGGTGACGGCGCTCTCGTCCAATTTGAAGAAATCCGCCGCGGCCCGCACCGAGCGGCCGCTGTCGTTCATGTAAGTGGCGGGTTTGAGGAGCAGGATCCGGGTCGAGCCGATCCGGCCCTGCTGGGCCCAGCCCTGGAACGCCTTTTTCGGCGGCTCGAAATCGTGAACCGAGGCGATCGCGTCGACCGCCATGAAGCCGACATTGTGCCGGTGCATCGCATAGCGCGTGCCGGGATTGCCGAGGCCGACCCAGATCTGCACCGGTTCGAACTCCCAGCTTATCGCCTCTTCTCCGCCCTGAGGCTGGCCCGGCACCCCGACGGGTTTGACCCCGAACAGGGAGCCGAGCCAGCTCAGCAGCAAAGCTTTTGCCTTAGCTCGCCTGGTCCGCTTCGCCCTCGGCCGCTTCGGCCTCGGACTCGGCGGCGGCTTCGCTCGCGGCTTCGGTCGCGATGGCCGCATCGGCCGCCGCATCCTCGGCGCCCTCGGCGGTCATGCCGGAGGAGGGGACGATGGTCGCGATGGTGAAGTCGCGGTCCGTGATCGCGCTCTCCACGCCCTTGGGCAGGGTCACCGCGCTGATGTGCAGCGAGTCGCCGATGTTCATGCCCGACAGGTCGATGTCGATATGGTCGGGGATCTCGGCCGCGTCGCAGACCAGTTCGAGCTCATGGCGGACCGCGTTGAGAACGCCGCCGCGCTTCAGGCCGCGCGAGCTTTCCTCGCCGGTGAACACGATCGGCACCGCGACGGTGACCTTGCTGTGCTCGGAGATGCGGAAGAAATCGACATGCACCGGCCGGTCGGTGACCGGGTGGAATTGCACGTCCTTGGGCAGGGTGCGGGTGGCGTTTCCGCCGACGTCGATCATCACCACCGAGTTCATGAAGTGGCCGGTCGAAAGCATTTTCGCCAGCGCCTTCTCCTCGACGTGGATCTGTACGGGGTCCTGCTTCTGGCCGTAGATGACGGCCGGGACGCGGCCTTCGCGACGCATTGCGCGGGAGGCTCCCTTGCCCGCCCGCTCGCGCGTCTCGGCCGACAGCGTAAGCTGTTCGCTCATGTGCATGTCTCCAAATGGAATGTGTACGTCAAACGCCCGCGCTCACGCCTCCAGGGATGACCATGAACGGGGGAGCGGCGCCTGTAGCCGAGAGGGGGGAGGAAGGCAAGTTGGGGGTTGGGGTTTAGGGATTGGGTGTTGGGGAAGCTGACCCCAATCCCGAACCCCCAATCCCCAATCCCGAGCCTATTCCACCCGCTCCGCCTTCACCCCGTCCTTGGCCAGCATCGCGATCACCGAATCCGCACCTGCGAGGTGCCCGGCACCGACGGCGATGAACACCGCGCCGGGCTTCGCCATCCGCGCCTCGATCCACTTGGTCCAGTTCGCGTTGCGCTTCACCATCAAAGCGGTGCGAAGCTCGCCCGACAGCATCGTTTCCGAATCGAAGCTTTTCGCGATCCCCGCCACGTCGCCCCGCGTCCACGCATCGAGCATCTTGGCGAATTCGAGCTTGGTCTGCGCCGGATCGTCGAGCGCTGCGTTGAGGAATACGCGCTGCGCCTCCTCCGACAGACCGTCGATGAAGCCCAATTGCTCCTCGAACCCTTCGAGGCCGGAGACCGGCTTCCCTGCCGTCTTGAAGTCCGCGGTCAGCTGGCTCTCCACCCCGCGCGCCGGGTCGAGCCCAAGCCGCTTGAAGCTGACCTGGAGAAGCGCAAGCGCCGCCGCCCAGGTCTCGAGCTTGTCGAGGAAGACGGGCGGAAGCCCGCTCTCGGCGATCGTCGAGGCGAGCACGGCCCGCTTCTCCGGCGGCACCCGTTCCGAAAGCGGCGGCAAATTGGGCGAGATGCCGAGCTTCATCATCGCCTGCGCTGCGACCATCTGGTCCTCGGGCAGCACCGTCTCCAGAACCAGCTCCTTCGACGCTCCGAGCGCCTTCTTCACCGGCGCGGTCTGCCAGGCGACGCCCTCGGGCAGCAGGTGGATCGATCCGAACAGGTAGATGGTGGTGTCCGCATCCGACAGCTTCCACACCGCCGGCTTGGCGTCGATCGTCGCCATCGCGGTCGCGCTCGCATTCGCCTGCACGGGCGGCTCGGCGCCGCAGCCGGACGCTGCGAACCCTGCCGCACTCAGCGCCAGCAGCGCCCTGGTCAATTTCTTGCGCATCGTCTCTCCTAATTCACTCTGGTGACCGTGAGGCCCTTCGCCCCAAGCAATGTCTGTACCGAGTCCCGGCCCTTGAGGTGCGCCGCGCCGACCGCGAAGAACACCGTACCCGGCTTCTTCAGCCGCTCCTGAAGCCAGCCCGTCCACGCCCGGTTCCGGTCGCTCAGAATCGCCTGGTACACCTCCGCCGGGAGCTCCTTTTCGAGGTCCGGAATCGCCTCGACCCGGCCGGTCGCCCATGCCATCTCGTCCCCGAAGTCGTCCTCTTCGCCCGCCTTCTCCACTGCGTCGATCGCATCGACCAGCATCGCCGACTGGCCTTGTTCGGAGACGGCGCTGAAGCTGGCCAGCACCGCCTTGCCGTCCTCGACCGAGGAAATCGGCTTGTTCGCCGCGCGGAAAATCTCCTCCAGCGCGTCCTCGGCGCCGGGGCCGCTGCGCTTTTCGTCGCCAAAACCGCCGATCCCGCCCGGATTGAGCGACATCGCCGCCAGCCAGCTCTGCATCCGGTCGTAGGCGCCGATCGGCAGCGGCGTCCTGGCGATCGCGTCCTTCAGCGCCTCCCGCCGATCCTCCGGCACCCGGGCGAGGATCGGCCTCGGCTCCACCAGCAGGGCGCTTGCGAACGCTCCGAGATAGACCGGCATCTCATGGCCCGGCTCGACATAGGTCTCGACGACCAGCTCGTCGGCCTCCTTCACCGCTTTGTCGATCGCCCGGCTGCGCCAGCGAAAGCCCGGCGGCAGGCTGTGGACCGTCCCGAACAGGTAGATCTTGGTGTCCTCGTCGGCGAGCAGCCACAAGGCAGGCTTGGGCGTGTAATGCGGCAGCTTCGGCCCGCGCTTCCGCCCGCGATCGTACGGGAGATCGTCGAACGGCGACGCCTCCTCGGCCGCGTCGCTGGCGGGAAGAACGACCGTGACCTTCCTCCCGGCCTGCGCCGGAGCGCTCCACGCCGCCGGCAAGAGCAGCGCCGCGGCCGCAAGCAAAATCGGTAATCTCTTCAACATTCTGGCACCCCCGCGCCGCATCCCTTCGGCCTCGACGGCCTTGTGCAGGCTCCACCGCCCCCGGTCAATCGCTTGACCCGCCACACGACTTTGCGCAAGGCGGGCGCACCCCATCATGTTGCAGGTGCGAAGCGCAAGACCCGTGGACGACAAGCCCAGCTTCCAGTCGCTGATCCTCACGCTCCACGATTATTGGAGCCGCCAGGGCTGCCTGATCCTCCAGCCCTATGACGCCGAGATGGGCGCCGGCACCTTCCACCCGGCGACCGCGCTCCGCAGCCTCGGCCCCAAGCCGTGGAAGGCCGCCTACGTCCAGCCCTGCCGCCGCCCGACCGATGGCCGCTACGGCGAGAACCCGAACCGCCTCCAGCATTATTACCAATATCAGGTCATCCTGAAGCCGAGCCCGCCCGATCTCCAGGCGCTCTACTTGGGCTCCCTCGCCGCCATCGGCATCGACTTCACCCGCCACGACATCCGCTTTGTCGAGGACGATTGGGAATCGCCCACCCTCGGCGCCTGGGGCCTCGGCTGGGAAGTCTGGTGCGACGGCATGGAAGTGACCCAGTTCACCTATTTCCAGCAGGTCGGCGGCTACGACTGCAAGCCGGTCGCGGGTGAGCTCACCTACGGCCTCGAGCGCCTCGCCATGTACATCCAGGGCAAGGACAGCGTCTACGATCTCGCCTTCAACGACGAGGGCGTGACGTACGGCGACGTCTTCCACGAGAACGAAGTCGAATTCTCCACCTACAATTTCGAGCTCGCCAACACCGAAACCCTGTTCCGCTGGTTCAAGGACGCCGCCGAGGAAAACGCCCGCTGCATAGAAGCCAAACTCCCACTCCCCGCCTACGACCAGGCGATCAAAGCCAGCCACATCTTCAACACTCTGCAAGCGAGAGGCGTAATCTCCGTAGCCGAACGCCAGGCCTATATCGGCCGGGTGCGCGATTTGGCGAAAGGCGCCTGCCAAAGCTGGATGGAAAAGAACGGGTGGGAAGGATGAGCAGGGACGGAACAACCCCTCTCCCTCTAGGGGAGAGGGAGGGGCCCGCCGCAAAGCGGCGGGAGGGTGAGGGCTTGTCTTCACCCAGCCATGCCCTCACCCACCACCCGCTTCGCGGGCGGTCCCCCCCCTCCCCTGCAGGGAGAGGGAAGCGATGACCGATTTCCTTTCTCAGAGCAGCTCTCAACCGCAGGCCTCGCCGCGCAGGGCATCGAGACCTACGCCACCCCCCGCCGCCTCGCCCTCATCGCCCGCGGCCTGCCCGCCGAGACGGAGGCGGTGCGCGAGGAGACCAAGGGCCCAAGAACCTCGGCCCCGCCCCAGGCGCTGGAGGGCTTCCTGCGCAAGACCGGCCTCGGCCAGGACCAGCTCACCGAGCGCGACGGCATCTATTTCGCGGTCGTCGAGAAACCCGGCCGAGCCACGTCCTCCGTCCTCGCCGAAGCGATCCCCGCCATTATCCGCGCCTTCCCCTGGCCCAAGTCGATGCGCTGGGGCGCCGCCTCCACCTCCACCGAGAGCCTGCGCTGGGTCCGCCCCCTGCAAGGCATCGTCGCTTTGTTCGGCGAAGAGATCGTCGACTTCGAAGTCGCGGGCGTCCGCTCCGGCGCCGCGACAGTAGGCCACCGCTTCCACCACAGCGGCCCGATCACCATCGGCAGCGCCAACGACTACATTGAGAAGCTCAAGGCCTGCCACGTCGTCGTCGACCAGGAGGAACGCCGCCGCCTGATCCGCGAAGGCGCCGCCGCCCTCGCCGCCGAAGCCGGGCTTACGCTCGTGGATGACGAAGGTTTGGTGGCCGAAAATGCCGGCCTCACCGAATGGCCGGTCCCCCTCCTCGGCCGCTTCGACCCCGCCTTCCTCGACGTGCCGCCCGAGGTGATCCAACTCACCATGCGCACCAACCAAAAATATTTCGCGCTGACGGCGGGGGAGGGGAGGCTAGCCCCGAACTTCATCTGCACCGCCAACATCGAAGCGAGCGACGGCGGCACCGCGATCGCGGCGGGTAACGAGAAGGTCCTCGCGGCCCGCCTCTCCGACGCCAAATTCTTCTGGGAGCAGGACCTCAAAATCCCGCTCGAAGACCAGGCGAAAAAGCTAAGCCAAATCGTCTTCCACGAAAAGCTCGGCACCGTCGCCGACAAGGTAGACCGGGTCGCGAAACTGGCCAGATGGCTGGTCGAAGAGGGGATCGTAACCCCCTCTCCCTGCAGGGGAGAGGGACAGGTTCGCGAAGCGAACCAGGGTGAGGGCCCGTCGTACGTGGAGGGCACCGCCAGCCCCTCACCCTCGGCCGCTGACGCGGCCTTTCCCTCTCCCCTGCAGGGAGAGGGGGCAGATCTCGCAGCCCTCGCCGAACGCGCAGCCCGTCTCGCCAAGGCGGACCTCGTCACCGGAATGGTCGGCGAGTTCCCCGAGCTCCAGGGCCTGATCGGCGGCTACCTCGCGCGCGCCCAGGGCGAAGACCCGCAAGTCGCCGACGCCATCCGCGACCATTACAAGCCGGCAGGCCAAGGCGACGATGTTCCGACTTCACCGGCGACGGTGGCGGTGAGCCTGGCGGACAAGCTGGATTCGCTGGTCAGCTTCTTCGTCATAAAGCAGAGGCCGACAGGCTCGCGCGACCCATTCGCGCTCCGCAGAGCCGCTCTTGGGATTATCGAGCTGATCCTGCGCAATGGCATCCGTCTGGAGCTCGATTACGCTACGTCTCGGGCCGCCAACAGGCTCCTGCGCCAGCACGAGACAGGCGATTACGAGCGCGACCAGGCTTGGATGAAAGAGCACATCGGCGCCGAGCTCTTCCGGGCAGTCCCGGAATTCTTTGAGGAACGGCTAAAGGTGCAGCAGCGGGAGGCTGGCGCGCGGCACGATCTCATCGACGCTGTTTTCGCGCTTGGTCAGCGTGGAAACGATATTGTCTCGAACCTCGCCCGGGTCCGCGCGCTCCAGGCCTTCGTCGAAACCGCGGAAGGCCGCGACCTGCTTGCCGGCTACAAGCGCGCCGCCAACATCCTCAAGAAGGAGGGCTGGGCCGGCCACCCCGCAATCCTTGCCGGGCCCGAGGACCAGGACATCCCGCAGACCGGCGAGGAGGACCCGCTCGTCCTCATCGACGACCCGATCCTCGCCGACGCGGTGTCGCAGCTCGCCCATCCGGAACAAGGCGCGAACAAAACGCTTTCCTACACGCCCGAAAAAGAGGAAGCTGACCTGATCCAAGCCCTCGATTCGGCCGAGCCCCGCGCTCGGGCCGCGGTCGAGGCGGAGGAATTCGAAGGCGCGATGGCGGCTCTGGCGAGCCTCCGCGCGCCGGTCGATGCGTTCTTTGACAAGGTCACGGTAAACGATCCCGACGCGGACAAGCGCGCGGCGCGCCTCAACCTCCTCCTGCGCATCCGCGACGCCGTCCACGCGGTCGCCGATTTCTCGCGGATCGAGGGGTGATCGGAAGTTGACAAAAGGGGCACGAATTCAGCGATCGGGCGTAAGCTTTGTCAACTTCCGCGCCGAGGAGCAGCCTGTGATCCGCTCAGACCGTCATCCCGGACTTGATCCGGGATCCATGAACACCGTTGTGTGTGGGTTTCCGCGATCCGTGTTCATGGATTCCGGCTTTCGCCGGAATGACGTGGTATGACCCGCTACGTCTACCGCTTCGGCGGCGGCATCACCGATGGCGAGGCGGGAAATAAGAATCTCCTCGGCGGCAAGGGCGCCAACCTCGCCGAAATGGCCTCGATCGGCCTCCCGGTGCCTCCGGGCTTCACCATCTCCACCGAGATGTGCGCCCGCTATTATGCCGAAGGGGAAAGCTTCCCCGACTCCCTTCGCGAGGAAGTCGCCCAGGGCCTCGCCCATATCGAAGCGATCACCGGCAAGCGCTTCGGCGACGCCGCTGACCCGCTGCTCGTCTCGGTCCGCTCCGGCGCCCGCGTCTCCATGCCGGGGATGATGGACACCGTCCTCAACCTCGGCCTCAACGACGACACCGTCCAGGGCCTCGCCGCCGTCTCGGACGACCCGCGCTTCGCCTGGGACAGCTACCGGCGCTTCATCCAGATGTATTCGGACGTCGTCTTGGGCCTCGATCACGGCCGCTTCGAGGAAGCGCTGGAGATCGCCAAGGAGGATAAGGGCGTCCACCTCGACACCGAGCTCGAGGCCGACGACTGGCGCCGCCTCACCGGCGAGTATAAGTCCCTGGTCGAGGAGCTCTGGGGCCGTCCATTCCCGCAGGACGTGCACGAGCAGCTCTGGGGCGCGGTCGGCGCGGTGTTCGGCTCCTGGCACTCCGATCGGGCGAAAACCTACCGGCGCCTGAACGCAATTCTCCACGACTGGGGCACCGCGGTCAACGTCCAGGCGATGGTGTTCGGCAATATGGGCGACACCAGCGCCACCGGCGTCGCCTTCACCCGCAATCCCTCCACGGGCGAACGCGCTTATTACGGCGAATATCTGATCAACGCCCAGGGCGAGGACGTCGTCGCCGGCATCCGCACCCCCCAATATCTCACCCGCTCCGCCCGCGAGGCCGCCGGCGCCAAAGCCGCGTCGATGGAAGAATCGATGCCCGACGTGTTCGCCGAGCTGGCCCGCGTCTTCGACCAGCTCGAAGCACACTATCGCGACATGCTGGACATCGAGTTCAGCGTCGAGCGCGGCAATCTCTTCATGCACCAGACCCGCAGCGGCAAGCGCACCGCCAAAGCCGCCCTCCGCATCGCCGTCGACATGGCCGCGGAAGGCCTGATCACCGAGGAAGAAGCCGTCCTCCGAGTCGACCCCTCCGCCCTCGACCAGCTCCTCCACCCGACCCTCGATCCCTCCGCCCCCCGCAACGTCATCGCCAAGGGCCTACCGGCCTCCCCGGGCGCCGCCTCGGGCGCGGCCGTGTTCGACGCCGACACCGCCGAAAAGCGCGCCGGCCTTGGCGAGCGCGTCATCCTCGTCAGGGTCGAAACTTCGCCCGAGGACATTCACGGCATGCACGCCGCCCAGGGCATCCTCACCGCCCGCGGTGGCATGACCAGCCACGCGGCGGTCGTCGCCCGCGGCATGGGCCGGCCCTGCGTCTCCGGCTCGAGCGCGGTCTCGATCGACTACAAGCTCCGACTGATGCGGGTCGGCGGAGTCGAGGTTCGGGAAGGGGAAACGATCACCATCGACGGCTCGACCGGCGAGGTGATGCTCGGCGCCGTCCCCACCGTCCAGCCCGAGCTGGTCGGCGATTTCGGCACCCTCATGCTCTGGGCCGACAAGGTCCGCCGCCTCCGCGTCCGCACCAACGCCGAGACCCCGCTCGACTGCCGCACCGCCCGCGAGTTCGGCGCCGAGGGGATCGGTCTCTGCCGGACGGAACACATGTTCTTCGACGCCGCCCGGATCAGCGCCGTCCGCCAGATGATCCTGGCCGAAAACGAGGCCGGCCGCCGCACAGCGCTTGCCAAGCTCCTCCCCGAGCAGCGCGGCGACTTCGTCGAGATCTTCCGGATCATGGCCGGCCTCCCCGTCACCATCCGCCTGCTCGATCCGCCGCTCCACGAATTCCTCCCCCATAGCGAGGAGGAGTTCGCCGAAGTCGCTGCCGCCGCCGGAGTCCCCGTCGAGACGCTGCGCCGCCGCGCCAACGAGCTTCACGAGTTCAACCCGATGCTCGGCCATCGCGGCTGCCGGCTCGGAATCACCTACCCCGAAATCTACGAGATGCAGGCCCGCGCCATCTTCGAGGCCGCGGCGCTGGTCGCAGGGGAGGGCGGCGAAGCGCCGATCCCCGAGATCATGGTCCCTCTCGTCGCAACCCGCGCCGAACTCACCATCATCAAGGCCCTGATCGACGCCGCCGCGGAAGCCGTCTTCGGCGAGCAGGGCCGACGCCTCGATTATCTCGTCGGCACGATGATCGAGCTCCCCCGCGCCGCCTTGCGCGCAGCCGACATCGCCCAGGACGCCGAATTCTTCAGCTTCGGCACCAACGATTTGACGCAAACCACTTTGGGCGTCAGCCGCGACGACGCCGCCCGCTTCCTCAGCCACTATGTCGAAAAAGGCATTTTCGAGCGCGACCCCTTCGTCTCGATCGACGAGGAAGGGGTAGGGGAGCTCATCGCCCTCGCCGCGACACGCGGCCGAGCCGCCCGCCCGGGCCTCAAGCTCGGCATCTGCGGCGAACATGGCGGCGACCCCACCTCGATCGCCTTCTGCGAGAAAACGGGCTTGGACTACGTCAGCGCCTCCCCCTACCGGGTGCCCATCGCGCGGCTGGCGGCAGCCCAGGCGGCACTAAGGCACCGCCAGGCAAGCGAGGCGCTGGGGCTGTAGGGGAGGTACAGGAAGGGCACCCGAACCACCGCCGTCATGCCGGACTTGATCCGGCATCCATGAACACGGATCGAGGCAAGTTCTCACAGACCTGTGTTCATGGACTCCGGGTCAAGCCCGGAGTGACGGGTTCCTAAAGCGGCCCCGGCCCGTCCACCCGGCGCCGGGCTTCGTCCCGAGCCGCGGCGCCGCGCAGCGTGTCCATCTCCGACGCGTCCTTGCGAAGCTGGGCGTTCTCCGCCTCCAGCTCGCGGACCCTGCGGTTCTCGTCGCGGTAGCGGCCTTTCCACTTGTTCCCCGCCATCAGCGCCATGCCGATGACGAGGCCGAGCACGAATACGAGGATCAGGACGATCCATTCATTGGGCGTGAGGACTGGCACTGGCTTCTCCCGGTTGACCTTTCGGGAACAAGCGCGGGAGCGGCGAACTTGTTCCGCCCCCGTGCCGACTCCTCAATGGATCAGAGTATCCGAGATCGAGCAGGCCGCCGGGCCGAGGATGATGACGAACAGCACCGGCAGGATGAAGAGGATCAGCGGCACGGTCATGATCGCCGGCAGACGGGCGGCCTTCTCCTCGGCGCGCATCATCCGCTCGTTGCGGAATTCGGCGGCGAGGACGCGCAGGGCGCTGGCCAGCGGGGTGCCGTATTTCTCGGTCTGGATCATCGTCGTCACGACGCCGCGGACCGCGTCGAGGTCGATCCGGTTGGCGAGGTTCTCGAACGCCGATCGGCGGTCGGTGAGGAAGCCCAGCTCGATCGAGGTCAGAGCGAACTCGTCGCCGAGCTCGGGATAGGCCTTGCCCAGCTCGCGGGCGACGCGGCTGAAGGCGGCGTCGACGGTGAGGCCGGCCTCGGCGCAGATCACCAGCAGGTCGAGCGCGTCGGGGAGGCCCTTGCGGATCGCCGCGGTGCGCTTGTTGATCTTGTTCTTCAGCCACAGGTCCGGCGCCTTGTAGGAGCCGACGAGGGCGCTCGCGACCAGACCGTAGCGCTTCAGGGCGCCCCAGTCGGGGAACCAGTTCAGCAGATAGACGCCCACGATCACCGTCGTTCCGATGACCAGCGGAAGCACCAGCCGGGCGAAGATCACGACGAAGGCCAGGTCTTTCGAGCGGATGCCGGCCTGGACCAGCTTCTTCTGGGCCTTCACGACCTGCTCGCCCTGAACCATCTTCAGGCTGTCGAGGACGCTTCGGACCTTGTCGCCGACCTCGTTCTTGTTGGTGATGTTGCGCCGGCGCTTGGCCGTCGAGGCGACGATGCCCGCCTTAAGCTGCTCGCGCCGCTCGTTGAGCGCCTTGACCCGCTTCGCCATCGGATCCTTGACGGTGGTCGCGGCATAGATGGCCAGCAGCACCGCGAAGGTCGCGATGGCTGCGAGCATCGTCGCCACGGTCGTGACGTCGATCCCCATGATGGTCGGGCCGGTGTTCGCTGGGATCATCGTGCTGCCCTAGATCTCGAAGTTGGTCATTTTGGCCGATGAAGAACCGGCCCATATAGCCCCAGTTCACCATCGAGATCAGAACGAAGACGATGAAGGGCAGGGAGCCGACGATCCAGGCCGAGGCCTTCGATTCCGAGGACATGGCCCTGATCTTGAGCTTCATCGCCGTACGCTTCCTCAGCACGTCGGAGAGGTTGGCGAGCGTCTCGGCGAGGTTGCCGCCGGTCTCGCGCTGGATCGCCAGGGTGATGACGAAGAACTGGAATTCGGGCGTTCCCAATCGGTCCGCCGAATCCTGGAGCGCGGCTTCCATCGTCCGGCCGATCTTCATCTTGTCGGCGACCTGGCGGAACTCCTCCGACACCGGGCCGGGGATCTCGTCGGCGACCACGCCGACCGTCTCGGAGATCGGAAGGCCCGAGCGAAGGCCGCGGACCATCAGGTCGATAGCGTCGGCGAATTTGGAGGTGAATTTGGCGATCCGGCGCTTGATCAGCTTGCCGACGACGAAATGCGGGATGCCGATACCGATGAACAGCCCGACGAACAAAGCGAGCAGGATCGGCAGGCCCTTCAGCACCAGCGCCGCGATCACCAGCACCGACACGCCTCCCGAGACGCTTGCATATTGGGCCAGCGTCCAGCTCTTGCCGGTCTGCTGGAGCCGTCGCCGGAGCAGCGCCGGGTTCGGGATCAGCCGGGTCGCGAAGCTGTCCATCTTCGTTCCCGCCTGGCGGTTGGCGAGGATGCGCTTCAGCTGCGCCTGGGCGGCGACTTCGTTCGACTTGCTATGCCGCTCGCGCACCGCGTCCAGGCGGCGGTTGGTCGACTTCGCCGCCGACGGGCCGGAGGCGGCGACGTACACGACGGCGAGCGCCGCGAGCATGCCGAAGGCCACCAAGATCAAGGTATAGCCGCCCATCTGTCCCTACGTCCTTCCCCGGCGCAATCGCGCCGCGTCTACTTCCAGCCTCAGGCGGCGGCTTTCACCGTCTTCGGCTTCTTGGCGACCAGCGACTTGAAGTTGAACCTGCCGAGCAGCGAGCTCGACGCGCCCGACTCTTCCGCCGCCGCCTCGGCCGCCGCTGCGGCATCCTCCACAGTCGCCACGGTCATCTTGACCAGAGCGGCGAGCGGCGAGAGCGCCTTGCCGGTGGCGGTCTTGGCGTAAGGCTGGCCCAGCTTGGCCGCCTGCGCGGCGAGCTTCGGATCGTAGTTGATCGCGATGTCGACCTTGCGCTCGATCGAGGCCTCGAAGTCCTTGCGGCTGATCTCCTGCACGCCCGACGTCACCTTGTTGGCGACGACGATCACCCGCGAATGCGGCGCGTTTGCGCGGAGCCAGGAGAGGATCCGGATCGCGTCGCGGGTCGCGGCGAGGGTGAAGTCCACCACCACCACCGCGACATGGACGTCGTGGAGGAGGTGCGGGAATTGCACCAGCATCGCGCGCGGCAGATCGAGCACGGTCGCTTCGAACGCGTTGCGGATCTCCTCCT
>VBAE01000286.1 GCA_005882415.1 Alphaproteobacteria bacterium | reverse complement strand
ATCGAGGTCCGTGCGCTCCTTGTGAATGACGCCCTTGCGATCGCACATGATGACATGATCGCCGCGCACGCCCATCGCCTTGATCAGCTCGGTGCAGGCAATCGCGGCGGCGCCGGCGCCGTTCACGACAACCCTGATGTCGCTCATCTTGCGATTGGTCAGCATGCAAGCGTTGATCAGGCCGGCTGCAGTGATGATCGCGGTGCCATGCTGGTCGTCATGAAAGACCGGGATGTTCATCCGCTCGCGGAGGGTTTGCTCGATGACGAAGCAGTCGGGCGCGGCGATGTCCTCGAGGTTGATGCCGCCGAAGCTCGGCTCGAGCAGCTCGACGCAGTCGATGAAGCGCTGCGCGTCCTCGGTCTTCACCTCGATGTCGATCGCGTCGACATCGGCGAAGCGCTTGAACAGCACCGCCTTGCCTTCCATCACCGGCTTGGAGGCGAGTGCGCCGAGATTGCCGAGGCCGAGGATGGCGGTGCCGTTGGAAATGACGGCGACCAGATTACCCTTGGCCGTATAATCGTAGGCGCATCCGGGATTCTCGGCGATGGCGCGCACCGGGACCGCGACGCCCGGCGAATAAGCCAGGCTGAGGTCGCGCTGAGTCGCCATCGGCTTGGAGGCGATGATCTCGATCTTGCCCGGCCGGCCACGCGAGTGGAACTCAAGCGCCTCGGCCTCCGAAAATTTGACATTGCTTTCGCTCATTCCCGCTCCTTGCGCGCGGCTTTAGCCAAAGGGTGTGGGAAGAGTCACGCGCAGCGGCTACGAATTGCCCGATGGCTCGCGCAGACGCCCCGACTCCGATGATGGTCCAGTACCGCCTTTCTTCGAACTGTTCTTCGACGACGCCAAGATCGCCGCGGCCTGCCTCGACATCGCGCTGACCAAGCGCGGCGAGGATGGCGGGGCGCCGATCCCAATGTGCGGGGTGCCGGTGCATGCCGCCGAATCCTATCTCGCCCGGCTGATCCGGGCAGGTCATCGCGTCGCCATTGCCGAGCAGGTCGAGAGCCTGGCCGAGGCGCGCAAGGCGCGGGGATCGAAGGCCTTGGTCGACCGCGCGATCATCCGCCTGGTGACGCCTGGAACGCTGACCGAAGAGACGTTGCTCGAATCGGCGGCGGCCAATTGGCTGGCGGCAGTCGGCCGGGCTGGCGATGAGTGGGCCATCGCCGCCGCGGATATCTCCACGGGACGGTTCGAGCTGGTTGCCTGCGGATCAGGTGATCTTGCCGCCGAGCTTGCCCGGCTGGGGCCTGCAGAAACGATTGCTGATGGCCCGGTGACAGGCGTCGCCACGTCCCCCGGCAAGGGCGGGTTCGACAGCATAGCCGGCGAACGCAGCCTCAAATCGCGGTTCGGCCTGGCGACGCTCGATGGTCTCGGCGGCCCGACCCGGGCCGAGCTCGCCGCGGCCGGCGGCCTCCTCGCCTATCTCGACGCAACACAGAAGGGGGCCGGCATATTGCTTGAGCCGCCGCGCCGGACGGCACGGTCGGATCATATGGCAATCGATGCGGCGACTCGCGACAGCCTCGAGTTATGCCGATCCACCTCAGGCCCGGTTGCCGGCAGCCTGCTTGGCGAGATCGACCGTTGCCGGACGGCGGCCGGGCGGCGGTTGCTGGCCGAGGATCTTTCAGCGCCGCTGACCGAGCGCGCGGCGATTGAGGCGCGGCTGGGGCTCGTTTCCTGGCTGTTCGACGATGCCTTGCGCCGCGAACGGCTGCGCGAGGCGTTGAAGATACTGCCCGACTTCGCCCGGGCGCTGGCCCGCCTGACCGCCGGCCGCGGCAGTCCCCGCGACCTGGCGCTGCTGCGCGACGGTTTGAGCAGTGCCGCGGCGATCAAGGCCGAGCTTGAGGCCGAGGCGATCCGCCCTGCCCTGCTGGACGTCTTGCTGCCCGCGCTCGGCGGCCACGCTGCAATGGTCGACAAGCTGCGCGCGGCCCTGGTCGAGGCCCCGCCGCTCGATTCATCGAAGGGCGGCTACATCGCCGAGAGCTATGACGCCGCGCTCGATGCCTTGCGGTCGGCCTCTTCGGATGGTCGCCGGGCAATTGCCGCGCTCGAGAACCGGTACCGCGAGCTGACCGGAGTCGCGGCGCTCAAGATCCGGCACAATGCCGTGCTCGGCTATCACATCGAAGTCGCGGCGCGGCATGCCGACCGACTGATGGCGCCCGACAGCGGCTTCACGCATCGCCAGACGCTCGCCGGCGTCGTTCGTTTCAACTCGCCAGAGTTGCACGAGGAGGCGGGGCGGGTGGTCGAAGCCGGGGCTCATGCGCTGGCCGCTGAAGCGGCGCACATGGAGGAGCTGGCGGCGCTGGCCCTGGCCGCAACCCCGGCGATCAGCCGAACCGCCGCGGCGCTGGCGCGGATCGATGTCGCCGCCAGCCATGCCGCGAGAGCGGCCGAAGGCGGCTGGACGGCACCAACCCTAACGGACGAACCGTGCCTGGAAATCGACGCTGGCCGCCATCCGGTCGTCGAAGCAGCCCTCGCTCCCGCCGGCGAGCGCTTCGTCGCCAACGATCTGTCGCTTGGGCGGAGCGATCGCTTGTGGCTGATCACCGGCCCAAACATGGGCGGCAAATCGACCTTCCTCCGGCAGGCGGCGCTGATTGCCATTCTTGCCCAGGCCGGCGCGTTTGTCCCGGCCGCCCGCGCCAAAATTGGGATCGTCGATCGCCTGTTCAGCCCTTTCGCAGGCGACGCCGAACAGCCTGGTGATCCTCGACGAAATCGGGCGCGGCACATCGACTTACGACGGGCTCGCTATTGCCTGGGCGGTGGTCGAAGCAATGCACGACGACATCACTTGCCGCACATTGTTCGCCACCCATTATCACGAGCTGACGCGGCTTGCCGGCCGGCTGGACGCGCTGTCGCTTCACCATGTCCGGGCTCGCGAATGGAAGGGCGATTTGGTCCTGCTGCACGAGGTCGCCGACGGGGCTGCCGACCGCAGCTACGGCATCGCGGTGGCGAAACTGGCCGGGCTGCCGCCGGCAGTCGTCGCCCGCGCCAAATCGGTCCTCGCCAAGCTTGAGGCCGGGCGCGATGCAACCGGCGGAATTGCGGCGGGCCTCGATGATCTGCCGCTGTTCGCCTCGGCAGCGGAGGCCGCCGCGCCGGTCGATGCCGTGCGCAATGCCCTCGCCGAAATCGAGCCGGACCGACTGACGCCGCGAGAGGCGCTCGACGAACTTTACCGTCTGAAGCGGCTTGCCGGCGAGCAGTCGGGATGACCGCTTACGAATCGGTCGTAAACCGGCGCGCGATCATCGATCGCCGCGCCATCCTCGATCGGATTGCCGCGCTGCTAGCAACGGACGCTCGGCGCGGGGCGATCGTCGACATATTGCAATCAGCGCTTATCCAAGGCCGAGAAGAAATAGCCAGTCGACTAATGGCCGAGCCTGGACGCGGCCGCGCAGCGGCCAGGGCCACGGCATATTTGCACGACCAATTGGTCCGAATCGCATTCGATCTGGCGACCGGGGACTTGATCGAAGAACGACCGGAGCCGATCGCCGTCGTCGGCCTCGGCGGCACCGGCCGCGGCGAAATGGCGCCGTTCAGCGATCTTGATCTGATGTTTCTAGTCGGCGCCAAGCCATCGCCCCAAGCGGCTGCGTTGGTCGAAGCGACGCTCCATCTGTTGTGGGACCTGAAACTCAAGGTCGGCCATTCGCTGCGCACCGTCGCCGAGCTGCTGAAGCTCGCCAAAACCGACATGACGGTCCGAACCGCTTTCCTCGAATCGCGATTGCTGTGGGGTGACGAGGCGCCGTTCGCGACGGCCGTCGCTCGCTTTCGCAAGGACATCGTCGCCGGCAGTTCGGCCGAGTTCGTCGCCGCCAAGCTTGCCGAGCGCGATGCACGCCACGTCCGCATGGGCGACAGCCGCTATGTCGTCGAGCCCAACGTCAAGGACGGCAAGGGTGGCCTGCGCGACCTGCACACGCTCTACTGGATCGGCAAATATGTGCATGGCGTCGAAAGCCCCGCCGACCTGGTCGGCGCCGGACTGCTTACGGACGAAGAATATCAACGGTTCGAGCGGGCCGAGCGCTTCTTCTGGGCGGTTCGCTGTCATTTACATTGCGTCGCCGGGCGGGCCGAGGAGCGGCTGACGTTCGACTATCAACAGCAGCTGGCCGAAGTGATGCATTATGCCGATCGGCCGGGAAAATCGGCGGTCGAGCGATTCATGCAATTCTACTTCCTCAACGCCAAGGCGGTCGGCGATCTCACTGGCATTTTCCTGGCGCAGCTCGACGAGCAAATGGCGACGAAGGGATTCCGTTTCGCTTTGCCGACCATTCGCCGCCGGCCCAAGCATCTGGCCGGGCTGCTGCTCGACCGAGGCCGTCTGGCCATTCCAAACGACGGCTGGTTCAAGGATAAGCCAATCCGGCTGCTCGAGCTGTTTGCCATAGCCGCCCGCGAGCGGCTTGAAATCCACCCGGCAGCGATGCGCGCCGCGACCCGCGACGCCAAGCTGATCGGCAACAAGGTCCGCGGCGATCCGCGCGCGAATGACCTGTTCCTGCAGGTCCTGACCAACCTGCAGAGTCCGGAACTGGTCCTGCGATGGATGAACGATGCCGGGGTTTTCGGACGCTTCATTCCCGACTTCGGCCGCGTCGTCGCACAGATGCAGTTCGACATGTATCACCATTATACGGTCGACGAGCATTCGATCCGCGCCATCGGCCTGCTGGCAGCGATCGAGCGTGGCGAGCTTGCCGACGATCATCCCTTGTCGACCGCGCTGTTCCGTCAGATCGCATCGCGCCGCGTGCTCTACGTTGCTGTCCTGCTGCACGACATCGCCAAGGGCCGCGGCGGCGACCACAGCGTCATCGGCAGCGAAATTGCATTGCGGCTTTGTCCGCGCCTAGGCCTCGACGCCGCCGAAACTGAAACGGTGTCGTGGCTGGTCCACAACCATCTTCTGATGTCGGCAACGGCGTTCAAACGCGATCTCGCCGACCCGAAGACGATCGAAGATTTCGTTCGCCAAGTGCAGAGCCCGGAGCGGCTGCGATTGTTGCTGATCCTGACCGTGGTCGACATTCGCGCGGTCGGGCCCGGGACATGGAATGACTGGAAGCGGCTGCTTCTGCGCTCCCTGTTCGATGCTGCCGAGGAAC
>VBAE01000285.1 GCA_005882415.1 Alphaproteobacteria bacterium | reverse complement strand
AACGACCGGCGGCTGATTTTCCCCCGCTCCCACCGGTAGATCGCCCGCGGAGTGACCGCCCGGAAGCCGCCCGGTGCCGGGAGGAGCGAGAAGACCGGCTCAGAGTCCGGGGGATATTCGCGGGCGCGGCTGGAGAAGAAGCGTTCGATCCGCTTGCCGAGCGGCAGGACGGGGGCCTCGAACACGAGCTCGACCTCGTTGCCGCAGACGCGGAGAACGCGTCCGTCCCACATCATATGGGCCAGGCCGATCGAGGCGAAGACGCAGCCCGGCTTTTCCGGATCGGGGACGAGGCCGGTGACGGGGTCGCATTGGGTGTTCAGGGGCCCGGCGCAGAGGCGGTCGCTGTCGTGCCTTTCGACCTGCTCGATCGCGCCGGTGGCGAGGTCGATGCGCTGCAGGCCGCCGCCGAACTCGCCCGCATTGGCTCCGACATAGAGCGTGCCGGAGCCGACGATTGCCGCGACGATCTGCCCGCCGACGCCGAGCGGCCGGCTCAGCGCCACCGTCCTGAACGGGCCTGCGACGGACGGCAGCAGATAGAGATGCTTCGGGCCGAGCACGACCGGGCCTTGGGGGCCGATGGCGAGCGCCTCCGGACGTTCGTCCTCGCCATAGCTTTGCCAGGGCGAATAGAGCCAGCGCCCTCCGCTCCACGAGGCGAGGCGGAAGCGGCCGGCGGGCCAATGCTGCTCCCGCCACTCGGTCGGCGGGACGATAAGCGCCCAGGGGCCGCGGGCGGTGAGCGCGGCGACGCCGGAGCCGGCGCGGACGGTCGGCCTCCAGTCGGACAGTCGGAAAGACACGGTCTTGCCGTCCTCGTTGAACAGCCAGAGCTCGGAGCCGAACATGGCCCCGCCCATCACCCGGTCGCCCAGCAAAGAGGCGTTCGGCGGCTGCCGGTCCCATTGCCGCTCCCTGCGCTCGTCGAGTGCGGGCCCCGCCAGCAGGAACAGCGAGAGGCCGAGCCCGCAGGCAAGGGCGATCCACAGCCGGAGGCCGACAGGACGGCCGCCGAGCGGATCCCTCAGAATGAGACCTGCCGCCATTCCC
Source organism: Alphaproteobacteria bacterium (assembly GCA_005882415.1). GTDB lineage: Bacteria > Pseudomonadota > Alphaproteobacteria > Sphingomonadales > Sphingomonadaceae > Allosphingosinicella. Next base: position 4,850 of record VBAE01000285.1, on the reverse strand, counting down.
GGCGGGACGGCGAACAGTGCGCCTGCCGAACCGGCCTTCAGCGCCGCGAGCAAGGCCCAGAACAACGCTCCTCCGAGCGCCGCCGCCGCCCAGCGGCCGAGCGGGCGGAAACGGTTGGCGAGCGCCAGAATCCCGAGCAGGACCAGCGAGCCGATCGTGCATCCCCCCAGCGCGAAGCCGCTCGAGGCGAGGGCCCCGTGAAGCGACGGGTGCTACCCCCAGGCGGAGGGCGACCCGACCGGTCCTTCTCATCTCCGCCCCTCCCCTGCCTGGCGCAGAGTAGAGGGGATCGCGGTGCCCGGAGCAAGGCCTAGCGGACCGGCCGTTTCTCCAGCTTCCGGGCCAGGGTCCGCCGGTGCATGCCGAGGCGGCGGGCGGTTTCGGAGATGTTGAAGTCGGTCTCCATCAGCGTCTCGTTGATCCGCTCCCATTCCCAGGTCTTGATCGAGCTCGGGCGGGCGGTGATCGGGACTTCCGTATCGCCTGCGGCCTTGCCGAAGGCGGCTTCGATGTCGTCGGTGTTGGACGGCTTGGGGAGATAGTGGGAGGCGCCGAGTTTGATCGCCTCGACCGCGGTGGCGATGCTCGCATAGCCGGTGAGGACGACGATCCGCATCGCCGGGTCCAAGGCGTGGAGCGCCTGGACGCAGGCGAGGCCGGAGCCGGTGCCGAGCTTCAGGTCGACGACCGCGTAGGTCGGGCGCTCCGTCTCGATCAGCCGGTCGAGTTCCTCGGCGCTGTTCGCCACGCGGACACGGTAGCCGCGGCGTTCGAACGAGCGGGCGAGGGTCTTGGCGAAGGCGGTTGGCGACGTCGAGGGTTCCGCCCAGCCGGCGCGCCACGTTGCCGGCGAGGAACAGGCCGAGGCCGTGGCCGGCGCCCTTGCTGGAGCGGTAGAGCTGGCCGATGCCGGCGAGGATCTCGTCCGGGAAGCCCGGGCCTTCGTCGAGGACGGAGATCAGCAGGCGGTCGCCTTCGGTCTCGCTTGCGAGGGTGACCGAGCGGGGGGAAGCCTCCGCGGCGTTTTCGAGCAGGCTCCAGATCGCCTGGCGGAGCGCGGGCTCGGCGGCGACCTTGGCGCCCGGTGCGGCGTCGGGCCGGTATTCCAGCGGCACCTCCGAGTGGAGGGAGCGCCAGGCGGCGACGATCTCCTCGAGGACGTCCTCGGCGGCGGTGGAGCCCATCGCCTCGCCGCGCGACTGGCCGGCGGAATGGAGGATGTCGGAGACGATCTCCTTGCAGCGCTGGAGTTCGCCCTGCGCGTCCGCCAGCTCCTCCATCAGCTCCGGATCGGCGGCGATCTTGGGGTGACGCTGCCAGTCGGCGACCAGCACCGAAAGCGACGACAAGGGGGTGCCGAGCTCGTGCGCGGCGCCGCTTGCGAACAGGCCCATCCGGACGATCCCGTCCTCCTCCGCGGCGCGTTGGCCGAGCTCGGCGACGTAGGAGTCGCGGGCGCGCAAATTGCGGCTGATCCGGGTGATGAACAGCACCAGGAGCGTCGCGACCATGAAGAAGCTGACCCATTCGCCGGCGAGGATCATCTCGGCCTGGGGGAGGAAGGCCGGGACTTCGAGCGGGAGGTGGGCGAGCGAGAGGAAGGCGACGCAGAGCGAGGAGGCGGCGACCAGAAGCCACACCGCGGCGGGGCCGAGCAGGATCGCGCCGAGCACCACCTGAAGAAGGTAGAGCGAGATGAACGGGTTGGTCGCACCGCCGCTCAAGTAAAGCTGGCCGGTGAGCGCGGCCATGTCGAGCAGCAGCGCAAGCAGCATCTCGCCCCGGAACAGGCGCGGGCGGCGCAGGGTGAGCGTGAAGAGCAGATTGGCCAGCGCGAGCACGGCGATCACGGCCAGCATCGGCCCAAGCGGCAGCCGCACACCTAGGCCGAATTGGGTGAGCAGGATCGCGACGAGCTGTCCGACGACGGCGAGCCAGCGCAGCTGGATGAGCTGGCGCATATTCTCCGCGGCGGCGTCGGTCGGCGAGCGGCCGGCGAGGCCGGAGCGCGGCCGGGTGAGAGCGAGGAGCGGCGTGTCCATCAGCCGCGTTCTAGCTTTTCCCGCCGCAGCAGGACCAGCCCGAACAACGAGAGGCCGGCGAGGCCGAACCAGGTGAGGGCGTAGACGAGATGGGCATTGCGGAAGGTGACCACGGTGAGGCCGCCGACCGGGTATGCGCCGGGGCCCCCGGCGTCGGCGTCGATGAAGAAGGGCGCGACGGGGCCGATGCCGCGCGTCGCGGCGATCGCGGCGACGTCGCGCGAATACCAGCGGTTCTCGGCGGGCTTGTTGGCGCGGAGGAAGCGGCCGTGCGGCTCGGTCAGGCGCACCAGGCCAGTGACAGTCACTCGGCCGCTCGGCGGCGTGTGCGGCGGGCGGGTGGATGGAATGAAGCCGCGGTTGATGAGGATCGTTCGGTCGGCGGTGCGGAGCGGGGTCAGGACCCAGTAACCGGGGCCGAGCTCGGTCAGCGCCTCGACCAGGGTTTCCTTGTCGTGGACGAAGGTCCCGGCGACGCGGACGTGGCGATATTCCGGCTCGATGCTCTGCAACGGTGCGGGGGGAGCGTGGACCCTCGCGTCGACGCGGGCGATCAGGTCCAGCTTCCAGGCGCGGCGCTCGACCTGCCAGACACCCAGCGCCGTGAACAGCAAAGTCCCTACCAGGCAGAGAGCGACGAGGAGCCGCCGCTTTCCGCCGCTCCGGCTCACGGCGTGTAGCTCGTGCGCCCCGTCATCGACCCCGGCATCATGTTCGAATTGAGGTGATACATAATCCACAAAGACCCGGCGATGGTGATCAGCAGGATGACCCCGGTGAACACATAAGCGACCAGCGTCCAGCCGCCCTCGGATTGGGTGTTGACGTGGAGGAAGCAGATTGTGTGCACGAGGATCTGCGCCACGGCGAGCGCGATCACGGCGACCGCGGTCAGCGTCGGGTTCTTCAGCACGTCGGCCATCACCAGCCAGAAGGGGATCGCGGTCAGCACCGCCGACAGAGCGAAGCCGACCAGGTAGCTTTGTTTCGAGCCGTGGCCGTGGCTGTCGCCATGGGCGTGGAGGGCCCGGTCGGGGTTCGCGTCGGAGGGGCTCATCGCAGCATTCCAAGCAGATAGACGAAGGTGAAGACGCCGATCCAGACGACGTCGAGGAAGTGCCAGAACATGCTGAGGCAGAGCAGCCGCCGCTTGTTGAAGAAGCCGGAGAGGAAGCCGCTCCTCTGCGGCGTGGCGCCTTCCGCGATCAGGGCGCCGAACTCGTACAGCTCCACGCCGACGAAGCTCGCGCCGAGCAGGCCGGTGACCAGCAGCCAGAGCTGGGTGATGCGCACCCTGCCCCGCTCCATCGCAAGCATCGCGAAGCCGTAGGTGATCGAGGAGATGAGCAGGATCGCAGTGTTGAGCGCGACCAGAGGGAGCTCGAATATCTCGCGCGGCGTCGGCCCGCCGGCATAGCTGGTGCTGAGCACGCCGAACGTCGCGAACAGGGCCGCGAAGATCAGCGCGTCGCTCATCAGGTAGATCCAGAAGCCGAGAATCGTCGGGCTTCCGCCGCCGCCATGATGGTCGTCTTCCTCCACCAGGTGGAAGGTTGGATCGGGGGTCGTGCTCGCCATGGCTCAGGCCTCCGCCGCGGCTAAGCGATTGCGCTCGCCCTCGAAGCGCTCGACCTCGCCGACGGGGACGTAATAGTCGCGCTTATAGTTGAACGTGTGGCCGATCGCGAGGATCACGCCAATGCCGGTATTGCGCGGCATGTGGATCGGCCGGAAGCCGCCCCTGGGCCGCTGATACCCGCGCGACTTCATGTCGTACCAGGCGTCGAGATCGTGGACGATTGGCGTGAACGCGAAATTATAGGCGGGCGGCGGCGAGGAGGTCGACCATTCCAGCGTGCGGCCGTTCCAGGGATCGCCGGTCGTGTCGCGCAGCTTCTCGCGATTCTTGATGCTGACCGCGATCTGGATGACGAAGCCCAAAATCCCGATCAGGATGATCACCGCGCCCACGGCCGCGATCATAAACCAGGGCTGGAGCGACGGGTCTTCCAGATAGCGCATGCGCCGCGTCGTCCCCATCAGGCCGACGATGTAGATCGGAGTCCAGGCGACCCAATAGCCGATCACCCAGCCCCAGAAATGGACCTTCCCCCAAAACGGATCGAGCCTGAATCCGAACGCCTTGGGGAACCAGTACTCGATCCCCGCGAACAGCCCGAACACGACGCCGCCGATGATGACATTGTGGAAATGCGCGACCAGGAACAGCGAATTGTGAAGGACGAAGTCGGCCGGCGGAACCGCGAGCAGGACGCCGGTCATCCCGCCCACGACGAAGGTCAGCATGAAGGCGATCACCCAGCGCATCGGCAGCTCGAAGCGGATCTCGCCCCGGTACATCGTGAAAAGCCAGTTGAAGATCTTGGCGCCGGTCGGGATCGAGATCACCATCGTCGCGATCCCGAAGAAGCTGTTGACGCTGGCGCCCGAGCCCATGGTGAAGAAATGGTGCAGCCAGACGAGGTTCCAGTACATCATCGGGCTTCCGCCCATGTCGTTCGTGAAGAAGTTGGTGCCGGCATAGCGGTCCAGCATCAGCAGCGCGAAGGCGCCGGTCAGCGCCGGGAAGATGGCGACGGCGAGCACCTGGCTGCAGAGCGCGGTCCAGCAGAAGACCGGCATCTTCATCATCGTCATGCCCGGAGCGCGCATCTTGATGATCGTCGTCACCATGTTGATCGCCGACAGCGTCGTGCCGAGCCCCGCTATCTGGAGCGCCCAGAGATAGTAATCGGGACCCACGCCGGGGCTGTTCTGGAGGTTCGCGACCGGCACATAGTTGAGCCA
>VBAE01000147.1 GCA_005882415.1 Alphaproteobacteria bacterium | reverse complement strand
GCGCCACACATGCTTAAATGCACGTAAAGCTCAGGCGGGCGTAGTTCAGGGCTCCTCGTCGCCCGTCCCATCGTGCACGAACTCCAGGATCTCCCCCGGCTGGCAGGACAAGGCTGCGCAGATCGCCTCCAGCGTCGAGAAGCGGACCGCCCGCGCCTTGCCCGTCTTGAGGATCGACAGGTTGACGATGGTAACCCCCACCCGCTCCGCCAGCTCGGTCAGGGTCATCCGCCGCGCATAAAGCAGCTCGTCGAGCTTGACTCTGATCGGCATCAGATCGTGCCCTCGAGATCGTCGCGCATCAGCGCCCCTTCGACGAAGACGCGGGCCAGGATGAAGGTCAGAAGCACGGCGAGCCAGCCGTTGACCGAGAAGCCGGCGTCGAGATGCACCGGGTGGGCAGGCGTCGAGACGCTCTTGCCGATCGCGGCGATCACCAGGCTGAGAAGCTGAAGCGCGAGCAGCGCCCAGGCGATCGCCCGCAGCCGCATGGCGTTGGCGGCGACGAACGGATCGCCCACCCGGACCGTGCCGACCATGGCCAGCAGCCGCCTGAGGATGACATAGTTGATCGGGATGGTGACGAGGCCGAGCACGGCGATCGCGCGAAGCCCCACGACGAGGCGGTGTGTATCGGGCGAGGGCGCGATCTCGAACGCCCTCATGATCCACTGCTCGTTGGGCAGGACGGCCAGCAGCGCCAGGATCGCTGCGCCGACGAGCCAGTTCAGGATCACGAGAAGCTTCAGGACCACATAAGCGATCGGCAATGCGGCTGAGTGCGATCTGGGCATCGGACGCTCTCCTGTTAATATCGATAAACGATACATACCTTATCGAACGCCGTCAACTGACATATCGAATTCCGATAACTCATCCGAGATGACGCCCTCGCGACTATTCAGCAGTTTCCCCGAGGTACAGCCGGGGCATCGGCCCCTAAGCGGCTGTCGGATGATCCATTCGATCGCCCACCCCACCGACTTTTCCGACGCGGGAGCCACGGCTTTCGAGCATGCCCTGCGCCTCGCCATCGACAACCGAAGCACCCTCGACCTGCTTCACGTCGGTCCGCCGGACGAGGCGGGTCACTGGCATGAGTTCCCGCAGGTGCGGAAGGTGCTTCGCCGCTGGGGTCTGCTGAAGGCGGACGCGCAGGTCGAGGACATCGCGTCGGAGACCGGCGTTCGCGTCCACAAGATCGGCATCCGCAGCCTCGACGCGGCGGAAGGCCTCGCGCGATATCTGCAGGATCACCGGCCCGGCCTCCTCGTCATGGCCAGCCGCGGCCATGCCGGCCTGGAGCGCTGGACGAAGGGATCCGTCTCGGCCGAAGTGGTGCGGGACACGCTGGTTCCGACCCTGATCCTGGGCCCCAGGGCCCGTGCGATGGTCGATTCAGAAACGGGCGTGCTCAGCCTCGAACGGGTCCTCGTCCCGATCGATCACAGCCCTTCGCCGGACGGGCTCCTGGCAATGCTCGACACGGTGACCAACGGTTCAGGCGTGGCGATCGACGTCGTCCACGTCGGCAACTCCGCTCCCGCCGTCCGAGGCGCGCAAGGCGAGAAAATATTAGTGCGGCTTCTGGAGGGCCCGGTCGTGGAGACGCTGGTTCACGCCGCGGAGCAAGCGGACATGGTCGCCATGCTCACCGCCGGCCGAAGCGGCCTTCTCGACGCCCTCCGCGGCAGCACCACCGAACGCATGATCCGCGACGCAAGCTGCCCGGTGCTCGTCCTGCCGGCGGCGGCGGGGCCGGGCTGAAGGCAGACGGTACCAGACGGCACAAACCGCCGCCCCGCGCCATCGCCTCACGCCGCGCGATGAAGCTGCGGTTCCGGGATCTGCTCGCCTGTCTGGCGCGCGCACCAGATCCAGGTGGCGATCGCGTCCTCGACGTTGGCGAGCGCCTCCGCCCGCGTTTCGCCGTCCGACATGCAGCCAGGGAGCTCCGGCACCGTCGCCAGGAAGCCTCCGCCGTCCTCTTCGGACAGGGTCTCGATCACCACCTTGTAGCTGCCGTGGGCGTCGGTCACGTCTGCTCCTCTCGGGCGGCCCGCACCGCATCGACATAACGGACCAGCTGACGGACATATACGGCTTTGATCGGCCGCCTGAAAGGGATGGTGAGGCGGAGGACCTGGCTGTCATGCTTTATGCCGTAGTGGGAGCCGCCCGGCGGTCCGTGCAGCTCCAGACCGAAGGCCGCGCACAAGGTTTCCACGTCCTCGATCCGCCAGTCGCGCGGGTTGGCACGCATCCGCTCCAGCAGCTTCACCCCGCGCACCATGTTCAATGCTTATCGCGGAATATTGGCGTCGACGAGTCGGAAATCCTTGAGCAGCGTCGGCCACAACGAAAACGCCCCGGCGGTGAGGCCGGGGCGTCTTGCGTTCGTCGAAGTAGCGGCGGGGGCGAACCCCCGCTGCGGCTTAGAAGATGAAGTCGGTCGTGTGGAAGGTCTGGTTGTTGACCAGCACGAAGGCGAAGTCCGGGGCGCCGCCGTCGACATTGCCGAAGACGACGGAGACCTGGCCGTCGAACGGGCTCTTGCCGTCCACACCGTCGAGATCCATGCCCAGCGCCTTCTCGGCGGCGTCCATGTTGCCGTAATGGTTGAACGACAGCTCGCCCGCGCCCTTGCCGGCCGCCTGGCCGACCCAGGTGAAGGACTGGAAGCCCGCCTGATTGGCGTTGGCGTCGATCCCGGAGAGGTCGATCTTGTCGCCGTCCTGGAAGTCCAGGATCATGTCGACCGAGATCGGGCCGCTCTTGCTGGCGATCTTCCCGTCGGTAATCTCGGCCACGAACACGTCGTTGCCGGTGCCGCCCGAGAGGTAATCGTAGCCGCCGCCGCCGGCGATGCGGTCGTTGCCCGCGCCGCCATTCAGGTGGTTCGACAGACCGTTGCCGGTCAGGACGTTGTCGAGCCCGTTGCCGGTGCCGTCCAGAGCCGAGCCGGTGAGGATCAGATTCTCGACATTGGCGCCGAGGGTGTAGCTGATCCCGCTCGACACGGTGTCAGTCCCCTGGCCCGCAAGCTCGGTGACCTGGTCCCCGGCATTGTCGACGAAGTAGAAGTCGTTGCCGGTGCCGCCGAACATCTGATCCGCTCCGGTGCCGCCGTCGAGGACGTCGTCGCCGCCATTGCCGATCAGCGTGTCGTCGCCGGCGAGGCCGTAGAGGTGGTTCGCCGAGTCGTTGCCGGTGATGACGTTGGCGACGCCGTTGCCGGTGCCGTCAGCCGCCGTGCCGGTGAGTGTGAGGTTCTCGAAGTTGGTGCCGAGCGTGTAGCTGATCGAGGACAGGACGGTGTCGGTGCCCTCGCCGGCATTCTCGGTGACGACGTCGCCGGCAGTGTCGACGACATAGGTGTCGTTGCCGGTGCCGCCGACCATCGTATCGGTGCCGGTGCCGCCGTCGAGCACGTCGTTGCCGGCCATGCCGTAGAGCGTGTCGTTGCCCGCGCCGCCGACGAGGCCGTTGTCGAGCCCGTTGCCGGTGATGACGTTGGCGAGCTCGTTGCCGGTGCCGTTAAGCGCAGCGCCGACGAGGAGCAGGTCCTCGACATTGGCGGCGAGCGCGTAGCTGACCGAAGCAATCACCTTGTCAAGGCCTTCGCTGGCCCCTTCCGTGACCACATCGCCGGCATTGTCGACATAATAGGTGTCGTCGCCCTTGCCGCCGACCAGGGTATCCGCTCCGGCAGCGCCGTCGAGGATGTTGGCGGAGTCGTTGCCGGTGATAGTGTTGTTGAGGTCGTTGCCGGTGCCATTGGCGGCGGTGCCGGTCAGCGTAAGGTTCTCGACGTTCGCGGTCAGCGTGTAGCTGATCGAGCTCGAGACGCTGTCGGTGCCTTCGCCCGCGGCTTCGGTGACCACGTCGCCGGCATTGTCGACGACATAGGAGTCGTCGCCGAGGCCGCCCGACATGGCGTCCGCACCCGCGGCGCCGTCGATCTGGTCGTTGCCGGCTCCGCCGGCGATCTGGTTTGCGCCAGCGTCGCCGGTGAGAACGTCGTTGAAGGCCGAACCGACGAGGTTCTCGATGCCGCTCAGCGAGTCGTTGCCCGCACCGGTCGCCTGCGGCCCTGCAAGGCCGAGGTTCACGGTGACGCCCGACGCCGCATCGCTGTAGCTTGCGGTGTCGCTGCCGGCGCCGCCGATCAGCGTGTCGTCGCCGGTTCCGCCGCGAAGCACGTCGTCGCCGTTTCCGCCGTCGAGCGTGTCGTTGCCGGCCAGGCCGATCAGCACGTCGTTGCCGTCATTGCCGCTCAGATTGTCCGCCTTCGTCGCCCCGGTGAGGGTCTCGTCGAGCGCGCCGATGCCGCTGAGGTTCAGCGACCCGATCATGCCGTCGAAGTTGAAGGTGGTGAACCCGCCCGTATAGGTGCCGGTGAGGGTCGCGATGGTGACGAAGCCGCTGACAGCGCCGGTCCCGTCACGATCCGCCTGAAGCAGCATGTCGGCGCCCGACTGAACGAGCCGCAGATGGCCGCTGTCGAACATGTCCTGGCTGACGCTGGTGAGGCCGGTGAAGTTGGTCGTGTTCACCCAGCTGGTCGGATCGAAGCTGGAGCTGCTGGCCGCGGTGCGGAGTTCGAAGCGGTCGCCCGCACTCCCCACCGTGAAGTCGCGAACCACCGTGGCGCGCGCCGTGGTGGTCGCCGCAGCGCCCGTGCCGGCGAGCTGGATGGTATCCGATCCCGCACCGGTGGTAATGTCGTAGTCGTTGAAGCCGGCGCCGCCCAGCGTGCTGATGCTGAGCAGATCGTTGCCGGTGCCGAGATCGACCACTGCAGCATCGACGCCGGTGAGAACGACGCGGTCGTTGCCGGTGCCGGCGCTGACCGTGACATTGTCGAGGAAGCGGGTGCCGCTGAGGCCGGGAGCGACATAGAAGGCGCCCGAAGACAGACCCTCTCCATCCGACGACGTCCCGTTCGGATTGGTGCTGAGCGTCACCGTTCCGGCGGCAAGCTGGATCAGATCGTCGCCGTCGCCGCCGTCCATGAGGACGTTCGTCGCAGGCGCCGCCGCGGCGCGGGTGACGAGGAGCGAGTCCCTGCCGCCATAGCCGTACAGCGCGTCGGTCTGGCCGGCCGGGCCGGAGACCGCATTGTCGATGATCAGGTTGAAGTCGTCGTTACCGCGCAGGGTGTCGCCGAAGTTCGAGCCCGTCAGATACTCGATGCCGACCAGGGTATCGATACCCTCGCCGCCCGTGTCCTGGGCGCCCGCGATGCGCAGGTCGACGTTCACGCCGGCGGTGGAGTTGACGTAGGTGGCCGTATCGAGGCCCTCGCCGCCGATCAGCGTGTCGTTGCCGGCGCCGCCCGAGAGGGTGTCGTTGCCGTACCAGCCGTCGAGCGTGTCGTCGCCCGCCATGCCGGTGAGGCTGTCGAGCGTGCCGCCGCCCTTGACGGTGTCGTTGACCTGGGTGCCGCGGAAGGTGACCCGCTCGATGCTGGTCATCGACCCGACATTGACGCCGTTGAAGGTGATCGCGCTGTTGCCCTGGAGGCTGCTGATGTCGAACGCGATGCCGACCGTGCTTGCCCCGACGCCCAGGCGGCCGTCGTAGATCAGGAAGGCGATGTCGGTACCGTCGCCGCCGTCATAGGTGTCGTCTCCGCCGTCGACGCCGGTGAAGAACTGGCGCGACGTGTTGCCGACGCCGCCGATGAGGTTGTCGTCGCCCAGGCCGCCGCGCAGGATGTCGTTCCCCTGGCCACCCGACAGATAGTCGCTGCCTTCGCCGCCCTCGAGGACGTCGGCGCTGCCGTCGTCCAGAGCGGCGTTGCTGCCGCCCAGCAGGACGTCGTCGCCGGCGCCGCCGACGATGGTGTCAGCGCCGCCATTGCCGAGAATGGTGTCGAGCGCCGAGCCGCCGACGAAGCGGTTCGCCGAGGCATTGCCCTGCAGCAAATTCTGCTGGGTCGCGGAGCCGATCACATTCTCCATGTTGGTGATCGTGTCGGTGCCGCCATAGGTGCCGGTGTTCTGGCCGATGAGGGTGTTGAGGTTGACCGAGACGGTCGAATTCGCCGCCGAATAGTCCAGCGTGTCCGAACCGGCAGCGCCGTTATAGATGTCGTTGCCGCCGCTCTCGAAGAAGGTGTTGTCGGCACCGTCGCCGGTGACGCTGTCGTTGCCGGAGGTGGCGCGGACATTCTCGAAGCCCGAGATGATGTCGTTGCCGGCACCGGTGTTCTGGGCCGTCAGGGTGGCGAGGTTGACCGTGATCGGCGAGGCGCCGCGGCTGGCGAAGGAGACCGTGTCGATCCCGGCGCCGCCGACGAGGGTGTCGTCGCCGAGGCCGCCGTCGATCACATTGGCGCCCGAGTCACCGGTGAGGATGTCGGCGCTCGAGCCGCCGGTCAGGCCCTCGATGCTGTGCAGGGTGGCGACCGCGATGCCGCCGACGGTGGCGACCACGTCGGTCGCACCGTTCAAGGTGGCGACCACGACCGCGGTCTGACCAGCGAAGGAAGCGACGTCCAAACCGGCGCCGCCGTCGAGTAGGTCGACATTGCCGGCCGCATTCGAGCCCGGGTTCAGAGTGTCGTCGCCGGCGCCGCCGGAGATGGTGTTGACCGCGGAGTCGCCGGTCAGGCTGTCGTTGAAGCCGGAGCCGAGCAGATTCTCGAAGCCGCTGAGCGTATCAG
>VBAE01000284.1 GCA_005882415.1 Alphaproteobacteria bacterium | reverse complement strand
GCGTTCCGAGGCGGCTTTCAACCAGCTGTATCCCGCCATCGACAAGACGGCCGACGCCGCAACCCGGGCCGCCACCGCGCTGAGTGATGCCCGCTCGGCGACCGACGCGGCGTTTACGGTGCTGCAAAACGCCGTCAACGCACAAAAGCAGGTGGTGAGCGCGCAGATCACGGCCACGCAGGCGACGATCCAGACGCTGCAGGGGGTCTTCACGCTGCTCGATCAGCAGGTGCGCCAGCTGTACGGCACCGTCGCGAGCACCAGCGCCATGCAGGCGCAGCAGGGCCAGGCGCTCATCGACTCGGCGCTCAAGAGCGGGAAGATCCCCGACCAGCAGGCGCTGCAGAACGCCATCGGCGCGATCACGGGCAACCTCGCGAACAAGGTGTACGCGACGCAGTACGAAGCCGACCGCGACCGCCTGGTGCTCGCTGGCCAGCTGTCCATGCTGGAAGGCATGACGGGCAAGCAGCTGACCACCGCGCAGCAGCAGCTGGCCGCCAAGAGCGTCGCCTCCGCGCTGACCGCCTTCCAAGCCGCGCTCGCGGGCGAACGCGCGAAGACGGTGGGCCCAGCCGGCGGCAGCGCACCCGCCGCACCGAATGCCGGTCAGCAGTTCATGGCCACCGTCTCTGCGTACGGCCAGACCTACGGCAACAACGCGTACTACCTGGTGCCCGGGGTGAACGACTACGCGGCCAAGCTGGCCAGCGCGAACAACCTTGCGTCGCTCACCGGGCAGACGCCCGAGCAGGTCTCGATGCTGACCAGCGGCCATTCGCTTGCCTATTGGGCCGAGGTGCAAAAGCAGTTCGACGCCGGGCTTCACCCCACCACGACGTCGATCCCGATGCTCGCAAGTGGCACCAACTTCGTTCCGCGCGACATGCTCGCTTACATCCACAAGGGTGAGGCCGTCGTGCCGGAGCCGTACAACGCCGCTCGCGGCCTGGACATGCGCAGCCTGGCGGTGGCCCGCGTGGCCGCTGGCGAGTACAGACGTCCGGACGCGCGCCTGGAGCGCGTCATGGCCGACCTCACGGGCGAGATGAAGGCGCTGCACAAGAGCGTGCGCACAGGCAACGGCCACAGCCGCGCGATCGTCGCCGCGCTCAATAGCCCGTTGATCACCGAGGAGGCGTGATGGCAACCGGCTCCGTGTTCGTGCTGGTCCCCACGGCCATCACCGAGGCCATGCTCACGTTCTGCGACATCACCGAGCCCGCCGCCGGTGAGGTGGCATGGGTATCGGGTGTGGCCTATTCGGTGGGCGACGTGCGCATTCGCACGCAGACGCACAAGGTCTACGAGTGCGTGCAGGCCGTGCCCGCCTCGCGCACCACGGTGCCAGAAAGCGATCCTGCCTATTGGCTGGAAAAGGGGCCGACCTTGCGCTGGGCGGTGTTCGACGACGTCGTCATGACGGCCAGCACCGCCGTCGGCAGCTTCACCTACAAGGTCCAGCCCGGGTTTTTCAATGCCATCGGCATCTACGGCCTCGATGGCGGCACCGTTTCGGTGACTGGCCGCGACGCGCCTGGTGGCAACGTGTACTTCACGTACCAGGTCACGCCGCAGGCCGTGCCGCTGGACGAATACGAGTACTACTTCGGCGCCATCATTCCGCTGAGCAAGGTGCTGCTGTCCGGACTGTTGCCGTTCCCGACCGCGGAAGTGACGATCACCGTGAGTGCCGCTGCCGGCGTTACGGTCTCGGCGGGCAAGTTCGTCTTTGGCGACATGCAGAAGCTGCTGGACGACAGCGCCTCGAGCTTCGGCGGCACCCGCCACGGCGCGACGGTTGAGCCCACGTCGTTCAGCTACGTGAAGATCAACGACGACGGATCCGCGCGCATCAAGCGGCGCGGCGCTACGACCGGCATGCACATCGAAGTCGTGATGCCAAAAGGCGGCGGCGATCGCGCGCTCGAGCTCGTGCAGCGTCTGCTGGACATCGGCGCCGTCTGGGTCGGATCCACCGCCGTCAACAAGGCGGGTCTCAACGTGTTCGGACTCGGCTCCGCGAAAGTGAGCTACGAGGAAGAGCACGACGTTCTCATCATCGATGTGAAAGGCCTCGGCTAACCATGCCCACTCAACCCGTATCCACGTCTGGGAGCACGACAGCGAATGGCCCGGCATGACCGCGCTGGCGACCAACGTGTACAACAACGCGCTCGAGGCCGTCGCCGCCGCGACCGCCAAGAACATCTCCAGCTTCAAGGGCCAATGGCTCGTCGGCACCACCTACGCCCTGGGCGAGACGGTGTGGAACGGCAACTCCTTCTGGATCAGCAACATCGCGGGCAACGTCGGCAACACGCCGGTCGTCGGCGCCAACTGGAGCCAGGTGTCCTCGCCGCGCTTCGGCGGCGCCTCTGTCACCGGCTCGGTGACGCTGCTGGCCGGGTCCGCCGCCGTTCAGAAGATCACGACGAATGCCTACGGGCAGTTCGCGAAGCTGCCCGACGCAACGACGATGCAGCTTGTGTCGCCCGCGTTCACGCTACAGAACGTCGGCCAGTACGACCTGAAGGTGATCGACTCCACCGGCGTGATCCGTGGCTTCGTCGGGCCAGGCGAGAACACCGTCGTCGGCGTGGCGGACAATTCCACTGCCGCCGGCGGCTGGGTGCTCAACGACGCAAAACTGCTGGGCGTCACGGCGGCGTACGAGAACGCGACGCTATCTTTTGGCACCGGCGCCGGCAACTTCCAGACGATCCCGCTGGACGCCACGCGCACGGCCTTCCTGTACGGCGACACGAGCTGCTACGTGCAGGTGTTCGACAGCACGGCCGGCGTCGGCTGGGGCGCACCGGTGCTCGTGCGCTCGGGCCTGGGTAGTGGGTTCTTCATCGGCGTCCTGTCGGCGACCAACCAGCTGCTCGTGGCCAGCTGCGACGGCACTACCGCCATGCAATCGGTCACCGTGAGCATCGCGAGCGTGACGCCGACGGTGAACAGCGGCACGCTCGTCGCGACGACGCTGGGCGGCAACCTGGCCGGCTTCGATCAGTTCCTCGCGATCGGATCTACGTTCGCGCTGGCCTATCGCCGCGCGACGACGACGAGCGCGTTCCGCCTCTTCACCGTCACGGGGACAACCCCCACCGTGGGCGCGGAAACCACTACGACGACGACGGCCGCGAGCTGCCCGATCCACCTGTTCAACATGTCGGGCAACCTGCTGACGATGTTCCAGACCAGCGCTGCGAACGTCACCGCGAAGTCATGGACCTTCGCCGGCGTGGTCCCGACGGCGGGCACGACACTGACGCAAACTGCTGCGCCCGACACGGTGGGCCTGCGCACCATCCAGTTGGGCACCCGGTGGGTCGCGCTGTCGACGAATGCCAGCACATTCAGCGTGGCGGCGATGTTGATCAGCTACACGGGAACGTCGGTAATCGCGAAGACTGAAGTCAACGGTGTGCTGAACATGGCGACCCTCAGCGCCAGTGCGAATCCGCTCACCAATGTCGACGCACAAGTGGTCAACGGCAAATTGCTTCTCTGCGGCATCCCCACGAGCACCGGCACCCCGTTCTTCAATCTGTTGACCGACACCGCCGGCACCCTCTCGGCCGGGTCGCAAGTAATCGGCCTGGCGCTCGGCGCAGCAGCCTTTCCTGCCGCCGTCGGCGGCGCGGTGACGGGTTCAGTAGGGCGCTTCATTGCCTCGCCGAGCAACGCGGGCTCTGCGCGAGGCTACTCCGTGGATTGCTCGGGGGCGTCGCCCGTCGTGTCCACCCGCCACATCAACGGCGGCGGCGTGCTCGCCAAGCCCGCCATCACCAACCCGGTCGGATGCCCGCGCGATCCGCTCACGCTGAACGTCAGCACCATGAGCACGGCTCTTCCCATCCCGGCGTCGGGCAGCGTCACCGGCAACCGCCGCGACCAGGCCGTCGCGGTGGGCAGCAACAGCGATTTCATCTACTCGCAGGACCTGATGGCGGTCAACAGCGCCGGCGCCGCCGGCAACACCGCGCAAGAGGCTTGGCTGCGCGCGGACTTCGGCACCGGCACGTTTGCCGCTAACGGGTCGATCTTCATCCAACGCATCGAGGCCGCCCTGCCATGAAGACGCTCTTCGACGAAGCAGGCCATGCGCTGGGCACCTTCGCAGCCGTGGACGAAAAGGACGGTGCGGTTTATGCCGACGGCGCGGTCTTCCCCCTGGCCGTCATCGGCAAGTACACGGTGCAAGAGGGCTGGGTGCAGACGCCTGCACCGGCGGAGGTGGTGAAGGGCGTGACCGATGCCATCCAGG
>VBAE01000146.1 GCA_005882415.1 Alphaproteobacteria bacterium | reverse complement strand
AAGGTGCCGAACTGGAGCAGCATCCAGCGATCCATCGAGCCGAACACCCAATAAGCCGCACCGGTCAGCACGAAGGGGTATCCGTAGCGGAAGACCTTGCGCGCGATGACCGGGTCGATCCCCCATCGGAGGTCGCGGCGGATCATCAAGAGCCCGATCGGCACCGCGGCCATGGCCGAGATCAGCATCCCGAGCAGCAGCCCCTCCACGCCCATCTTCCAGCGCAGCAGGAACCAGAGCCCGAGCAGAACGCCGAGCATGTTCTTGACGATGGCGATCGCACAGAATCGCAAGGGGGCGAATTGCAGCCGCACCGCGTCCAGGCAATATTGCGCGATCTGGTCGGGAAAGACGGTGAGGAGGGCGATCATCACAAGCGGCCAGGCGATGCCGTAATCCACCTGCAGCGTGCCGGCGAAAGGTCGAAGCGCGAGCCATGCGACCGCGATCGTGACTACGCCCGAGAGCAGGAGTTGGGCGAGCCCCGTCGATACCACCGCCGGCCGGTCGGACTCCTCCGTCTCCGGGTCGAAATAGTAACGCTGAACGCTGTTGCTGACGCCGAGGTTGAGAAGCATTCCGAGCAACGTCGCCGACACCGTCAGCAAGGCGAGAATTCCGAAGTCGGCGACGGACAGGGTATAGGCGTAGATGGGGATGACGACGAACTGGGCAGCCCGGAACAGGAAGTCCGCTCCGCCGTAGATCGCGACGTCTTTCCCCAGTTTTTTCAGCATCGTCTAACGCTCGCTGGGCCGCGGCGCAGCCTTGATGGAAGGGCCTGTTGAGGACCGGACGCAGCAGCTATAGGTCGGGCACGGAGAAGTGCAAAACCTCATTTGCGAGACGACTATGCTCACAGCCAGCGACGTCAAGAACCAGCCCGGATCCGGCATAGATCACCTGATCGGCGACCCCGACCGGCCGATCCTGACGGTTGGACCGATCGGCTCGGCGGGCGCTGGCTGCCTGAGCTTCGCCGCCGCAAGCGCGCGTGCGGATGCGATTGCGGAGCTGATGGCCGGCGTCGACGGAGCAATTCTCGTCTGCAGCGCCACGGTCGCCGACGCCGTGGGTGCCGATCGCACGACTCTGCTGGTCGCCGAGAATCCGCGGCTCGCTTTCCTGCGCGCGGTGCGCAACCATTTCGCTCTGGCCAGGCCTTCACCCGGCATCCACCCGACCGCCGCCGTCGACCCGTCCGCGGAGGTCGATCCGACCGCCCATGTCGGCGCCTTCTGTTCGATCGGCGCCGGCTGCCGGATCGGGGCAGGCACGGTGATCCACAGCCATGTGGCGCTCTATTCCGGAGTGAGGGTGGGCCGCAACGTAACCATCAACTCGGGCACTGTGATCGGGGCCGACGGTTTCGGCTATGAGAAGAACGAGTCCGGCGAGCTGGAGAAATTCCCCCATATCGGCGGCGTCGTCATCGAAGACGATGTCGAGATCGGATCCAACACCAGCATCGACCGGGGCACGCTGGGCGATACGCTGCTCAAGCGGGGCGCGCGCATCGACAACCAGATTCACATCGCGCACAACGTCGTCGTCGGCCGGGATTCCGCGGTTATCGCACAGGCGATGATCGGCGGCAGCGTCAAGATCGGCGACCGCGCCTGGATCGCGCCGGCGGCGGTGATCATCGACCGCGTGTCGATCGGATCCGACACGCTGGTCGGCCTTTCCGCGGTCGTGACCAAGTCGGTGCCCGACGGACAGGTCGTAATGGGCTTCCCCGCGCAGTCGGACGCGGAATTCAAGGCCACGCGAGCAGCGCTGAAGAAGCTGATCCCCTAGCGCAGGCTATCCATTGCCTGGCCGGGCAATTTGCTGTCGACGAGCGGGTGTTCCACTATCGGCGTGCGCCGATTGTACGGCGACTTCAGCGGATGAAAGAGGTTTATGAGATCGACGTCGCGCCCGTCGAGAATGCGGTCGTAGATCGCTTCGAACATATATTGGGCGGCGGCGAAGGAATGGTATTTCTCGGCATATTGCCGGCTGGCCTGGCCGAGGACCCGCCGCAGGTCGGGACGGGTCACCAGAATCCTCAGGTTCCTCACCATGTTCTCCGGAGAGGTCGAGAGGATCGGGCATTCGTCGAGAAAGCCGTAGCGCCGGAAGACCCGCGTATAGGCCTCGTGCTCGAGATTGGCCATGACGGGAAGCCCCGACGCCAGCCCTTCGATGCCGCTGATCCCGTAGCCGGTGGAGATGAACTGCTCGGCCAGGATGTCCACTTCCTGCATGAGCGACTTCACCCGCTCGTTCGGCACCTTCTCGAGGAGCACGAGTTCGACGTCGAGACCCTCGGACCGGAGCCTTTCGACCGCGTCGATCAGGAATTCGGTCCCCTTTGCATCGCGATGATTGGGGCTATGCAGCACCCGGACCGTCCCGTTCGTCCCGTCCCTGTCCGAATAGGCCGGCTTGCCACGCCAGGCCCTCGTATCCATGATGAAGATCTGGTTGGTGGTGACGTCCCACCGCGGCATACCGTCGATCATCAGCCCGACGAGCACGATGTCGGCCCGCTCCGACCAGTAGGTCACCCGCTTGGCGATCGAGGCATCGAGCCGCGCGAGACGTGGGTAGCAAGCGAGGATTCCGTAGCGCAGCGACGTGTCCACCACCCGTGAGGTGACATAGCCGTCGCCGCCGTAGGAGAGCACCACGACCTTGATCCCGGCAAGGCGGAAGAGCAGCGCCTCGAGCCGCCAGAACGCGGTCAGGGTGAGTGCGAAGCCGTCGAACGAGGTGTGCAGGACCCGGGCGTGCCGAAGGACGTGGATCAGGGCGAGGCAGCCGCCCAAGGCGAAGCGAAGCGAATGGGGCAGGCCCCGGGGCGCGAAATCCTCGAAGAAGCGGTCGAAATCGTCCCGCTGGTTGATCGCGTAGAGCGTGCTCATGATCGTCACGCTTTCGCGCCCGGTCTCGGCGACGGCGGCCGACCAATATTTATTGCCGATGATCGGCGTGCTGCCCCAGACGAACAGCCGCCGCCGCGCCGGCAGCAGCGCGGCGATGAAAAAGACCGGAATGAAGAGCCCCGCGAGAAGATTCCAGGCCAGGCTCTTCCACCAGGCCGTCTTCACTGGGCGCCTCCGCCCTGCGGGCTCCAGCCCATTCGCTTCAGAAATGCGGGATCGGCCTTGGCCCTGCCGGCGATGAGCACCTTGAGATAGTCCTTCTGGCCTTCCATCTCGCCGGCGATGCACTCCTGCAGCTCCTCGGAGGCGAACTGGAGCTTCTCGTTCTGGGATTTGCCGGGCGACATCCACCATATGGGGTGTGACAGGAAATAGACGTCGATCCCGCTCTGGATCAGCTCCAGGGGAGTCGTCTCGCGCCAGAGCATGCTGCTGTCCGAGACGTAGCGGTAGCGGTCCACCAGCGCGCGGGAATAGGCCTCGAGTTCGACATGGGCGGAGACGTCGAAGAGGGGTGTGTGCGTCGGGATGTGCTGGGAAGCGGTCCTCACGGGCGCTCCGGCGGCCGCGCCCATCAGGTCGCGCTCGGTGCGGAACTGAGCCACCGGCGGCGCGAACGGGTTATAAAAGGGGCTGGTCGTCATCACCAGATAGGTCGACCGGACGCCGAGAGCGGCCTCCAGCTCCGCCATCGCCACCGCACGTTCCAGCGAGAAATCGACATCGTGGCGAAGGACCAGCGCCGGGCCCGGCGCCGCGCGCGCTTCGCATAGCGGCCCAGTCCAGTAACCGCGAGCCAGGGCGGTACGAAGGACGTGGGTGTAGCCTTCGCTGTCGAAAGTGAGGGAAACGTCGTTCACGATGGCCTCGACCTGTTGAAGTAGCGAGCGGTTGCTGCCGCCTGGGGTTCAGGCCGCCCTATGCTGTCGCCAGCCGGCGTCAAGGGAGGCGGTCCACCGGACCGTCCGCCATGTCCGCCTTGCGCCAGGCGATCAGCCGCTCCAGCCCCTCGCGCAGCGGCACCTCGGCGGTAAAGCCCATCTCCGCCGCCGCGCGGTGGGGCGACCCCACCGAGCTCCTGACGCTCGTCGCGGCGCTCCGCGGCAAATAGTTGATCTCGGCCTGCGAGCCGGTGAGCTCGATCAAAAGCTCGGCAAGCTCGCGGAGCGAGGTCGCCTTGCCCGTCGCGACATTATAAGCGCGGTCGGTGGCGTCCGACTTCGCCGCGCGGACGTTGGCCAGCGCGCAATCCTCGACCGCGACGAAATCGAAGGCTTCCGAACCGTCGCCCATGATCGTCGGCCCCCGGCCCTCGTCGAGGGCGTTCAGCATCTTCATAATCACGTTGATGTATGGGCCCCTGTAAGCCTGCCGCGGCCCGTAGACGTTGAAGTAGCGCAGGGTGGCGTAATCGAGCCCGTAGCGATGGTGGAAGGCGCGGAGCATCGCCTCGGCGGCGATCTTGGTCGCGCCGTAGAGATTCTCGCTGGCGAGCGGATGGTCCTCGTCGATCCTCTCTTCGATCGCGTCGCCGTAGAGCGAGCGCGAGGAGGAGAAGACCAGCTTCCGCACCCCCTGGCGCACGCAGGCCTCCATCACGTTGAAGCTGCCCTCGACGTTCACCTCGAACGCGGCCTCGGGGAATTCGTGGCACTGGAGCAGCCAGAGCGCGGCGAAATGGAAGACGGTGTCGGCACCCTCCAGCGCCTTGGCCAGCATATCCCGGCGCATGACGTCTCCGCCCATGCCGAACAGCTTGACCCGGGGGTCCTTCAGCGCCTGCTTGAGATTGCGGGGAGCGCCGCTCCCGCCGCTGCCGTAGATCAGTATCTCGGCCGGGTCCTCGGCGAGCAGCCGGTCGACCGTGTGCGAGCCGATCAGGCCGCCGCCGCCGATCAGCACCAGCTTGCGCCCTTTCAGATCGGTTCCGGCCTTCAATTCCATTTCCGGTACGCCCCCGCCAGACCGGCTATTGATATTGATTGCACCACTCCTCGATGCTGAGGAGCGACCAGATGGCGAGGCGGTGGTTGCGCTCGCCGGAGAGATGCTCGCCGACCAGCCCGACCGTCTCGTCATGGTCGAGGAAGTCGTACACCTTTGCGTTGCGGTTGAGCAGAGTCCGGCGCACGAAATCGATGCTTTCGCCCTTGAACCAGCTTTCGTCGGGCGCCGAGAAGCCCTGCTTCTCCGCCCTGGTGACGTCTTCCGGAATATGGCGGGCCATGACGTCGCGCAGGATCTGCTTGCCGTCGCGGGTCTTCTTGAAGAACTTCGCCTGCTTGTCGCCCGGCTCGTTCTCGTTGAGGCGCATCACTTCCGACAGGTTGTTGAGCTTGAGCTCGACCGGGCAGGCCATCGCGAAATCGACCAGATCGTTGTCGAGGAAGGGCACCCGGCTCTCCAGGCTGTGCGCCATGGAGAGCTTGTCCTCGACCACCAGCAGGCCGTGGAGGAAGGTCTTGGCCTCGAAATAGAGCGAATGGTTGATATAGTCCTCGGGGCCTTCCAGCCCCTCCTGGTGATGGCGGAAGACGCCGCGGAAGATCGCGCGGGTGTCGACGTCGGCGACGTCGGACGCGATCGGAGCGAACATCCGCTTCAGCCTCTGGTCGTCGACCAGCCGCTGCCAGAATTGGTAATATTTCTCGACATAATCGTCGAAGCTGTGGTTCAGGACCGCGCGGTAATAGCGCCAGGGATAGCCGCCGAAGAGCTCGTCGCCGCCGGCGCCGCTCAGCACCACCTTGACGAATTTGGACGCGAGCTTGGCCGCGTAGAAATTGGGGTAGCTCTGCCCGACCCGCGGCTCTTCGAGGTGCCAGGCGAGGGTCGGCATCGACCGCTCCATGTCGCCGGCCTTCAGCACCATCTCATAATGTTCGGTCTTGAAATGGTAGGACATCGCCTCGGCCTTCGATCGCTCGTCGAAGGCGAGCTCGATGCCCGAGGCGGAACTCAAGTCGAAGCCGCAGGTGAAGGTCTTGAGGTATGGGAAGGACTTGGCCGCGATCGCGGTGATCGAGCCCGAATCCATGCCGCCCGACAGATAGGAGCCCAATTCGACGTCGGTGATCAGCTGGCGCGAGACGGCCTGCTGGAACAATCGGTCCAGCTCCTCGCGATATTCGCGGACGTCCGCCTTGCCGGTCGGCTGGCGGAAGTCGAAATCCCAGTACTGGACGCGCTTCAGCTCGGGCGAGGGCTCCGACAGGTCGAGCGTTGCATAATGGCCGGCCGGGAGAAGCTCCATCCCCTCGATCAGGGTGCGGTCGGTGAAGATGTTCTGGAAGGTGAAATATTCCAGCAGCGCCTTGCGGTCCATCCGGGTCTCGAACCCGGGAATGGCGGTGATCGCCTTCTGCTCCGATCCGAAGGCGAAGCTTCCGCCCCAGCGGCAGGTGTAGAGCGGCTTGATGCCGTAGCGGTCGCGGGCGAGGAGGAGCTTCTTCTCCTTGCGGTCCCACAGCACCAAAGCGAACATGCCGTTGAACCGGTCGAGCGCCTTCGGCCCCCATTCCGCCAGGGCGTTGAGCACGACCTCGCTGTCGCACTTCGAGCGGAACCAGTATCCCTTGGCCTGGAGCTCCGCCTGGAGCTCGCGGAAATTGTAGATCTCGCCGTTATAGGTCAGGACGTAGCGATGGTCGGCGCTGACCATCGGCTGGTGGCCGGCCGGCGACAGGTCGATGATCGCCAGCCGGCGGTGGCCGATGCCGACATTGCCCTCGATCCAATGGCCCTCGCCGTCCGGCCCGCGGTGGCGGACGGCGTCGGTCATGCGCTGCAGGATCGCAGGCGAGACCGGCGAGCCGTCGAGCTGGATGAGGCCCGCGATGCCGCACATGGCCTAGGCCTGGAACCCCATCGCGTTGCGGCGGGCCTCGACCTCGCTCTTGTGCGCCGCGCGCCAGGCGATCAGCCGCTGCAGGCCTTCGCGAAGCTCCACCTCGGCGTCGAAGCCGATCTCCTCCGACGCGCGCACCGGGGAGCCGATGCGGTTGCGGACCAAAGTCGCGGTGCTGCGCGGGGCGTAGGTGACGGGCTTGGACGAACCGGTGAGCTCGATCAGCATCTCGGCGAGCTCTTTCAGCGATGTGCGCTTGCCGGTGCCGACATTGTAGAAGCGGTCGGTAGCGCTCGCCTGCATCGCTCGGACGTTGGCAAGGCCGCAATCCTCGACCGCGACGAAATCGAACGCCTCGGAGCCGTCGCCGAGGATGGTGGGGCTGTCGCCGCGATCGATCGCGTCGAGCATCTTCATGATCACCGCGATGTAGGCGCCGCGATAATCCTGCCGCGGACCGTAGACGTTCATGTAGCGAAGGCCGACGAAATCCAGGCCGTAGCGATAGTGGAAGGCGCGCAGCATCGCCTCACCGGCGATCTTGGTGGCGCCGTAGAAATTCTGGTTGTTGAACGGATGGTCCTCGGTCATCGGCTCGGTCACCGCGTCTCCATAGACGGAAGCCGAGGACGAGTAGACGAGGCGCTTCACGCCCTTCTTCACGCAGGCTTCCATGACGTTGAAGGTGCCGCGCACGTTCACGTCGAAGGCCGAGCGCGGATATTCGTGGCACTGGAGCAGCCAGAGGGCGGCGAAGTGGAAGACTCCGTCGGCACCGTCGAAGGCGGATTCGAGGATGTCGGTCTGAAGGATGTCGCCGCCGATGTCGTAGATGCGGACGCGCGGGTCCTTCAGCGCATCTTCGAGATTCTCGGCGCGGCCGCGAACCATATTGTCGTAGATCACGACTTCGCGCACGTCCTCCTTGAGGAGGCGGTCGGCGGTGTGCGAGCCGATCAGGCCGGCGCCGCCGACGAGCACGAGCTTACTACCCTTGAGATCCATTGCCGATGAGTTCCCGCTTGGTGGAATGTCCCCGCTCCGGCTCGAGAGCGCCGAAGGCCGTCCGTTCAGGCAGTTGCGCCTTAAGCACAAGCGCTTGCGCGGGTCCAGCCTTCAGGCGAGCGGCGGGCGGTCCGGAACGGGATAATAAAAGGTGTGGCCGGCGATGGTGACGGAAGGGCCCGGGTAGCCGGGATAGACGCCGGCGCGGATCCGGCGGGCGACTTCGTCGGGCGCCATGTCCGGTTCGATCGTCTTCAGCGCGTTCATCTGCTTCTTGGTGAAGGCCTTGCGGCTCCACTGGCGCGGCGACACCGGGAGCGGCCGACCGGCGGCGATCAGAGAGCAGATGTCGTGGAACATGGCGAGCATGGTCACCATGGTCCTCAGCTTCAGCGTCTCGACGCTGTCGGATGGGAAGAGCGGGAAGCGCCGCTCCTCGATCACCGTGCCGCTGTCGACCTTGGCGAGCATGTGGTGACAGACCGCTCCGAACTCCGGCGCCTCGTCATAAAGCGCGAAATTGTAGCAGCCGATCCCGGGATATTCCACCGAGGCCGGGTGGAAGTTGATCGACGCGCCGGCATTGTCGAGCACCGGCCCGGGGATGATCCAGGGCGATAGGAAGGAGAGCAGGAAGGCGGGGCGTCCATTCGCCACTTCCTCGGGGAGCGGATCGCCGACGGTTCCGAGGAAGCTCTGAAGCCGCTCGCCGAACAAGGCCTCGGCGATGATCCGCGCCTGCTGGCTGAACGTTTCGGTCTTGGCGAGGAGGATGATGTCGGCGGCCATGGGCTGCACATAAGCGGGCGCTGGCGGCGGCGGCAAGTCTCGGGCATGGGGGCGGCGTGAACAGCCCATCGCTCCTCCACGACCTGCTCGGCCCCTTGCACATGCACTTCCGCGCGGCGCGGGCGGCGTACCGGGCCTATCTCGACAACGGCCGGACCTTCCTCTTCGCGAAGAGCCTGAGGCGGGTGAACGTCTCCGCCCGCGCCTTGCTGATGGCGCGCGGCTACCTCCTCCCGCCCGAGCTTCGCGAGGACGCCGCCGCGCTCGTCGCCCATTACGACGCCTGGCTGACGCTCTGGACCGAGCATCGCCGCGCCACCCAGCCGGCGCTGTCGGACCCATTCGTCTTCGAAAACAGCTTCACCTACCCGAAAGAGGCCGAAGCGAGCCTGGAGGCGTTGTTCGAGGCGCTGGACGTTCAGTAAGGGCTCAGCGGAGCGGAGGAACAAAGCCGACATGGACAGACGCGATTTCCTCTCCGGCCTCTTGAGCGCGACGGCGATCGCCCGCGCCGCTCCGGCCGCCCTGGTCGCCACCGCCTGCGGGCCGGGCGACGCCGCACCGGCGCCCGCCCGCCGCCGCGCCCCAGCGCCGCCGCCTCCCCCGCCCGCTCCGCCAGCGGACGCGATCGACGTCACCAAGCGCTTCGGCTTCGTCGGCGACGGCAAGGCGGACAATTACGAAGCCTTCCAGCGCCTCGCCCTCTACGCCAACAGCGTCGGCGGCGGCAGCTACGTCTTTCCGCCCGGCACTTATTATGTCGAGAAATACCGCACGGTCTCGATCGGCACGCGCGATCTCCGGCAGGTGATCAATGCCCAATATGTGAATTGCGGCAGGCTCAACATCCACGGCTACGGCGCGCGGATCGTCCTCAACGGCAATTTTCACAGGAGCGGCGCGAAGGGGAAGGACGGCCTGACGGTCGGCGTTCACATGGCGGTCTTCATGCCGTTCGAGATCCGCCGCTGCCGCAACGTCACCATAAGCGGGCTGGAGATGGACGGCGGGGTGCGCGGCATGACCCGCGACTACAATGTCTTCGAAGCCTATGCGTCGCTGATCGCATTGAGCGCCTGCCAGGACGTGCTCCTGCAGGACCTCGATCTCCATCACTGCCAGAGCGACGGCATCATGATGAGCGACGACGTGATCCTCAGCGACCTCAAGCCGGGCCGCGCCTGCCGCAACGTCACGCTCCGCAACGTCAAATGCCGCAACAACGGCCGCGGCGGGCTGGCTCCGCTCCAGGTCTATGGAATGTCGGCGGTGGACTGCGAGTTCAGCGGCAACGGCTTCCCGGGCGGCAAATATGACTGGCATTCGCCCGGCTTCGGAGTGGATGTCGAGCCGGACCGCGCCAACGAGGGCGTGGATGTCGACACCAAGACCGGCAATCTCGAATTCGTCCGCTGCAATTTCTACGACAATTTCAGCGCCTTCCTCGCCTGCTATCTGAACAGCTTCAAGGGCTATTGCCGGCTGATCGACTGCAACAGCCGCAACCGCAACAACGCCCCCAACCACATCATCGCCACCTGGCCGGGCGAGGGCATATTGATTCAGGGCGGCACCCACGACAGCGGCGAAGGCTGCATCTGGGTCTCGTGGCAGGGCCAGAGCGGCGGCACCACGACGCTTCGCAACTGCAAGGTGAGGTCCTCCCACCATTTCGGAATCCTCCACTCGCAGTCGGAGAATATCGCGGTGGTCGAGGGCTGCACGATCACCGGAACCCACAAGAAGCCGGGGCCGAGCGGCCACTTCGTCTTCTTCGGCCAGACTCCGGGGCGCGGGCGGCGCAACATCTACCGAGGCAATACGATGTTCCTCCCGGCAGCGCTCCACGATCACTCGCGCCCGTTCGACATCGAGCCCAATTTCGCCAACACGAACCTGAGCGACAATCTCTACACCACCGACTTGAAGGTGCCCGGGCTCCATTTCGCCCGCAATTACGATCCGAAGAATTGCAGCGTCAGGAACGAACGCTTCCGCGGCGCCTTCCCCGGCACGAAGGACACCTTCCGCCCGATCGCCGCCTCGGAAGCGTACGACACCAGGGTGCCGTTCAACGCGCCCTAGACGGGGACCCAATCGTCGCAGATGTGGCGGGCCAGCGGGAAGGCGCTGGTGAAGGCGGGGGAGATGGCGTTCAAGACATGGGTCGACGACCGGCCCTTCTCGACCAGGAAGTCGGTGACCAGGCTCCCGGTCTCCTTGTCCAGCATCTGGGCGCGGATGCCGACCTTGGTCGAGGGGAGGAGATGTTCGGGCCGAAGCCGCGGCAGGATCGCGCGGGCGGCCTCGGCGAACCAGGGCTTGAAGTAGCGCCGGCCCTCCTGCCACGCCAGCCGCCGGAAGCCGTCGCGGCCGGAGAGGTACTGGCGGGCGAGGTGGGAGCCGATCCGGACCAGCTCGCTTGGGGTCACCCCGCTCAAACCCCGGTAATTCTCGCGCCCGAAGGCGGGGACCGCGGTCGGGCCGACATAGACGGTGCCGTCGATCGCGGTGGTGGTATGGACGCCGAGGAACGGCACGCGAAGGTCCGGCACCGGGTAGATGAGGTGGTTGACCGCGATCCCGGAGGACGGGTCGAGCTTCCAGTAGATGCCCTTGAACGGCAGCAGGGTGTAGCGCTCGCCGCTCCCGAACAGATGCGCGACCGCGTCGGCGTGGAGCCCGGCGGTGTTGATCGCATGGCCGTAGGCGATCGAGTCGCCGCCCCAGTGGAGGATTCGCCGCTCCGGATCGACCCGGCCCACTTGGCCGCCGCAGAGGATCTCGATCCCCGCCCCGCGCACGTCCGACACCACGGAGGCGAGCACGTCTGAGGAGCTTACCACCGAAGTCGACCGGACGAACAAAGCCTCGCCGTTCGCCGACCCAGCCTCCGGCTCCATCCGCTTGAGCTCGTCCGCCGACAGCCGAACCACGTCCACATCGTTCACGCGGCCGCGTTCGAGCAGCAGGTCGAGCTGGGGCACGTCTACCGCCGCGGCCGGGACGAGGATCTTGCCGAGCTTCTTCAGCGGAAGCCCGCGCGCCTCGCAATAGGCCGCCATCTCCTTCGCGCCGGCGCCGCAGACCTTCGCTTTCAGAGAGGCGGGCGGGTAGTAGATGCCCGAGTGGAGGACGCCGCTGTTGCGGCCGCTGGAGTGCCGGCCTGGCTTATCTTCCTTCTCCAGGATGAGGACGGAGGCGGCGGGGCGGCGGCGCTTGATCTCGGCGGCCACCGTAAGCCCGACGATGCCGGCCCCGATCACCAGATAGTCGGCCGTGCGTGCGCCCATCATAGCCTCAATCGAGGCAGGAAAGGGCGCCGTCGTCGAGGCGGTAGCGGGTGCCGGTGGCGGCGCAGGAGGCTTCGCCCGAGCCGGTCAGCGGCAGGTCGATCCTCTCGCCATGGCGGCTCATCCAGCCGATCTGGCGGGCTGGAACGCCGGCCATCAGCGCATAGGGTTTGACGTCCCGGTTCACCACCGCGCCCGCCGCGACGAAGGCATATTCGCCGATCGTGATTCCGCAGACGATGGTGCAGTTTGCGCCGAGCGTCGCCCCCCGCTTGACCAACGTCGGGCGGTATTCGTCCTTGCGCTCGACCAGCGAGCGCGGGTTGTAGACGTTGGTGAATACCATCGAGGGGCCGCAGAAGACGCCTTCCTCCAAACTCACGTCATCGTAGACCGAAACATTGTTCTGGACCTTGCATGCGTCGCCGATGACGACCTTGTTGCCCACGAAAACATTCTGGCCGAGCGACACGCCCTTGCCGATCCGCGCCCCGCCGCAGACGTGGACGAAGTGCCAGACCCGCGAGCCTTCGCCGATCTCGGCGCCCTCGTCGACGATGGCGCTGTCGTGGCGGTAATAGCTCATCCCGCGGTCCGGGCGACGAACGGGTGATAGTCGCCGGTCAGGGGGGCGGGGGCGGCCGAGCGGATCTGGGCCACGGTGGCGATCGCGCAGCGGTTCGCTTCGAGCCCGAAGCCTTCGCCGGCGAGAATCTTCTCGTAGCTCACCGTGTGGAGATCGGTGAAGCCGCCGGAGAATTCGATCTCCTCGCCGTCGACGGTGATCGAGCGGAAGGTGCGCTGGCCGGCGGAGCGCTGCGGCTCCGGCACGTCGCTCGCCTCGACCGAAAGGAACCAGCGGACCCGCGCCCGCTCATATTCCAGATAGCCGCCGGCGCGGGTGTCGTCGTTGAGGTGGACCTTATTCTCCTGCAGCGCGCCGAAGATGAAGTGGAGCATGTCGAAGAAGTGGACGCCGATATTGGTCGCGATGCCGCCAGACTTCTTCTCGTCGCCCTTCCAGCTGTGGAGGTACCAGCGGCCGCGTGAGGTGATGTAGGTCAAATCCACCTCATGCTTGCGGCCCGACGCCGCCTCTTTCGCCACCCGCTCCCGCAAGGCGACGATCTCCGGATGGACGCGGAGCTGGAGGATGGTGTTGACCTTGTGGCCGGTCATCTCCTCCATCTCGAGCAGGCCGTCGATATTCCACGGGTTGAGCACCAGCGGCTTCTCGCAAATCGCATTGGCGTTGTTGCGGAGCGCGAAGCGCATGTGGGCGTCGTGGAGATAATTGGGGGAGCAGATCGAGACGAAGTCGATCCGGCCGGCCTCGGGTCCGCGCTGGAGCTTGTCGATATGGCGGTCGAAGCGCTCGAACTCGGTGAAGAAGCTGGAATCGGGGAAATAGCTGTCGATGACGCCGACCGAATCGGACGGGTCCATCGCGCAGAGGAGGCTGTTCCCGGTCGCCTTGATCGCCTGCATGTGGCGCGGCGCAATGTAACCGGCGGCGCCGATCAGCGCGAAGTTCCTCATTCCTGGCTCCAACCTGAGGGGAAGCGCCGCGATTACGCAGCAGCACCGGCGATGTAAAGCTGGCCGCCTGCGGGGCGCCTGCTAAGGGGGCGGCGCAAGGAGGGCCGCGGGTGACCTGGGAAGAGATCAAGATGGTGATCGCCACCGCCACCGGCCTGGAGCGGGACGCGCTGCATATTTATGCGTCGCTGCTCATACAGGTGGGGGTCGCGGCGCTGTCGAGGAGGACTCTGCGGAGCCCGATCCCGTGGCTTGCCGTGCTCGTCTTCGCGCTCGGCAACGAGTATCTCGACATCACCGCCGACGGGCGCCTCGAGGATTGGGAATGGTGGACCTCGCTCCACGACGTCTGGAACACGATGCTGGTCCCGACCCTGCTGCTCATCCTCGCCCGGTTCGCGCCTTCGGTGTTCCTCAGGAAGCCCCCACCTAGTGCGAGCGGAGCAGTTTCCCCGGATTCATGATCCCCTTGGGGTCGAGCGCGTCCTTCAGGGCGCGCATTGCGGCGAGCTGGACGGGGCTCGCGGTCCGCTCGAGCTCGGCGAGCTTCATCTGGCCGATGCCGTGCTCGGCCGAGATCGAGCCGCCCGCGGCGGTGACGAGGTCGTAGACCAAAGCGGTCACCGCTTCGCCATGCTCGCTGAGCCAGGCGGGTCCGTCGGATGCGGCGGGGGGCTGGACGTTGAAGTGGATGTTGCCGTCGCCGAGATGGCCGAAGGCCACGACCCGCGCCGCGCCCTCCTGCCGCTCCGCCTCGGAGATATGCTCGCGCAGGCCCCACAGAGCCTCGGCCTGCGCCTCGCTCGCGGCGATGACGGCGTCTTCGGCGAGCCCCGCCTCAAACGCGCCGGCGAGCGCGGCTTCGAGGCTCTCCGAAGCGGGCGCCGCGCCGCGGGGGGCGACGGCTTCGATGAGGACGTTCCAGCGGTGGCGGCCGGCAAGCGGCGCGCGGGCGCCGGGGATGTGCTTCAGCACCAGGGCGAGGGCGTCGTCGGGGACCAGTTCGAAGCTCTCGATCGATTCACCGACTTCGCCTT
This sequence comes from Alphaproteobacteria bacterium, assembly GCA_005882415.1. Taxonomy (GTDB): domain Bacteria; phylum Pseudomonadota; class Alphaproteobacteria; order Sphingomonadales; family Sphingomonadaceae; genus Allosphingosinicella. Next base: position 454 of record VBAE01000146.1, on the reverse strand, counting down.
CGAGGTGGCGGAGCAGGCGGAGCGCGTCCTCGGGCGAGGCGAGGCCCGCCCAGGCGACGGCGCGCGAGCCCGGGGCGGCGACCAGGCGGAGGCTCGCGGCGGTGACGATTCCGAGCGTCCCCTCCGCGCCGCAGAGGAGCTGGCGCAGATCGTAGCCGCGATTGTCCTTCCGGAGCGCCGAAAGGCCTTCGTAGAGCCTTCCGTCCGGGAGCACCGCCTCGATCCCGAGCACCAGCGAGCGCATCGTCCCGAAGCGCAGCACCTGGGTGCCCCCGGCATTGGTCGAAACCAAGCCGCCGATCGTCGCCGAGCCTTTGGCCGCCAGCGACAGCGGGAAGCGGCGCCCGGCCGCTTCGGCTGCGTCGTGGACGTTGGCGAGGATCGCCCCGGCTTCGGCGACCATGACATTGTCGTCGGTCGAGACGCTTCGGATCGCGTTCATCCGGCGCAGGGA
>VBAE01000207.1 GCA_005882415.1 Alphaproteobacteria bacterium | reverse complement strand
CCGCGCACCGTGTCGTTGTCGGCGCCGCCGTGGAGAACGTCCGCGCCCGAATCGCCGTCGACCGTGTCGCCGCCCGCGCCGCCGTCGATCGAATCGACCCCGTTATTGCCATGGAGATTGTCGGTTCCGGCGTCGCCGAACAGCGTGTCGTTGCCGTCGCCGCCGCTGATCGTGTCGCCGTCGTCATTGCCGTGGATGGTGTCGTCGTCGCCTTCGCCGTTCAGCGTGTCGCTGCCGAGGCCGCCGTCGATGACGTCGTTGCCGGCGCCGCCGTTGACGATGTCGTTGCCGCCGCGGGCGTCGATGATGTCGTTGCCGCCGAGCGTGTTGAAGGTCTCGCCATTATTGCCGCCGATGACGGTGTCGGCACCGGTCGTGCCGCGGACCACAGTCATCACGTCGTTGAAGTCGTCGGCCTGGATCGTCTTCAGCCCGTCGAGCAGGATGACCTGGTCGATGTCGGTCAGAAGGCCGTCGTCGTTGACGTCGACCGCGATCCGGGTGCGGCCGTTCTGCTGGTCCCAGATGACGTCGGCATAGCCGTCGCCGGCCGTTCCGAACTGCTGGCCCGCGCCGCCGATGGTGCAGGCCTGGAAGCCGGCGAAGGCGAGCGGCTTGCCGCCGTTCGGGACGGGAAGGTCGATCCGATCGCCGCCGGCCACGCCCGCGCCCTCGAAGTCGGTGATGAGATCGGGCGAATTGGGGGTGCTGTCGCGCTCAGCATGTCGGCGCCCGCGCCGCCCTTGATGAGATCATTGGCGCCGCCGCCGGTGACGAAATAGCGGCCGGTGCCGGTCTCGGCGCCGCCGTCGAAATTGACATTGTCGTTAGTGAGGGCGGAGCCGTCGACGGTGAGGATCGCGCCGTCGGCGACGGTCGTCTCATGCGTAGTGAGGCGGTAGGTGCGGGCCACCGCCGTGCCGTCCTCGGCGAGGTCGATCTGCTCGATATTCTTCACCGTGCCGTCGACGAAGGTCACGCCGCCCGAATAATTGCCATCGAGCTTCAGCCGGTCCGCGCCCGCGCCGCCGTCGAAGCGGCTGGCGCTCGACAGGCTGGAATCGGCGACGAGCGCGTCGTCGCCGTCGCCGGCATTGACGGTGTCGGTGCCGCTGCCGGTGAGGATGGTGTCGTTGCCCGCGCCGCCGTTCAGAGTGTCGTTGCCGCCGAGGCCGGAGAGATAGTCGTTGCCGCTGCCGCCGGTGAGAATGTTGGCGCTGCTGTCGTTGCCGTTGGTGGCGAGGCCGTCGCCGACCAGCACGACGCTTCCGTCGGCGAAGGTCAGAGCGCCCGAGCGCAGCTTGTCGATGGTCGCGTTGTGCAGGGCGGCGCTGTCGAGGCCGAGGCTGACGATAACGTCGGCGCCGTTCTGCTGCAGGCGGATGCTGGAGGCCGAGCCGGAAGCGAAGGAGAGGATGTCGGTGGCGAGATCGAAATCGATCGTCGAGCCGGCGACGCTGGCGAAGCTGTAGGTCTGGTTGGCCACTTTGAATTCCCCTCATTCCCGCGCTTGAGCGGCGCGTGTCTTGGACATGGTTGACGTTGGGGACGGGCCACTAGTCCGGGCCGGGAATCGGGCCACGGCGTTTGCGGCGACGAATCGGATTTCAAAAAGCTACTCGTCGCTCAGGAGCACCGTCCTGCCGCTGCCGCCCCTCTTGGTCGCAGGGGCCGGCGGGTTGGGCACAGACCGCTGGCGGAGCGCTTTCACACCCGCCAGAACCGCCCCGACACATGCTTATGCTTCGTGACAGTCTCCCCCGCTTGGGGCACAGTCCCGCGCTCTCCAACCGGGGTTGTGCGGTCCTTTGCATGCCTAGAATGACTTCCACCGTCTCGTGGCGCGAGGCGATGATCCAGACCGTGGCCCTCTGGGCCTTCGTTCTCCTCATCTTCCTGCCGCTGATCATCGAGCGCCATATCGGGCACAGCTTCGACTCCATCCTGATCGATTCCTCGACGGTGCTGCTCAGCATGGCCCTCGGCCTGGGCCTGTTCGCCCTGTTCCGCGCGACCCTGGAATGGCCGGCGACGATGCGGGCGGTGGTGCTCGGCGGCGCGATCGCTCTGACCGCGATGTTCCAGACCGGCTTCGACTTCGCCTTCACCGGCTGGGTGGCGAACAATCTCGACATGTCGTGGCAGGACATGCCGCGCAACATCCAGCGCAGCTACGGCTCGCTGTTTCGCTATCTGTGCATCTTCACCATCAACATGGGGCTGTTCCAGCTCACCTTCTCGCGCCGCTGGAACAGCCTTCGCGAGCGCCAGCTGACCGACGCCGAATCGACCGCCCAGCAGGCCCAGCTCGCGGCTCTGCGCTACCAGCTCAACCCGCATTTCCTGTTCAATGCGCTGAACTCGATCTCGGCCTTGATCGTCACGAGGCGCAACGAAGATGCCGAGCATATGACCGAGAAGCTCTCGGGCTTCCTGCGCGCCTCGCTCGCTTACGAGCCCGGCGACCTCATCCCGCTCGACGAGGAGCTGGCTTTGCTCGACGACTATCTCGACATCGAATCGACCCGCTTCGGGAGCAAGCTGGTCGTCGAGATGGACTGCGATCCCGACGCGGGCGAGGTGCGGGTGCCGGTCTTCCTGATCCAGCCGCTGGTCGAAAACGCCGTGAAGCACGGGGTCGCCCATTCCAAGCAGCCGGTAAAGATCGCGATCGAAGCGGGGATCGAGGGCGGCACCCTCTGCGTCACCGTCCGCAACGACCGCGTCCCCTTCGACGAGCAGGAGGCGCCGCGCCGCGCCGGGGTCGGCCTCGCCAACGTCCGCCAGCGGCTGATGGCGGTCTATGGCGAGGCCGCGAGCCTCGCCACCGAAATGGAGGAGCGCCACTTCTGCGCCCGCCTCTGCATTCCCGTCCCGGCCGACGCCACTCATGAAAAACAGCACCCGCTAGCCAGTTAAACCCCGCCGCGATAAGAATGGGCGAGGAGGCAGGGGGAAAAGACCCTGCCGCAACGATGTCGGTCCAGTGGGGTGGCGATGCGCGTATTGTTGGTCGACGATGAACAGCTGGCGCTCGACCGGCTGCGCACCTTCTTCGCGGACATCGCCGGGGTCGAGGTCGTCGGCGAAGCCAATGACGGCGACGAGGCCCTCCGCCTGATCGCCGAGCACCGCCCCGACATCGTCATTCTCGACATCCAGATGCCCGGCAAGAGCGGCCTCAGGACCGCAGCCTCGATCGACGTCGATCCCAAGCCCGAGCTCGTCTTCGTCACCGCCCACGAACATTATGCCCCCGACGCGTTCGAGATCGACGCCGCCGATTATTTGTTGAAGCCGATCCGCTTCGACCGGCTCCGCCAGGCGATCGAGCGCGCCGGCCACCGCCGCCGCCTTCGCGAGCAGGCCGAGCGGGCGGGCGAGCTCGAGGCCCAGGTCGCCGAGCTCCGCGCCGGCAAGGCCTCGGCGTCCGACGAGCTCGACTTCTGGGTCCCCGACACACGCGGCCAGACCCGCGTTCCGATCGACAGCATCGACTGGATCGAGGCGGCGCGCGACTATGTCCTCCTCCACACCGAGGTCAGGAGCTATCTGCTCCGCATCACCATGGCCGCGCTCGAGGAACGGCTCGCCGGCGGGCCGTTGGTCCGCGCCCATCGCTCCGCCTTCGTACGCCCGGACCGGGTCGCCGAGGTGAACCGCACCGGCCGCCGGCTGGTGCTGAAGCTCACCGACGGCACTTCGGTCCAGGTCGGCCCGAGCTATATCGCCGGGATGAAGGACGCGCTCGGCATCGCCTGACGCTCTGGCAGCCCCGCCTCGCCGCCCCTACATCGGCGGCAAGAGGTGAAAGACATGATCCGCAAACTGCTTCCTTTAAGCCTGTGCGCCCTCGCCGCCTGCACCGCCGGCGCCGCCGGCAATGCGCGCGGGGAGACGTCCATCCCCTTCGTCGCCTCCAACGGAATCATCGACTGGCGCGCGGACGGCGAAGAAGCCCTCTTCATCCGCGGCGTCGGCGGCCATTGGTATCACGTCCTCCTGATGGGCCCCTGCCCCACCCTGCGCAACGCCAGGACCTTGGGCTTCGAAGCCTCCCCGCTAGGCGAGCTCGACCACCACAGCGCCATCTTCGCGGAAGGCGTGCGGTGCCAGGTATCCAGCGTCACCCGCTCCGGAGGGCCCCCGCCGAAGCGTAAACAGTGACGAGGCGGACAAAGAGGAAGATGCCCCCGCGCCGCTTGAGGTTCCTGCGGGGCACCAATACGAGCTGCCTTTCGTTAGGGATTCCCAAGGAGAGTCGTGCATGATACGTTCCGGCAACAGCCGGCGGTGGATCACTAAGCGTCGAGCGAGGAAGGTGGGTCAGTGAACGCGCCAGTTTCCCCCAGCGAGCTTTGGCGGTCTCGTCTGTACGTCCCGAACTACCGGATTCGGGAGGCCGCTCAGTACGCGCGCCTTTCCTCTCAGACCGTTGCGAAATGGCATACCAAGCCCGGCTCAAATCGCCGGTCTACTCTTTCCACGAAAGAGGGCGGCGCAGCCCTGTCTTACCTCCAATTGATCGAGGTCGCAGTCGTCTCTTCCTTTCGGAAGGCGGGCGTCAAGCTGAGCAAAATCCAAGCGGCTCGCGAATACCTTTCGAAGCAGCTCCAGGCTGAGTTTCCTTTCGCCGCCTACCGGTTCAAAACCGACGGCAAAGAGCTGTGGATGGACTACGCACAGTTCGAGGCGAAAGCTGGAGATAAGACACTTCTAGCAGCTTCCAAGGGCGGTCAGCTCGCTTGGAGTGACATCATTGGTCGGCTGCACGAGTTCGATTATGAAAACGACTGCGGTTTGGCGATCCGGTGGCACGTTGCGGGTCGGGATGACAGTGTGATCATCGATCCACGCATTCAGTTCGGCGCACCATCCGTTGAGGGGGTTGCTACTTGGGCTTTCAAGGGGCGATGGGAAGCAGGAGAAGAGCTGGACGACATTGCTGATGATTTCGGCATCTCCAACTCTGATGTGATCGCTGCGCTTCGTTTCGAAGGGATCGATGCGAGTGGCGGGAGGCAAGCGCGGCACTAACGCTCTACTTCGATCGCAACTTTGGGAAGAAGTTCCCGAAAGCGCTGATGACGTTGAAGTGCCCCTTCGAGGTGCGCTCTCACGACGGGGAGGGATTTCCCGACAAGATGCCTGACGATGAATGGCTACACGAAGTCGGCCCGAAAGGTTGGGTGGTTTGTAGTCACGACGCCAAGTGGCACTTGCCGGGCGAGGATGCCGCCATGAAAGCAATTCAGCAGCACAAGATCGGCTGCTTCTACCTGTGGGGAGCAAGCTCGATCGGGTTCTTCAAGCTGAAGAGCCTTGCCCACAACTATGACAAGATCGTGAAGGTCTGCAATACTGAGAAACGTCCTTTTATATACCGAGTCACCCCTCGTAACCGCCTACAAAGGGTACTCTAATCTTCGGTTTGGTGGATATTCCGTGACTTTACTCGATCAAGTTAAGTTGCGCCGTTGCACAAAGAAAAAGGCCCGGACAGCGATGCCGTCCGAGCCCCTTCTTCAGAGCGATTCCGACCCGGCTTAGAAGCCGACGGCCAGGGTCGCCTGGATCGTCCTCGGCGCGCCGACCGCGAAGCGGGTGGCCGCGACGTTGTTCGACTGGGTCGAGATGTTGCCGAAGTAGAATTTGTCGAACACGTTGATCACGCTCAGCCGGAGCCGGGTCCGGTCGAGCTTGAAGCCGAGCTTGCCGAAGTCGATCTGCGCGTCGAGGTCGACGGTGGTGTAGGCCGGGGTGCGGCCCAGCTCGTCGAGGATCGGCACCGTATTCGCGGCGGTCGGCGTACGCCTGGAGTAGGAATAGCCGTTGTCGTCGGTCGAATAACGCTTGCTGACCCACTTGAACTGAGCGCCGACCGAGACCGGGCCGAGATTGCCCTGGGCGCGGCCGCCGAAGCTGAACTTCGGCGTTTCGACGAACTCGGCGCCGGCGGTGTTGACCGACACGATCGTGCAGGTCTGGCCGACGGGCGTGCCCGCCGGGCAGGGCGAGGTCGGAAGGGCGGTCGCGGTCGCGGTTCCGAGGATGTCGTCCTTCAGCTTCGAGTTGATGTACGAAGCGTAGCCGTAGAGCGACAGCTCGCGGATCGGCCGCCAGGAGACCTGGCCGTCGAGACCGTAGGCCCGCGCATTGCCGACGTTGCGGTCGAGCGTCTGCGAGTAGGTCGGGCTGGTCGGATCGAGATCCTGGGCGGTGACGATGCGGTTCGAATAGTTCACCCAATAAGCGGCCAGCTGGCCCTGGAGGGTGCTCGAACGGTAGCGCAGGCCCGCCTCGAACGAGTCGGTCTTCTCAGGCGCCACGTCGATGTCGACCGAACGATAGAGGTTGTCGGTCGACGGCGACGAGAAGTTCTTGCCGTAGCTGGCATAGACGCTGGCGCGGCCGAACTCGTAGCTGATGCCCGCCGACGGCAGGATCGGGTTGTACTTCACCGTCCGCTCGAACGGCGCGAACACCGCATTGGCCGGGAAGCCGCCAACCGGACGCGGTGTGCCCGGGGCGACGATCCGCGCGGCGGCGATCGGCTCGGACGTGCAGAGCGGGTTGCCGGACGAGATGGTGGTGTAGCAATATTGGTTGAGCTCGCGCTTGAAGAACGGAGCGCGGATGCCGACCGTGACGGTCAGCTTGTCGTCGAGGAAGTGGCCGAAATATTCGCCCGAAACCTGCTGGAGCTGTGCGACCGAGTAACGGTCGCGATTCTGCAGGACCTTGCCGTCCGCGGCGACGATCCGGGCCAGCTCGTTGGTGCGGCCGCCCCAGACGCTGATCGGGTCGCCATTGTCCCACACCCGGCCGAACTCGCCGGTCTGGCGGTGCTCGCCGCGGTCGTAGGTGTAAGCGAGACGGAAGCGGTTCTGCTGGTTCATCTCCCAGATCAGCGAGGTCAGGAAGGTGTAGCGGTTGGTCCGGGTGTTGTTCGGGTTGTAGACGCGGACCGAGTCGCGGAAGTCGCCGTCGCCGTTGAGGTCGACGCCGGCCGCGACATTGGCGCCGCGCAGGCGGCTGTCGGTCTCGGACAGGGTGGTCGTGCCGCCGCCATTGGCGAGGGTCGACTGGTAGCCCGGATCGGCGGTCAGGACGAGACCGTCGGCCAGCGTGAAGCGCATCGAGCCGCGGATGTTGCCGGTGTCGGACGGGTTGATGCGCAGGTTGTAATAGTTGGTGCAGCTCGCCGGCTGGCTGTTGTTGGTGGCGCTGCCCGAACCTTCATTGTCGGCGACGCCCGGAGTCGGCGTGTCGCGCACGCAGTTCGGGATGTTGTCGAAATCGTGGTTCGCCGCATAATCGAAGGCGGTGCCGCTGTTGTAGCTGTTGTTGCGGTTGCGGTTCCAGTGGGCGGCGATGGAGACGAAGTCTCCGTTCGAGCCGATCGCCTGGTAGACGCGGCCGTTATACTGGCGCTTGTGAAGGCTGCCGGGGCCGCGGAACTTTTCGTAATCCTGGTCCGAAGCGGAGATCCAGGCGCGGGTGCCGAGCGGCCCGAACTCGCCGGTGTTGATCATCGCGAAGGTACGGAAATAGTCGAAGCTTCCGACCGAGCCCTTGAGCTCGATTCCGAACTGGTCGGTGGGGAGCATCGAGCGGTAGGAGACAACGCCGCCGGCGGCCGACGGGGTCGGGCTGTCGACGTCGGTGGTGCCGAGGTTGACCGAGACCTGGTCGATCACTTCGGGGTCCATCTGCTGGTTGCCGAAGATCGCATAGTTGCCGGTGTCGTTGAGCGGCAGGCCGTCCCAGAGGAGGGCGATTCGGTTGCCCGGGAAACCGCGGATTCTGAGATTGCCGCCGGACGAGCCGTAAGGATCGCTGTTCGTGTAGTTCACGCCCGGAATCAGGTTGATCGTCTGCAGGATCGACTGGCCTTCCGACTGGCGGGAGATGATATCCTGGTTGAGGATCGACCGAGTCTTCGGAACGTCCGGCACGACGACTCCGCCGACGCCGCTGGAAAGGCGCGAGCCGGTGACGACGATCGTATCGTCCTCGACCTCCTGCGAACCGGTGGACTGGGCCGCCGCCATGGCAGGCATGACGAGCGCCGTGGTCGCGCAAAGCAACGTGAATTTGTTCATGGAATAAGTTTCCCCTGGGGCCGAATCGCCCTTCCCGGATGGTGCCTATAACCGGCTTTGGGACGATTCCGAGACTCTTCCCCGGCGCCCTCCAAAAAAATTTAATCCGGTTGCATCAAAGCCTCAGCGGCTCCGGTCGAGGCGGCGGCCCAGCGCGACGAAGAGGTAGATGAGCGGCGGAACGGCGACCGCGGAGAGCACCACCTTGGCGAGCATCTGGCCGAGCAGGAGCTGCCCGATCGGGAAGTTGCCGTAGAAGGCGATGGTGACGAAGAGCAGGGTGTCGACGATCTGCGAGGTGACGCTGGCGATCCCCGCGCGAAGCCACAGCAGCCGCCCGCCTTCGCGCTTCAGACGGCTGAAGATGGTGACATTGAGGAGCTGCGAGGTGCCGTAGGCGACGATCCCGCCGAGCCAGATCCGCGGAGTCGAGCCCATGACGGTCTCGAAGGCCCGCAGCCTCTCGGGCTGCATCGCCTCGGCGGCCGGCAGCGCAAGCACCAGCTCGGAGAGCAGGAGCGACACGATCAGCGGCACGAAGCCGATCACCACCAGCCGGTTCGCCGTCGCCCGGTCGAACAGCTCGGCAACCGCGCTCGAGGTGACCACCAGCAGCAGGAAGGCGAAGATTCCCGCCTCGACCGCGAGCGGCCCCAGGTCGACCTGCTTGTTGCCGAGGACGCCCGCGATGCAGACCATGCCCCCGTAAAAGATCGAGAAAGCGAAGAGCGAGCGGGAGAGCGCTGGGGCGCTTGCGGGGGCGGCATTGGTGTCCATGGCGTTGCCTAACCGCTTTCCAGCCGTGCAAAAAGGGCTTTCCGTCGCGGCCCTTTGCGGCCATCAGTCCCGCCCGTGACTCACCCAAGCCTGGACGTCCTCGCAATCGGCGATGCCATTGTCGACGTCATCGCCACTGCCGAAGACAGCTTCCTCACCGAAGAGGGCCTTCCCAAAGGCTCGATGCGGCTGATCGACGCTGCCGAGGCCAAAAGGCTTTACGGACGGATGAGCCAGGCGCGCGAGACCAGCGGCGGATCGGCGGCGAACACCATGGCCGGAATCGCCGCGATGGGCGGCCGGGCCGGCTTCATCGGCCAGGTCGCCAAGGACCAGCTCGGCGAGATCTTCGCCCACGACATCCGCGCCCTCGGAGTCGAATATCGCACGCCCCCGATCGCGACCGACGAGCCGACCGGGCGCTGCCTGATCCTGGTCACCCCCGACGGCCAGCGGACGATGAACACCTTTGCCGGCGCCTCCCACCAGCTCTCCGCCAAAGCGCTCGACGCCGAGCAGATCCGAAGCGCAGCCATCCTCTATCTCGAAGCCTATCTGTGGGTCCCGGACGGCCCGCGCGCAGCGATGCTGGAGGCGATCCGGATCGCCCGGAGCGCGGGGGGGAAGGTCGCGGTCACCCTCTCCGACATCGCCTGCATCGCCAAGCGCCGCGACAGCCTGCTGAAGCTGATCGCCGACGGCTCGGTCGACCTCCTCTTCGCCAATGAAATGGAGATCATGGCCCTCTCCGACGAGAGCGACCCCGATTCCGCCCTCGCCGCCTTCGCCGATCGGGTGCCGCTCCTCGTCGTCACCTGCAGCGAGCGCGGCGCAATCGCCCTCGAGCGCGGCCGCCGGGTCGCAGTTCCGGCCGAGTGGGTCGACAAGGTCGTCGACACCACCGGCGCGGGCGACCTGTTCGCGGCCGGCTTCCTGTTCGGCCAGGCCCAGGGCCGAAGCCTGGAAGACAGCCTGCGCCTCGGCTCCCTCGCCGCCGCCGAAATCATCTCCCACTTCGGCGCCCGCCCCGAAGCGGACCTAAGAAAGCTCGTGGCATGAAGCGCCTGGCACCACCTACCCCCTCTCCCCATGGGGGAGAGGGTTGGGGTGAGGGGGTTCTGACTCCGAGACTACCCTCCGCCGCCGAACCCCCTCACCCTACCCTCTCCCCCGCGGGGAGAGGGTTATTTGCGGGAACTCCGTTATGAAGCGCCTCGCCGTCTATTGCGGCTCAAGCATGGGCACCGACCCGGCCTTCGCCGACACCGCCCGAGCGCTCGGCGAGGAGATGGCGCGGCGGGGGATCGGCCTCGTCTATGGCGGCGGCAAGCTCGGCCTGATGGGCGTCGTCGCCGATGCGGTGCTGGGCGCGGGCGGCGAAGCGTTCGGGGTAATCCCGCAGGCGCTGACCGACCTCGAAGTCGCCCATCGCGGCCTCACCGAACTCCACGTCGTCGACAATATGCACGAGCGCAAGGCGAAGATGACCGAGCTCACCGACGCCTTCGTCGCGCTCCCGGGCGGAATCGGCACGTTCGACGAATTGTTCGAGGCCTGGACGTGGAACGCGCTCGGCTATCACGCCAAGCCTTTCTCACTGCTCAACGTCTCGGGCTTCTGGGACGGCTTGATCGGCTTCCTCGATACGGCCACGATGAGCGGGTTCATGTCACCGGCGCGGCGGCAGCAGCTGATCGTCGCCGACTCCATCGGGGAGGTGCTGGACAAGCTAACCGAAGCCGCCGGGGCGGGCGAGCGCAGGATGGTGTGGTGATTAAGGAGCGGGGGGAATGAACAGGGTCCTGATGAGCCTGGCCGGGATGGCCGCGATCCTGGTGATCGCCTTCCTCCTGTCGTCGAACAAGCGCGCAATCCGCCCCCGCGTGGTCGGCGCCGCCTTCGCGCTCCAGGCGGGGATGGCGGTGCTCGTCCTCTATTCGACATGGGGCAAGCTCGGCATCGAGGCGATGGCGCGCGGCGTCGCGAACCTCCTCGGATACGCCAACAAGGGCACCGAATTCCTGTTCGGCCCCACCGCCACCAACCCGCTCGCCAACACCTTCGCGCTCGGCGCACTGCCGGTGATCATCTTCTTCGCAGCCCTCGTCGCCGTGCTCTATTATTTCGGGATCATGCAGCGCGTCGTGCGCTGGGTCGGCGGAGCGATCGGCTGGATCACCGGGATCAGCCGGGTCGAATCGCTGTGCGGCGCGGCTAACATCTTCGTCGGCCAGAGCGAATCGCCGCTCGTCATCCGCCCCTATCTCGCCGCTCTCACCCCGGCGCAGCTGTTCACCGTCATGGTCGTCGGAATGGCCGGAGTCGCCGGGACCATCCTCGCCGCCTATGCGGTGCTGCTCGGCCCGCAGGCCCTCCCTTACCTCCTCGCCGCCGCCTTCATGTCGGCCCCGGGCGGCATATTGATGGCCAAGATGATGATGCCCGACGAGCCGGTCCGCGAGGCGGAGCTTCCGCTCGGCGACAACGAATCGCAGGAGAAGGTCGAGCTCGCCGAGACGTTCGAGGAGGGCGAGCGCCCCGCCAATGTGATCATGGCCGCCGCTCAGGGCGCGCAGACCGGAGTCCGCCTCGCCGTCGCGGTCGGCGCGATGGTGCTCGCCTTCGTCGCTTTGGTCGCGCTCGCCAACGGGCTTCTCGCCGGCTTCGGGAATTGGGTCGGCCTTCCCGATCTCAGCTTCCAGCGGCTGGTCGGCTATATCTTCCAGCCGATCATGTATCTGATCGGAGTCCCCTGGAACGAGGCGGGCGCCGCCGGCGGCCTGTTCGGGACCAAGCTGGTCCTCAATGAATTCGTCGCCTTCATCGACCTCGGCCAGATGGGCCCGGCCCTCTCCGATCGCAGCCGCGCGATCGTCACCTTCGCATTGTGCGGTTTCGCTAATTTCAGCTCGATCGCGATCCAGATGGCGGTGACCGGCGGCCTCGCCCCCACCCAGCGGCCGGTGATCGCCCGGCTCGGGGTCAAGGCGCTGATCGCCGGCTCCCTCGCCAATCTGATGAGCGCCGCGCTCGCCGGACTCCTCCTTCCCGTCTGATCTCCTTGGATATAAGGGCGGCTCATGACCGACACCCTCACTTCCGTCTCCCTCGCCGCCGCCGATTCCGATCCCGAAGCCTTCGCGGAGGAGATCGGCGGATCCTTCGAGCGCTACGGCTTCGCGATCATCGCCGACCACGGCATTTCCGCCGACCTCATCGCCCGCGCCGAGGAGAAAGCAAAAGCCTTTTTCGCGCTGCCGGAAGACGTGAAGCGCGGCTACCACATCGCCGGCGGCGGCGGCGCGCGCGGCTACACCCCGTTCGGCATCGAAACCGCCAAGGGCGCGACCGCCTACGATCTGAAGGAATTCTGGCACGTCGGGAGGGAGCTGCCCGAGGGCCACCGCTTCTCGGACGTGATGGCCCCCAACGTCTGGCCCGAGGAAGTGCAGTCGTTCCGCGACACCTTCCTCGAACTCTTCGCCGCCTTCGACAAAGCGGGCCTGCGCATCCTCGCTGCAATCGCCCGACACCTCGGCCTGGCGCCCAACTTCTTCGAGGACACGGTGCGCGAGGGCAATTCCGTGCTCCGCCTGCTCCATTACCCGCCGGTGCCGGGCGACGGGCCCAATGTCCGCGCGGGCGCGCATGAGGACATCAACACCATCACCCTCCTCCTCGGCGCCGAGGAAGCCGGCCTCCAGCTCCTCGACCGCGACGGCCAGTGGCTGCCGGTCTCTCCGAAGGAAGGCGAGCTGGTCGTCAACATCGGCGACATGCTCCAGCGCCTGACCAACAATGTCCTGAAATCCACCTCGCACCGGGTGGTGAACCCGCCGCCCGAGCGCCGCGGCCATTCGCGCTACTCGATGCCCTTCTTCCTCCACTTCCGCCCCGATTTCCTGATCGAAACCCTCCCAAGCTGCGTCTCCGAAGACCGCCCCAACCACTACCCCGACCCAATCACCGCCCACGATTTCCTCCTGCAGCGCCTGAGAGAGATCAAGCTCGCGTAAAATCCTCCCCATCGGAGATGGGGAGGGGGACCCCGCGAAGCGGGGTGGAGGGGTAGAAGGCAGAAGCCTTCGAGGTTCTTGCGAGAACCACCCACGCCGCGACACTTACCCCTCCACCACCCTTCGGGTGGTCCCCCTCCCCCCGCTCCGCGCGGGGAGGACTAGCCGGCGTCCTTCAAATTCGCGGGGCCGAAGCCGTAGGGGATGAGGTCGGAGATCGGGATGGCGAGGGTCTCGGTACCGTCGCCGTTGGAGGAGATCACTTCGATGTCCCTCCCGCCGGCCTGGGCGGCTTCGAGGATCGACTGGCGGCAGCCGCCGCAGGAGGTGACGAGGCTCCCCCCGGCCAGATGGCCGTCGCCGCCGACATGGCCGCCGGCCACTGCGATCCGCTTTATCGCCTTGATCCCGAACGCCTGCTGGGCGGCGGTCAGCGCGGCAAGCTCGGCGCAGACGCCGAGGCGGTAGCAGGCATTCTCCATATTGGCGCCGACCGCCACCTCGCCGTCGACCGATTCCACCGCGCAGCCCACGCTGAACCCGGAATAAGGGGCGTAAGCCTGAAGCGCTGCTTCACGGGCGCGCTGGACGAGGGGGTCTTCACTGGTCATGAGGGCGCTCATAGAAAGCGGCGGCGGGCCTGCCTAGAGCCCCGCCAAGGGGAGGGATGATTCGAATGCGTTTGATGGGTTTGGCTGCGGCGCTTGCGCTGGCGGGTTGCGCAACGGTGCCGGCGGAGCGGGGTCCGGTCGAGGTGCAGCTGATCGCGCTCAACGACTTCCACGGCAATCTCGAGCCGCCCAAAAGCGCGATCGACTATCCGGGCCCCGGGCCCAATGCGGTGCAGGTACCGGCCGGCGGCGCCGCTTATCTCGCCTCCGCGGTCGCGAGCCTCAGGGCGCGCAGCCCCCACACGATGGTCGTCGCCGCCGGGGACCTGATCGGCGCCTCACCCCTCGTCTCGGCTTTGTTCCTCGACGAGCCGAGCGTCGCGGCGCTGAACCTCATCGGCCTCGATTACACCGCCGTCGGCAATCACGAATTCGACCGGGGCAGCGCCGAGCTGCTGCGCATGCAGAAGGGCGGCTGCGCGGTCTACACGTCGCGCAAGCCCTGCGCTCTGGAGCCCTTCGCCGGGGCGCGCTTCGGCTATCTCGCCGCCAATGTCGAAACCGCGGGCGGCGGCACCCTCTTCCCGGCTTATGCGATCCGCAGCTTCGGCGAGGGTGCCCGCCAGGTGAAGGTCGCGGTGATCGGAATGCCGCTCAAGGAAACGCCGACCATGGTCGCCGGGACCGCGACGGCGGGGCTCCACTTCCGCGACGAGGCCGAGACGGTGAATGCGCTCATCCCCAGGCTCAAGGCCGAGGGTGCCGACGCGATCGTCGTGCTCATCCACCAGGGGGTGAACAACAAGCTCGGCTATAACGACCAGAGCTGCGCCCTCACCGGCGACCTGCTGCCGATCCTCGAGCGGCTCGATCCGGCGGTGGACGTGGTCGTCTCCGGCCATACCCATGAAGCCTATGTCTGCGACTATTCGCGGATCAATGCGTCGCGCAACTTCCTGCTGACCAGCGCCGGCCGCTACGGCACCCTCCTCACCGACATCACGCTCTCGATCGATCCCGTCGCGGGACGGGTGGTCGCCAAGCACGCCGACAACATCATCGTGCAGGGGGAGGCGTTCAGGGGCGCGAAGGGCGACGTGCCGCTCAGCAATGCCGTCCCCGCCTACCCGGCCGACGCCAGGATCGCTTCGCTGGTCGCGCGCTACGCCGCCGCCGCCGGGCCGGTCGCGGCGCGGCCCGTCGGGCGGCTTGCCGGTCCGGCGCTTCGAACGGTGGATTCGAACCATGAGAGCGTTCTCGGCAATCTCATCGCCGATGCCCAACGCTCCGCGGGCCGTGCAGCCGGCGCCCAGGTCGCGCTGATGAACTCGGGCGGCATGCGCGCCGATCTCGTTCCGGGGGACGGCGGGAGCCTCGGCTTCGGCCAGCTCTTCGCCGCCCAGCCCTTCGCGAACACGGTGGTGGTGAAGAGCTTGACGGGAAAGCAGCTCCGCGCCGTCCTGGAGCAGCAATTCGCCAGCGGCTCCAACACCGCCGAGGCGCCGAACGTCCTCTCCCCCTCGCAAGGCCTCCGCTTCGCCTACGATTTGTCCAAGCCGGCCGGGCAGCGGATCGTGCTGCTCACTATCGGAGGCGCTCCGGTCACGGACGATGCAGTCTACCGGGTAGCGACGAACAGCTTCCTCGCCGGCGGAGGCGACAATTTCACGGTCTTCGGAGAAGGCACGGACAGCGCCACCGTCGGGTCGGACCTCGATGCCCTGGAAGCATATATCGCGGCGGCTTCGACCCTGCCCCTCCCCGCGCTTGGCCGGGTGGAGAACCGCACGCCGGGTTAATTCAAACCGTCATTGCGAGGAGCGAAGCGACGCGGCAATCCACGGGCCTCGGGGGCCGCACTGGAGTTGTCAGGTGCGAACTGCCCCCGGCAGTTCGCAGCCATGCCGGGGGCACGGCGGGCCTGACAACTCTTCGCTTCGCTCGCAATGACGGGCAGTGACCCTACCGGAACGGAGGCTCGTCGAAGCTGCGGAGCTTGCGCGAGTGGAGCTTGGCGCCTTCGCGCTTCAGGATTCGCAGGGTCTCGATTCCGATGCGGAGGTGCTGGCTGATCGCGCGTTCGTAGAATGCGTTGGCCTGGCCGGGGAGCTTGATCTCGCCGTGCAAGGGCTTGTCGGAGACGCAGAGCAGGGTGCCGTAGGGGACCCGGAAGCGGTAGCCCTGCGCCGCCACCGTCGCCGATTCCATGTCGATCGCGACCGCGCGCGACTGGTTGAAGCGCAGCGCCGAGCTTTGGTAGCGAAGCTCCCAGTTGCGGTCGTCGGTGGTGACGACGGTGCCGGTGCGAAGCCGGCGCTTCAGCGCCTGCGGCTCCTCGCCCGTGACCTCGGCGGCGGCGCCGTAGAGCGCCTGCTGGATCTCGGCAATCGGCGGGATCGGGATTTCGACGGGCAGGATTCCGTCGAGCACATGGTCGTCGCGCAGATAAGCATGGGCGAGGACATAGTCGCCGATCGTCTGGCTGGGCCTCAGGCCGCCGCAATGGCCGATCATCAGCCACACTTCCGGCCGCAGGACGGCGAGATGGTCGCAGATCGTCTTGGCGTTGGACGGCCCGACGCCGATGTTCACGAGCGTGATCCCGCCGCCGTTCGGAGCGATCAGATGGTAAGCCGGCATCTGCACCTTGCGCCAGCTCCCCGCCGCCACCTCGGCCACTGCATCCTCGGTCTCGGCGGTGACGAACACGCCGCCCGGGGCCGACAGCGCCTCATAAGGCGAGTCCTCGCGGCGAAGCTCGTCGGCGGCCCAGCGCACGAACTCGTCGACATAGCGGACATAGTTGGTGAACAGCAGATAGCGCTGGGTGTGCTCGACCGGGGTGCCGGTATAGTGGCGGAGCCGCGCCAGGCTGAAATCGACCCGAGGCCCGTCGAAGAGGGCGAGGGGGCGGGCGGGGTGCCGCGTATAATCCCAGGCGCCGTCGGCGATCTCGTCGCCGATATGGGCGAGCTCGGTCGTGGGGAACCAGCGGCTGAGGTCCGCGGCATGGGCGCCGTCGAGGCGGAGGTCGTCGGTCCCGTCCAGAACGTAAGGGTAAGGGATTTCGCTGGCCGAGCTGCCGACGCTGACCTCGACCTGATAGTCGCGGATCAGAAATTCGAGCTGCTCGGTGAGATATTTGCGGAACTGACGCGGTCGGGCGATGCTGGTCGCGTAGCGGCCGGGCTGATTGAGGTGCCCGAAGGCGCGCCGCGGGAAATGCGCCGGGCTGTCGGAGCCGTAATCGATGCGAAGCTCGGGGTAGGCGAACAGCCCGTCGGCCCGGGCCGCCGGATCCGGCCGCTCGCCGGAGGTGAGGTAACGGGCGAGGGCCGAGCGGAGGGCTGCAACCGACTCGTCGTAGAGCTCGCACAGCGAATCGACGATTGCCGGGATCTCATCGATGTCGGTCATTTGCGCCAATCGCCTCCGGTTCGAATCGCCGCCGCCTCCTTGGCACGCGGCGCGGCGGCGGGCTAGCGAGCAGGGGCGAGCCGCTCCTCCTCCGCCTGTTCGGCGAGCGGAAGCAGGTGCTTCTGCACCTTGCCCGCCGCGGTGCGCGGGAAGTCGGCGACGACCGCGAAGCTCCGCGGCACCTTGTAGGCGGCGAGGCGGGCGCGGCAGAAGGCGTCGAGCTGGGCGGCGTCCGGCGCCGCGGCCCCATCAGCGACCTGGACGAAGGCGCGGCCCACCTCGCCCCAACGGGCGTCCGGAGCCCCTACCACGGCCGCCTCGATAATGGCGGGGTGCGCGGCGAGGACGTTCTCGACCTCGGCCGGATAGACATTCTCCCCGCCCGAGATGAACATCTCCTTCCGCCGCCCCGCCACGTAGAAGAAGCCTGCCTCATCCTGCCGGCCAAGGTCACCCGAGCGGAGCCAGCCGTCGGCGGTGAAGGCGGTGCGGGTCGCCTCCGCATTCATCCAATAGCCGGGCGTGATCCCCGGGCCCGCGAAGAGCAGCTCGCCGACCTCGCCCCTAGGCACATCGCGAAGTGCCTCGTCGACGATTCGCGCGCGGCAGAGGAGCTGCGGCTTGCCCACGCTTCCCGGCCGGTCGAGGCAGTCGGACGGGTGCTGGAGGAACATCGTCGGGCCGGTCTCGGTCATGCCCATGCCGTTGCACAGCGCCACCCCCGCCCCGCGCGCCGCGGCGAGCACGCCTTCCGACAGAGGCGCTCCTCCGCAGCCCCAGTGGCGCACGCGTCCTGCGAGGACGGCGGCGCCGAAGCGGGGATGCTCGACCAAAGCATGATATACGGTCGGCACCGCGAAGAAGGCGTCCACCTCGCCCGCCTCGATCAGGCCGATCACCGCCTCCGCCTCGAAGCCGGGCAGGATCAGCACCCGCCCGCCGGCGAACAGGGTGGGAAGGCTGTGGAGATTGATCCCGGCGGTGTGGAAGTGCGGCAGGAAGTTGAGCGTCGTGTCGCTTGCGGTGAGGCCGGTCGCGGCGGCGATGTTGACATGGTTCGCGAGCGCCATCCGGTAGGTG
The DNA here is from genome assembly GCA_005882415.1 of Alphaproteobacteria bacterium. GTDB lineage: Bacteria > Pseudomonadota > Alphaproteobacteria > Sphingomonadales > Sphingomonadaceae > Allosphingosinicella. The sequence continues at coordinate 8,693 of VBAE01000207.1, read as the reverse complement.
TAGATCACCCCCTTCGGCCGCCCGGTCGTCCCCGACGTGTAGAGCAGATACCAGATGCCGCCGCCGGGCCATTCGGTGCGGCCGACAAGCGGCTCTGCCCGGGCGAGCAGCGCCTCATATTCCCCGTCGAGACGCAGCGGCGGCACCGGCAGCGCGGAAGCCGCGCGCTCGTCCTCGCCGCCGCACACGAGCAGCACGGGGCTGCAGTCGGCAACCAGAGCGGCAAGCTCCGCCGGCGGCATCCGCCAGTTGAGCGGCACCAGGATCGCACCCAGCTTGGCGCAGGCGAAGAGCAGCTCCCAGAAAGCGATTCGGTTCCGGCAGAGGATCGCGACCCGGTCGCCCTCGCCCACCCCGCGGTCGGCAAGCACCGACGCAGCGCACCCCGCCCGCCGGTCGAGTTCGGCATAGCTCAGCACGCGCCCGCCGGCCGCCTCCTCCAGCGCGACGGCGTCGGGCGTCAGGTCGGCCCGCCGGGCGATCAGGTCGGGAAGGTCGCCGCCGAGCGCCATCACCTGGTCCTCAGGCCTTCGGAGACCAGGTCGATCGCGACGTCCGCGACATCCTCCGGCGCCATGTCCTCGCGCCACAGGCCGTAGCGCATGCCGAGGAACACGCTCATCCCGATGAGGGCCCAGGCCCGCGTCTCGTCGCCCTCCTCGCCCCGCGCGCCGTCCGCGATCTGCCCCCGCCCCCGCGCCGCGGCGAGGTTCCGGCGATAGGCTTCGACGAAGCTCAGATAATGCTCCCGGTAAACATCCTCGGCGACGAACTGCGCCTCCTCGATGATCCGGTACAGCTCGGGGTGGCGGCGGGTGAAGGCGATGAAGGCGGCGAGGCCGGTGCGCTCGGCGGCCAGGCGGTCGGGCGCGCCCTTGACCGCCTCGGCGACATGGGCGCGGGTCGCCCGGCTCATATCGCGGACCAGCGCCCGGAACACTTCCTCCTTGCTCTCGAAATAGGTGTAGAAGGTGCCCAATGCGACGCCGGCGCGGACGGTGATGCCGTTGATCGCCGCCTCATGATAGCCGCGCTCGCCGAACTCCGCCGCAGCCGCCTCGAGCAGCCGGCGGAGCGTCTTGCGCCCCCTCTCGGTGCGCGGCTCCTTCTCCCCGGATGCGGCGGCCTGGCTCAGATAGGACATGCATTCTCCCCGCCGGGAAAGGTGAACCGCTTTTCAGCTTGGAGCAAGGGCAAGCGCGAAGTTGAACGTTGACTCAACTTTCACTTTAAGGCACTAGCCGCGGTCGAGCCGAACCAGATTCCGAACAGGAACGCGCGGCGACGGGGGAGGGGTATCAGTGCAGTTTCGCGCATCCGACGGCGCATCCATCGCATTTGACGACGAGGGCGAAGGCCGTCCGCTCGTGCTCCTGCACGGGCTTATGGCGCATCGTGGCTTTTTCGAGCGGCAGCAGCCCCTCGCCTCCGCATTCCGGCTGATCGCCATCGACCTTCGCGGCCACGGCCAGTCGCGCAGCAGCGAGGGCTTGAACGTCGCCCGGCTCGCCGAGGACGTTGCCGAGCTCGCCCGCCACCTCGATCTGGAGGACGCGATCGTCGTCGGCTGGTCGCTCGGCGCCTCGGTCCTCTTCCACCTGCTCACGGGGCCCGAGTCCGGCCGCTTCGCCGGCGGCGTGGTGGTGGACATGACCGCCCGGGTGCTGAACGACGACGGCTGGACGCTCGGCCTTTCCGAAGAGCATTGCGCCGCGCGAAGCCAGGCGATCCGCGACGACTTCCAGTCCTTCGCAGCCGCCGCCGGCTCGGCGATCGTCGCCCAGCCGCCCGCGGGCGAGGGGCGTCGGGTCGCCGACTTCGCCGTCGCCGAATTCCAGCGCAACGACCCCGCCGCGATCGGCGCCCTCTGGCAGTCGCTGGTCGAGGAGGATTTCCGTCCCCTGCTCGGCCGAATCCGCCAGCCGGTGCTGATCGCCCACGGAGTCCACAGCCACCTCTACGGGCCCGAGACTGCCGCCCATCTCGTCGGCGCCATAACCGATGCGCGGGCGGTCGCCTTCGACCGCTCCGGCCACAGCCCGCACCTCGAGCAAGTGAATCTCTTCAACGACACCATCCAGGAATTCGCGGCCAGCCTGCCGCGCGTGCGCGAACCCCAGACCACAGCTTGAACAGGAGAAAACCCATGGCCAGCAACCGACTGACGACCATCCTTCGGCTGGGCACCGCCCTCGCCGCACTCACCGCGGCAGCGCCGCTCTACGCCCAGACCGAAGAGGCCCAGGCTGCAGCCGCCAACGACGCGACGACCACAGCCGCCGACGATTCCGCGGGGACCGACGATGGCGACATCGTCGTCACCGCCCGCCGCCGCGCGGAGAGCCTGGTCAATGTTCCGATCGCCGTCACCGCTTATAGCGGCGAGGCGCTGGAGACCCAGGGCGCGCTCGACATCACCGACATCGCCGACACCACCCCGAACGTCACGCTCGAGACGTCGCGCGGCACCAACTCCACCCTCTCCGCCTTCATCCGCGGCGTCGGCCAGCAGGACCCGGTCGCCGGCTTCGAGCAGGGCGTCGGCATCTATCTCGACGACGTTTACCTGAACCGCCCGCAGGCCGCCGTCCTCGACATTTACGATGTCGAGCGGATCGAGGTGCTTCGCGGACCGCAGGGCACGCTCTACGGCCGCAACACGATCGGCGGCGCGGTGAAATACGTCACCCGGCGCATCTCGCGCGACCCGCAGCTCCACCTCCGCGCCAATCTCGGCACCTACAAGCAGGCGGACGGGGTCGTCTCCGCGAGCACCCCGGTCGGCGACGGCACGCTGCGCTTCGGCGGCTCGGTGGCGCGGCTGTCGCGCGGCGGCTTCGGCGACAACCTCACCACGGGCGACGAGAATTACAACAAGGACATCTGGGCCGCGCGGCTGTCGGCCGAGGTCAATAACGACCGCAACGTCTTCGTCCGCCTCTCGGCCGATTACACGGACGACAAGAGCAACGCCCGCGGCGGCCATAGGCTGATCCCCGGCTACGCTTCGGGCGCGCCGGTCCTCGACAACGTCTACGACACGCGCGGCGGCCTGATCGTGCCCCCGCAGCATGTGAAGTCTTACGGGGTGTCGCTGTTCGGCGAACTGAACCTTTCCGAGATGGTGACGGTCCGTTCCATCACCGCCTTCCGCAAGGACGACAGCACGACCCCGATCGATTTCGACGCGCTCCCAGCCGCCGATCTCGACGTCGCCGGCGAGTATAACAACAAGCAGCTGAGCCAGGAGCTTCAGGTCCTCGTCCACAGCGGCGGCTTCAACGGCCTGATCGGCGGCTATTATCTCGACGCCACCGCCAAGACGCCGTTCGACGTCCGCCTGTTCACCACCTCGCCGGGCTTCTCGGCCTTCACCAATGCCGAGGCCGATACCGAGACCTTCGCGGTGTTCGGCGACTTCACCTACGACTTCAGCCAGATGTTCAGCGTGTCGGTCGGCGGCCGCTACACCTGGGACGATCGCGAAGCGACCATCCTTCGCCAAAACTATCTCGGCGGCGGCTCGACCCTGTTCGGCGGCCTCGGCATTCCGTTCGGAGCGCCGAGCACCAACTTCCACGGCAAGCGCTCCTTCAGCAAGTTCACGCCGCGCGCGTCGCTGAGCTTCAAGCCGGCCGAGGGGCAGAACCTCTACGTGTCCTACTCGAAGGGCTTCAAGGGCGGCGGCTTCGATCCGCGCGGAGTCGGCGTCAACGCGCCCGATTTGAACCACAACGGGGTGAAGGACCAGGACGAGGTCCCCGACTTCCTCGGCTTCGATCCGGAGACGGTCGACAGCTACGAAGTGGGCTACAAGGCCTCGCTCCTCGACCGCCGCCTGAACCTCGCGGTTGCACTGTTCCGCGCCGATTATACCGACGTCCAGATCCCGGGCTCGTCGGGCTGCACGGTCGGCGGAATCCAGACCTTCTGCGGCGTGACCACCAACGCCGGCAAGGCGCGCTTCCAGGGCGTCGAGTTCGAAACCAGCGCCAAGGTCGCGCGCGACATGATCAACACGGGCGACCAGCTGACCCTGTCGGGCAGCCTCGGCTATATCGACGCCAAGTTCCGCGAGTATATCACCAACATCGCGGCCAAGCCGACCGACGTCGCGGCGTTCCGCCAGGTCCAGAACACGCCCAAGTGGACCGCCAGCGGCTCGCTCAACTACGACACGCCGATGGGCGACGGGAATCTGAACTTCAACACCACCGTCTCCTACCGGAGCAAGACCTACCAGTTCGAGATCCCGAACCCCTATATCGACCAGAAGGGCTATGCCCTGTGGGACGCCAGCCTCGTTTACCGCTCGGCCGACGACCGCTGGACGATCGGCCTCCACGGCAAGAATCTGCTCGACAAGCAGTATAAGACGTCGGGCTATGTCTTCCTCGCCGCCGATCCGGTGACGGGTGCGCTGCTGACCGCGCCGAACGGACGGTTCATCCCGTCGCTCGGCAAGGAAGGCACTCTGACCGCCTTCTACGGCAACCCGCGGCAGGTGTTCGTCAGCCTCGGGCTCAACTTTTAAGGGTCCGGACTCAATACCGACAACGGCCATGACGTGGCGGAGAGGTGGTCAGGGCTAGGCGCGAGGAGGGAGCGATGCTGTCGCATCGTGACCGACGAGCAACGACGGAGGGGTTCCCCACAAAGTACTACTTTGTGGGGGCCCCGCCCTGGCCGCCTCTCCGCCGCGCCGCTTCGCGGTCGTCCGGAGAAGGGCACCGGCTACGTCGCAGCGCTTGAGCGGGCAACCAGCCCGCCCTGCGCACCGCTTCTTGCCGGTGCCCTTCTCCGGACGATCCTGGCCATTGCCGGTATTGGGTCCGAACCCTAGTAAGGGTGATTATGGCGGGGAGCAGGAACGACCGGGCATCGGGCGGAGGCAAGGTCCTCCTCATCCTGCTCCTCGCTTATATCTTCAACTTCATCGACCGGCAGATCATCGGCGTCCTCGCCGTGCCGATCAAAGCCGAGCTCGGCCTCACCGACAAGCAGCTCGGACTGATGGGCGGGATCGCCTTCGCCCTCTTCTACTCGGGGCTGGCGATCCCGATCGCCTGGCTCGCCGACAGGAAGAGCCGGGTCAACATCATCGCGGTCTCGGTCGCTTTGTGGAGCGCCTTCACCGCGGCCTGCGGCTTCGCACAGAATTTCTGGCAGCTCTTCCTCGCCCGGATGGGCGTCGGCATCGGCGAGGCGGGCGGAGTCGCCCCCTCCTACGCACTCATCTCGGACTATTATCCGCGGGAACGGCGGGCGCGGGCGCTGGCTCTCTTCTCGCTCGGAATCCCGATCGGTTCAGCACTCGGCGTCTTCTTCGGCGGTTGGCTTGCCAGCCATCTCGATTGGCGCTCGGCCTTCATGATCGTCGGCCTGGCCGGCCTGCCCGCGGCGCTGGCGGTCAAGCTGTTCATCCGCGAGCCGGTCCGCGGCGGCCATGACAGCGCCGACGGAAGCGCCGGCGAGCCCGCCCCGCCCTTCCTCACCGTCGTCGGAGCCCTCGCCTCCCGGCCCGCTTTCTGGCTGCTCGCCTTCGGCGCCGCCTCGGGCTCGATCCTCGGCTACGGCCTGATCTTCTGGCTGCCGAGCTTCTTCAGCCGCAGCTTCGGCCTCAGCCTCACTGAGGTCGGCTGGTATTACGGCTCGATCGTGCTGGTCGGCGGAGGGGCCGGCACCTTCCTCGGCGGCTGGTTTGCCGACCGCACCGGCCCCGGCGACCCCGGCTCCTACGCGCGAATCCCGGCAATCTGCTTCCTGATCGCCGCGCCCTGCTTCGCCGCCGGCCTGTTCGTGCCCTCGCACGCGGTGGCATGGGTCTTCTTCACAATCGGCCAGATGCTCGCTTTGGCCTGGCTCGGCCCGATCATCGCCGCAGTCCAGCACATCGTCGCCCCCAACATGCGCGCGACCGCGTCCGCGAGCTTCCTGTTCATCAACAATTTGATCGGCATCGGCTTCGGCATCTACTTCCTGGGCTTTATGTCCGATTCGATGAAAGCCGCCCACGGCGAGGACTCGCTGCGCTATTCGATCCTCTACGGGTTGGTCTTCTACCTCCTCTCGGCGGCGCTGTATTTCGCGGCGGCGAGGAGGCTGCGGAGGGATTGGTATCAGGGGTGATCGATGACCCTATCCTCCCTGTAAAATGAGTTGGTAAACCCCCTCCAGATTCCGCATCACCTCCTCGGCCGGAATCCGGATCGTCCGGATCCCTCTTCCCAACACCCACGCATCCCGCCGCTCGTCCCGCTCCGGATTGTCGCCCATCCCATGAACTGCGCCGTCGACCTCGATGCAAAGCTTCAGGGCAGGTGCGTAGAAATCCAGGGAATAGGGCCCGATCGGATGCTGGTGGCGGAATTTGACGCCCAGGGCTTGGCGGCGAAGGATCGTCCATAGCCTGACCTCGGGCGGCGACATTGTGCGCCGAAGGGCCCTCGCCTTCGCTACCGTGGCTTTCGTCGTGCCGCGCATGGCCCCTCCACCACGCTTCGCGTGGTCCCCCTCCCCATCGCCTGCGGCGACAGGGAGGATTTCTCTTACGTCGCGAAGCTCGGGTCCAGGCGATAGGTCTTCCTCAGCAACGCCGGCCAGGCCAGCGCCCCCGCGGCCATCTTCAGCCCCACCTTGCCCTGCTGGGCGGTCACTTCGGGGGCGCCCTGGGGCGGGTTGTTGAGATTGCCTTCGCCGGCGGAGAGAGCGAGGATCTGGGCCTCGCAGGCGCGCTCGAGGAAGTACATCTTCACGAACGCCTCGCCGACCGTCTCGCCGACGGTGAGCGTGCCGTGGTTGCGGAGCAGCATCGCGCCCTTGTCGCCGAGATCGGCGACGATCCGCTCGCGCTCGTCGAGGTCGACGGCGACGCCTTCATAATCGTGATAGGCGACTTCGCCGCGGATCAGCATCGCGGTCTGGGTGAGCGGCAGCAGGCCCTCGCCATGGGCGGAGACCGCCTGGCCGTGCGGCGTGTGGAGGTGCATCACCGCATGCGCGTCCTCGCGCGCCATGTGCACCGCCGAGTGGATGGTGAAGCCGGCCGGGTTGGTGATGAAGGGCGAGGGCTCGACCGGGTGGCCGTTGAGGTCGACTTTCACCAGGCTGGAAGCGGTCACTTCCTCGAACATGAGGTTGTACGGGTTGAGCAGGAAATGGTGCTCCGGCCCGGGAATGCGCGCGGAGAGGTGGGTGAAGATGAGGTCGTCCCAGCCATAATGCGCGACGAGCCGGTAGGCGGCGGCGAGGTCGACGCGGATCTTCCATTCCTCCTCGGAGACCTTCCCCTTGAGGGAGGGGATGTCGACCGACTGGAGCGGCGCCAGCTCCGCCATATTCTGACCGATCGCCTCGACTCTGCCCATCGCGCCTCTCCTTTATGTGGCGGACGCTATAGCGTCCGGATGCGCCGCCGCGAAGGCCTCCAGCGCGCAGGCTTCGGCATCGGCGCGGGTGAGGGTCGGGAAGGCGTCCAGCGGAGTCTCGACCCGGCGGGCGTTGTACATCTGCGGGACGAGGCAGATGTCGGCCAGCGTGGGCGTATCGCCGAAGAGGAAGCGGCCGGCACGAGAGGCTGCCATGGCTTCCAGGGCCGCGAAGCCTTCGAGGATCCAGTGCCGCGCCCATTGGCCGCGCACTTCCTCCGGCTGCCCCAGCGGGGCGGAGAGATGCTTCAGAACCCGGAGGTTGTTGAGCGGGTGGATGTCGCAGGCGATGGCGAGGGCGAGCGCGCGCACGTGGGCGGCATCGGCGGGGTCCTTCGGCAGAAGCGGCGGCTCGGGCCGCGTCGAGTCGAGATAGTCGATGATCGCCAGGCTCTGGCTCAGGCGATGGCCGTCGATCTCCAGCGTCGGCACCAGGCCCTGCGGGTTGCGCGCCCGGTACGATTCCTCGCGGTGGGCACCTTCCAGGAGGGGGACGGGTACGCGCTCATAATCCACGCCCTTGAGGTTCAGCGCGATCCGGACGCGGTAGCTGGCCGAGGAGCGGAAATAGTCGAACAGCACGGTCACGGCGTTCCTCCGGCGCGGCAGAAGCGGTCGATCCATGCCTCATGGCGCGGCATCGCCTCGGCGGCTTCGGCGGCGGCCCCGGCCATCGAGGCGAGGATCGCGGGCGCGTCGACATCCGCAGCGCGGGCGTCGGCGAGCGGATCGTAGCGTTCCGGCCAGTTCAACTGCCCGACATGGACCGCGAGCCAGCTCGCATTCTGGAACAGCTCGTTGCCCGGCGAGACTAGGCGGCCGCCGGCGCGGAAATGGTCGATCCGATATTGCAGCGTCTCGGGCACCTCCATCGCGCCGCAATAGCGCCAGAGCTCCGAATCGTCGCGTCCGGTGAGCTTGTAGTGGAGGATCAGGAAATCGCGGATCCGCTCATATTCCTCGATCGTGATCCGGTTATACTCGGCGATGGAGAGGGGGTCAAAATCGCGGTCGGGCCAGAGCGCGAGGAGCCGCGTGATCCCGGACTGGACGAGGTGGAGGCTGGTCGATTCCAGCGGCTCCATGAAGCCGGCGGCGAGGCCCAGAGCGACGACGTTGCCGTTCCAGAACTTCTTCCGCCGTCCGGTGACGAAGCGGAGCAGCCGCGGCTCGGCGACGGGAGCGCCGTCGAGATTGGCGAGCAGGGCGGCGGTGGCGTCCTCGTCCGAGATGTGGGCGCTCGAATAGACATGGCCGTTGCCGATC
>VBAE01000281.1:1936-5397 GCA_005882415.1 Alphaproteobacteria bacterium | reverse complement strand
TCGGAGGACATGGAGCTTGCCAAGCGGCTTCGACGTGTCCTCAACCTCGCCGATGAACCCTTTGATTGAAGTGAGCTTTCCGGTGTCGCCGATCTGGCCGCCGCTTTCACCGTAGAAGGGCGTCTGGTTGAGCAGCAAATCGACCGTGTCGCCCTGGCCGGCGTGGTCGACACGGGCGCCATCCTTGACGATGGCGAGGACCACGCCTTCGCCTTCGTCGCCGGAGTAGCCGGTGAATTCGGTCGCGCCATGCTCCTCGGCGAGGTCGAACCAGATGTCCTCGCTGGCCTTGGCGCCCGACCCTTTCCATGCGGCGCGGGCCTTGGCCTTCTGCTCGGCCATGGCCGTGTCGAAGCCCGGCTGGTCGACCTTGAGGCCTTTTTCCAGCAGCGCCTGTTCGGTCAGATCGAGCGGGAAGCCATAAGTATCGTAAAGCTTGAAGGCGGTTTCGCCGGGCAGCGTGCCGCCCGCGCCGAGGTTCGCGGTCGCTTCGTCGAGCAATTTGAGGCCGTTGACCAGCGTCTGGCGGAAGCGGGTCTCCTCCTGTTGCAGCGTCGCTTCAATCAAAGGCTGGGCGCGGATCAGCTCCGGATAAGCAGCGCCCATTTCCGCGACCAGCGCCGGCACCAGGCGGTGCATCAATGGCTCCCTGGCGCCGAGCAGATGGGCGTGGCGCATGGCGCGGCGCATGATCCGGCGGAGGACATAGCCCCGCCCCTCATTGGCCGGCAGCACGCCGTCGGCGACGAGAAACCCGGAGGTCCGCAAATGATCGGCGATGATGCGGTGGCTGGCCGTCATATCGGCCGCGTTGTTCGCGGTCAGCGATTGCGACGCCTCGATCAGCGCCTTGAACGTGTCCGTATCGTAATTGTCGTGAACGCCCTGCAAGACGGCGGCGATGCGTTCGAGGCCCATGCCGGTGTCAATCGACGGCCGCGGCAGGTCGGAGACGATGACGTCATTCTCCTGCAGGTGCTGCATGAACACCAGGTTCCAGATCTCGACGAAGCGATCGCCGTCCTCGTTCGGCGAGCCAGGCGGCCCACCGGGGATGTGGTCGCCATGGTCGTAGAAGATTTCGGAACAGGGTCCGGATGGGCCGTCCGGTCCCATCGCCCAGAAATTGTCCTTGGTCGGGATGCGGATGATGCGGCTTTCGGGCAGGCCGGAAATGCGCTTCCACAGGTCGAAGGCTTCGTCGTCGGTATGATAGACGGTGGCCGTCAGCCGGTCGGCGGACAGGCCCCACTCCTTCGTCAGCAGGGTCCAGGCTAGCTCGATCGCCCGGTCCTTGAAATAATCGCCGAACGAGAAATTGCCGAGCATTTCGAAGAAGGTGTGGTGGCGGGCGGTATAGCCGACATTGTCGAGGTCGTTATGCTTGCCGCCAGCCCGAACGCATTTCTGACTGCTCGCGGCCGTCGAATAGGACCGCGTTTCAAGGCCCGTGAAGACGTTCTTGAACGGCACCATTCCGGCGTTGACGAACATCAGGGTCGGGTCGTTTTGCGGGACCAGCGGCGCCGACGGGACGCGCGCGTGACCCTCCTTCTCGAAATAGTCGAGGAAACCGCGGCGGATGTCGTTGGTCGAGGTCATGTGCAGCCGATGTAAATGCCTTGCTGCACTGCGGCAAGGACGGGCCTTGGACAAGGGCTGAGTGACCGCTAGGCAGGCGCGATGGCGAAACCGTCGAGCATTCCTCAGTATAAGCGCCGGCGCCCGGTCTCGTGGCCGCGGCGAATCCTGGGCTGGGTCGTCAAGCTGGTGCTGATTTTCCTCGTCGGATCGGTGCTGTGGGTGCTGCTCTACCGCTTCGTGCCGCCGCCAACGACGGCGACGATGCTCGGCGACGTCTTCGCCGGGCGCGGGGCGACCCGCGACTGGATGCCGATCGGTCAGATCGACCGCGACATGGTCCGCGCTGCAATCGCTGCCGAGGACAGCAAATTCTGCCAGCATAACGGCTTCGACCTCGAGGCGATCGAGGATGCGATGAAGCGCAATGCCTCGGGCGGCCGAATCCGCGGCGGCTCGACGATCAGCCAGCAGACGGCGAAGAACGCCTTCCTGTGGCAGGGCGGTGGCTATGCCCGCAAAGGCGTCGAGGCCTGGTTCACCTTCCTCATCGAAAACCTGTGGGGCAAGCGGCGGATCATGGAAGTCTATCTGAACCTCGCCGAGACCGGCATCGGCACCTATGGGGTCAACGCCGGCAGGCAGCGCTATTTCGACCATGGCGCCGTTGCCATGAGCGGGCTCGCGGCTGCGCGTATCGCTGCAGTCCTGCCGTTGCCCAAGAAGCGCGGCGTGGTCGCGCCCAAGGGCTTCACCCGGCGTTATGGCGGGACGATCGCGGCCCGCATCGGAGTCGTCGGCCGCGACGGGCTTGACGCCTGCGCTGCCAGGCGAGGAATATGAAACGGCCAGGCCACTGCCGCCGATCGATAATGTCGTTGCCGACTTGCCGGATCCGGCTGCGGGACCGAGCAATGATGCTGCTCCGGCCCAGCCTTCGGCCAACGAAGCCGTGCCGGCGCCAGAGCCTGCGCCGGCCGAGCCTGGCAACGGCTTTTAGGCCGAGCCAAACCGTTCGCTGGAAGCGGCTCGCCACAGGAACGCCGACCCGGCCTTATCCGTTGATGCGGCAGCTTTCTGCCAACGGAGGATTGTATGGCCACGCGTACCCAGAATCGCAGCACGACCCGCTCTGCAAGCAACAATCGAAGCACAAACCGGTCGAGCGGCAATTGCCGATCGAAGCAAAACGAGCGCAGCGCTTTTTCCTTTGGGGAAAATGCCGGCCCGGTCCTTGGTGCCGCCCTCGCCGGCATGGCGATTGGCATGTTTGCCAATTACGGCCGCAAGGCGATCATGCAGGGCATGGAATCGGCCGCGGGCGACTGGGACGAAATCCTCGCCGCCGAGCATGACATGGCATTAGCGATCTTCGACAAGATGCTGGCGACGGACGAGACTCAGACCTTTAAGCGCAAAATGTTGCTGATGAAGCTGACCCACGCGCTCGACAAGCATGCTCACCAGGAAGAGATGGTCGTCTATCCGGCTCTCCGTGAGGCGAATGACCGTGTCACCGCCGATCAGCTCGAGCAGGAGCATGGCGAGGTCAAAACCTTTCTCTACGAGCTCGGCAACATGCCGGCCGACTCTTCCAATTGGCTCGAGACCGTCCGCGAGTTCCGTTCGGCCGTGTCGCGCCATGCGCATATGGAGGAGGAGCAAGTCTTCCGGGCTTTCAAGCAGGGACTGAGCGAGGAGCAAAACGCCAAGATCACGTCGCTGGTCAATCGCGATGGCTTCTGGATGGCGTGACTTGAGCTAGCTCACGAGGGCGAGGCGCGGCGGCTCCTGGACGGACAGGTCGACGCTGCCCTCGCCGGTGATCCGCTCGATCCTGGACGCCAGTTCGGCGTCGACCCGGAACTCACGGCCCGCCA
>VBAE01000281.1:0-1894 GCA_005882415.1 Alphaproteobacteria bacterium | reverse complement strand
GCAACGTCGCCGGGTGAACGCAGCTTGATTTCCATTTGCAAACGCGTGGTTCTGGCGATTCCCTCAAGCGGTTGGAACCGCTTGATGGCCACTCGCGGGGCATCGTCGCCAGCCCGCTTGTCCAGCTCCACGGTCAGCAAGCCGCAGCTGCCCGCTTTTGCGGCGGTTTCGAGCGCGGCGCAGGCATCGTCTTCGAACACACTCGCCTCGAACTGTCCCGATGAATCCGACAGGGTCGCCATCATGTAACGACGACCCTTGGCCGAAACCCGCCAGCGGACGCCTTCGACCAAGCCGGCCATCATGGCTGTGGCCCGCGTCCCCTCCGGTATCTGAACCTCGCTCAGCTCGGCAAATCGCCGCACGCGATGAGCCGCGAGCAAGTGCCGTTGGGCATCTACGGGGTGGGCTGAGAAATAGAATCCGAAAGCGTCGCGCTCGGCCGCCATCCGCTCGGCGAGCGTCCAATGAGCATTTCGAGGCAGGCGGATCGGCGCGACGTCGGGGCTCGAGCCGCCGCCGAACAGGCCGTGCTGGCCACTATGCCGCTGCTCCGCGGCGATGCTGGCGTGGGCAAGGATGGTTTCCGCTGCAGCGAAAACTGCGGCGCGGTCCGGCGCTATGGCGTCGAATGCGCCGGCTGCAGCAAGGCTTTCAAGCTGGCGCCGGTTGAGTTGCCGCGGATCGATGCGCTCCGCGAAATCTTCGAGCGAGGTGAACGGTCCGCCCTGCTCTCGCTCGGCGACCAAAGCCTCCATCGCTTTTTCGCCGACGCCCTTGAGCGCGCCGAGGGCATAGCGGACGGCCTCACCCTCGACCGAGAAGTCGGCCCGGCTGCGGTTGATGTCCGGCGCCAGGCAGTCGACCTCAGCTCGGCGGATGTCCTCAACGAACAGTGCCAGTTTATCAGTCTGGGCCATGTCGAAGCTCATCGACGCGGCGTAAAATTCGGCGCGGTGATGGGCCTTCAACCAAGCGGTATGATAGGCGACTAGGGCGTAGGCCGCCGCGTGGCTCTTATTGAAGCCGTAGCCGGCGAACTTGTCGATCAAGTCGAATAGCTCGTTGGCCTTCGCCGGCGGGATCTGGTTGTGCGTACCGCAGCCGTCAACGAAGCGAGCGCGCTGGGCATCCATCTCCGATTTGATCTTCTTGCCCATGGCGCGGCGCAGCAGATCTGCTTCACCGAGGCTGTAGCCGGCGAGGATCTGCGCCGCCTGCATGACCTGTTCCTGGTAGACGAAGATGCCGTATGTTTCGGCGAGAATGCCTTCGAGCAAAGGGTGCGGATATTCGATCGCCACGCGCCCGTTCTTGCGGTCGCCGAACATGCCGATATTGTCCATCGGCCCGGGCCGGTAGAGAGCGACAAGCGCGATAATATCGCCGAAGTTGGATGGCCGCACGCCCGCCAAAGTCCGCCGCATGCCCTCCGATTCCAGCTGGAATACGCCGACCGTGTCGCCGCGCTGGAGCAGCTCGTAGACGGCAGGATCGTCCCAGCCAAGCTTCTCGAAGTCGACGTGAACGCCCTGCTCGGCGAGCAGGCGCTGGCCCTCCTTGAGGACGGACAGCGTCTTGAGGCCAAGGAAGTCGAACTTCACCAAACCCGCCGCTTCGACATATTTCATGTCGAATTGCGTGACCGGCATGTCCGAGCGCGGGTCACGATAGAGCGGCACCAGCTCCTGCAGAGCGCGGTCGCCAATAACGACGCCGGCGGCGTGGGTCGACGCGTGGCGCGGAAGCCCTTCGAGCTTCATCGCCAGGTCGAACAGGCGGCGAACATCGCTATCGTCGCGATATTCGGCGGCCAGCTCCGACACGCCGTTTAGAGACCGCTCCAGTGTCCACGGATCGGTCGGGTGATTGGGGATCAGCTTCGCCAGCCGGT
>VBAE01000145.1 GCA_005882415.1 Alphaproteobacteria bacterium | reverse complement strand
ACTTCGTCGTCCAGCTCGGTCGGGAAGGGGCCGGAGCCGACGCGGGTGGTGTAGGCCTTGACGATTCCGAGGACGAAGCCGGCGGCACCCGGGCCGAGGCCGGTGCCGCTCGCGGCGGTGCCGGCGACGGTGTTGGACGAGGTGACGAACGGATAGGTGCCGTGATCGACGTCGAGAAGCACGCCTTGCGCGCCCTCGAACAGGATCCGGTCCCCGCGAAGCCGCGCCTCGTTCAGAGTCAGCCAGACCGGCTTGGCGAATTGGAGGACGAAATCGGCGATGTCGCCGAGGTCGCGCTCTAGCCGGGCGCGGTCGATCGGCGGCTCGCCGAAGCCGGCCCGAAGCGCGTCGTGATGCGCGCAGAGGCGGTCGATCTGAGGGCCGAGATGGCCGAGATAAGCGAGGTCGCACACCCGGATCGCGCGGCGGCCGGCCTTGTCCTCATAAGCCGGGCCGATGCCGCGGCGGGTGGTGCCGATCTTGCCGCTGCCGGACGCGTCTTCGCGAAGGGCGTCGAGATCGCGGTGGAAGGGGAGGATGAGCGGGCAGGTCTCGGCGATCTGGAGGGTTTCGGGGGTGACCGAGACGCCCTGCTCGCGAAGCTTTCCGACCTCGGTGCGGAGCGCCCAGGGGTCGAGCACCACGCCGTTGCCGATCACCGAGAGCGTCCCGCGGACGATCCCGGAGGGGAGCAGCGACAGCTTGTAGACCTGCTCTCCGATGACGAGCGTGTGCCCGGCATTGTGGCCGCCCTGGAAGCGGGCGACGACTTGGGCGCGGCTGGCCAGCCAGTCGACGATCTTGCCCTTGCCCTCGTCGCCCCACTGGCCGCCGATCACGGTTACGTTCGCCAAGTCCCAAGCCTTTCGGAAAAGATCGCGCTGCCTGTTAGGGACTGAGGGCTGCTCAGTCCATCGGCATTGCTTGGTAGCGGAGGCGTCGTTAGCCTCCTCGCATGATCCGCCGCATCCTCGCCGCCGCCGCTTTCGGCGCCCTCGCCCTGGTCGTCCCCTCCGCTGCGCCCGCGCAGATCGAGCCTTCGCTCGAGGACGCGAATGCGCCGAGGCCGCTGGCCTGGGGCGATTTCGGCTTCGGCGCCGAGAAACGCGACCGGGTGGAATATGCGGTGGAGGGGCGCGGCAAGGGGTTTGCGGTGCTGTTGTTCGTCGACGGGCCGGACGCATTGGACCGGGAGCGGCGGCTGGACCTCGGCTTCCTGCCCGGCTTCGCGCTCGACCATGGCCTGCTGCCGATGCGGATCGCGATGCCGCGGCGCGAGGGGCGGACGGCGGCGGAGCAGCTCGCCAAGCTCGCCGACGCGGTGGCGGCGATCGGCGCCAATGGACGGAAATACGGCTATGACGGGAGCCGGATCGTGCTCGCCGGCGAAGGCTGGGGCGCGGGCATGGCGGCGGCGCTCGGCACCGATCCCGTTTGGCTGGAGCGGGCGGGGGTGCCGTTCGGGACGATACGGGGCGTGCTCGCGCTCGACCCGCGCGGCCTCGACCTCGCCGCCGACGTTCGCCAGGCGGAGGCGCGGGGGCGGGCGCAATTGGCGCGGGTGATCGGGCCCGCCGGCGATCCCCTGCTTTATTCGGCCGCGGCCCATGCCGCCGCGCCCAATGCGCCGCATTTCCTGTTCGAGACGGTCGGCGGCTCCGCTCCGGCCGCGGCGCTTGCAGAGGCGCTTCGTTCGGCCGGCGGCGCGGCGGAAGTCGCCTCGACCGACCGCACCCAGACCCGCATGTGGAGCAGCTATCCCGGCCATGCCACGCATAAGGAAAATGCCCGCATCGCCGCCTTTCTGGCTGCGGCGGTCCGTTAGGAAGATTGAGCGCTGCAATTCCTCCCCATCGCCCCGATGGGGAGGGGGACCACCTGAAAGGTGGTGGAGGGGTAGAAGGCGCTGGTCTGGGAGGTTCTCGCGCGAACCGGTGACGTCGAGCCAGTTACCCCTCCACCACACTGCGTGCGGTCCCCCTCCCCCCGAGCTTTGCTCGCCGGGAGGACTGGAAGCTGGCTTGGAGGCACTCTAGCATTGGCTTGCCGGCGGTCGCCGCTGGATTCCAAGGGAGTATGGAGTGTCGAAACTTTGGTGGGCCTCGGCCATTGGCCTGACACTCTGCGCCGGGTCCGACGCATCGGCGCTTCAGCCCGGCGGCTGGAGCAACCAGCTCGGCAGCCAGCTGGACTGGAAGCATCCGCCTTCCGTGCCCGGCTATGCCACCCCATTCGGCGACGCGCCGCGGGGGTCGGTGTGGATGCAGCCCGCGCGGCGGAAGGGCGCTCCGCTGGTGCTGTGGATCGGCGGCTATGCGGTCAGCCAGAAGAGCAGCCTCTCGGAAATATGGATGCCCAGCCGCTTCTTCGAGGAAGGCTATGCCTATGGCGCAATCAGCCACGGCCAGCCGCCCGGTACCGATTTCGCCCGAATTCGCGCCTCGCTGATCGAGGGGCTTCGGACCGCGGTCAAGCTGGCGGAGAAGGAGGGTGCCGACACCCGCCGGCTGATCCTGATCGGCGACGAGGACGGGGCGCAGCTCGCGGCATTGATCGCGACCGATCCGTCCTGGCTGGCCGAAGCGGGGATCGACTTCGGCCGGGTGAAGGCGGCCTTGCTGTTCGAGGGGCGGCTGTTCGACGTGGCGAGCGGGCTTGGGCGGCAATCGGCCCAGAATGCGGCGTCGCTGAAGCGGACTCTGGGCGAAGACCCGGCGCTTTACGCCCGTCTTTCGCCCGCGGCGCAGCTGACGCCGCCGAACGCGCCTCTGTTCATCCTCGCCGTGCCGAGGGACCGGGAAACGGCCGCGGAGTCCGAGGATTTCGCCCGCACGCTGGCGGCGGCCGGCGTGGCCGCGCGGACCGTGACGATGCCCAAGTCACGCGGCGAAGCGCTGACCACGCTTCCGGGCGCGCCGGCGCACCGGGAGACGAAGCAGGTGATGACGCTCCTCGCCGGCGCAGTGGGCGGCTGAGGAACGCGCCCCGCGGTTCAGGCCTGAACGGTGATCCTTGCGGCTTCGCAGAGGGTGCGGAGCTGGCGGGCCAGCGAGGGGCCGGCGAGGTGGGCTTCGACCTGGTCGAACCGCTCCCGCTTCAGAGTGGAGCGGATGTCGGCCACCGAGGCGCAGCTGCCGGAGCGGGCCAGGATGAACGCGCGTTCGATGGTGCTTTGATCTGTCATGGACCCGATATGGGGACGAAAAGGCGGAATCCCTAATTGTTTCGTTCCGGCAACGCTTCGGAAGCGCGTTTCCCGGCTGGCGGCGGGACGGGCCCGGCCTTATCCCGGAGCCATGTTCCGCCGGATCTTGCAATTCCTCGCAGCCGCCGCCTTTGCCTCCGCAGCGGCGGCCGGGCCCCCTTATGTCACCGACGATCCCGAGCCGACCGAGCCCGGCCATTGGGAGGTCTATTTGTTCGCCGGTGCGGACGGCGCCCACGGCGCGTGGGACGGCGCGGCGGGCGCCGACCTCAATTATGGCGCTGCCGAGGACCTGCAGCTGACTGCCACCGTGCCGATCGCGCTCTCCCACGAAAGCGGCGCCGGCACTCGGGCGGGCGCGGGCGATCTGGAAATCGGGGTGAAATACCGCTTCCTCCACGCCGAGGCGGCGGGGATCGATGTCGCAATTTTCCCGCGGGTCATCCTGCCGACCGCCGGGCGGCGGTTCGGCACCGGTCGGGCGGCTTTGCTGCTTCCTGTCTGGGCCGAGAAGGACATCGGCGTCTGGTCGCTGTTCGGCGGCGCCGGCTATATGGTGAACCCGGGGGCGGGGAACCGGAACTTCTGGCAAAGCGGGCTGGCGGTGACGCGAACGGTCTCGCCACGGCTCTCGATCGGCGGCGAGGCGACTCTGGAGGGGCCGGACCAAGCGGACGGGCATCGCACCGCGGGGGTGGACCTCGGCGGCATCTACAAGCTCGGCGGGCCGTTCGCTCTGCTCTTCTCCGGCGGGCCGGTGAAGGAGCATCATGGACCGACCGGGTGGCGAGGCTATGCGGCGCTCGGCCTGAGCTTCTGAGGCGACGGCGCCGGAGCGCGCCGCCTTGTGAAGGGGCGGCAACTCCCTAAATAGCTATGCTGCAGTGCAACAAACCGTCGGTCCGAACGGTTCTGCTCCATATCCTTTGTACCGCGTCCGGAGACATTTCGGAAGGAGCGCCTTCGCGCCTGCCGCGGCGACCCGGAACCGGCTTTCGGACCTGCCGCCGCCGAGCGTGAACCCGGGGAATCTGCTCGGGCGCATCTATGTGCCCGAGGGGCTGAAGGGCCCGGCGCCTTTGGTCGTGGTGCTTCACGGCTGCACCCAGGACGCGGCGGTCTACGACCATGGCTCGGGCTGGTCGGAGATGGCCGACCGCCACGGCTTCATCCTGCTCTTCCCCGAGCAGCAGCGCGCCAACAATCCTTTGCTCTGCTTCAATTGGTTCTCGCCGGGCGATACCACGCGCGGAATGGGCGAGGCGGCGTCGATCCGTGCGATGATCGACGCAGTCGGGAAGGCGCACGAGGTGGATCCGGCGCGGGTGTTCGTCACCGGGCTGAGCGCCGGGGGCGCGATGGCTTCGGTGATGCTGGCGACCTATCCCGAGGTCTTCGCCGCCGGGGCGATCCTGGCCGGCGTCGCTTATGGCTGCGCGGAGGGGGTCGGCGAGGCGTTCGAGTGCATGAGCGGCCGGGCGCGGGGCAATGCCAGGGCGCTTGCCGCGAGCGTCCGCCACGCCTCCCCGCATAAGGGGCCGTGGCCGCGAGTGCAGGTGTGGCAGGGCAGCGCCGACCGCACCGTCTTCCCCGCCAATGCCGATTCGATCGTTCTGCAATGGACCGCGCTTCACGGGCTCGGCGCGGAGCCGGACCGGGCGGACAGCGTCCATGGCTATCCGCGGCGGGCGTGGCTTGGGGCGGACGGGACGCCGCTGGTCGAGCATTATACGATCACCGGCATGGATCACGGCGTGCCCCTGTCGGGCGGCGAGGGCGCGGTCGGAGCGGCGGGTGCGCATATGCTCGACGTCGGCCTGAGCTCGACCGCGCGGATCGCCGCCTTCTTCGGGATTGCGCCGGAGGAAGAGGAAGCCGCGAAGCCGCTTCGGCAGGCCCCGGCAAGGGCTCGGGCGAGGGCGCAGGCACCGGCGGCGACGGGCCCGCAGGCGGTGATCGAGAAGGCGCTTCGGGCGGCGGGGCTGATGCGTTAGCGCGGGCGCTAGTGCATCCGCTCGACCGCCTCGCGCATGATGTCGTTCCAGCGCCGGTTGCCCTTGAGCGAGCGGGCGACGTCGGCGGCGATGGCCTGGGCGTCCGAATCGTCCGTGCTGGCGGCGAGTTCTTTTCGCTTCGCCTCGAGCGCGGCGCGCCGATTCGGCTCGGGCAGAGCGGCAATCGCCATGTAGATTCGGACTGCCTTCATCCAGCGGGACCCGGGCGACGGCACGTCCTCCGCCCAGCGGGAGAAGGCGCTCCCCGAGGGAATGAGGCCGTCCGGTGAGTGGCGCAGGACGAACAGCACGGTCGAGTGCGGCACGAACATGTAGCGGATGCAGCCGCCGATATAGGCCAGCGGATGCGCATTCTCAAGCTCATTGGGGTCGCTCTTGACCGCGAAGCGCGGCGGCGCGGCCATTCCCGCCACTTTGACCGTCCCAGCGACCGGGCCGCCCTTCAGCACCTCGATCGGACGCACGATCATCTGCTCGGTGTCGAGCCCCTTAACCGTCTCCGGAGCGCTCTCGATCTCGCCGAGAAGGATGAGATCGGCCTGCTCGACCAGCTCGAAATTGGTCGGGACTCGGTAGCCGTCGGTGACGCTGCACGCCGAGGCAGGGGCTGGGGTGACGAGGAGGAGCATGGCGGCGGCGAGATCGAAGATGGTTTTCATGGAACGCAGGCTAGCAGATGCCGAGGCCTGGTTCCGCACGGTTTCGGCCTGTTCCTCCACATGGGGTATCAGCCTTTGCGGAAGCGATGGCGGTCCCGGATGTGGGTCTGGAAGTAACGGCCGTGCGGGTCGGCGGCGAGAAGCGCCTGATGGACCGCAGCGGTCCCTTTCCCGAGCGGCGCGAACGGGCGTAGGATGCAGCGGGACAGAGGGGGGAAGATCATGCCGGACAGCTGCATCAAGAGGCGCCTGTTGTTCGCCTGCGACCAGGCATATCGGCCCGAGGCGCCGGACGGGGGCCGCAAGGTCGGGTGGACCGAGGGGCCGGCTATCTTCACCGCCGTCAGCCCGCACGGCCCCGGCAATATCGATTGCGCGCTGGTCGGCCGGATCGCGGAGGGGATCGTGATCGCGTTCCGCGGGACGCTGCCGCCCTTCACCAGCGACAGCCATGGCAGCCTCGAAGTGGTTCTGGACTGGCTCAACAATGTCGAGCTGATCTCGCGCGAGAACAGCCTTTACCCGGGCCGGGTCCATAAGGGCTTCGCCCATTCGGTCGACCAGCTCTGGCCGAAGATCGAGGCGGCGGTGGCGGGGCTGGTCAGGCCGGGCGGGCCCAACCGGCTGTTCATCACCGGCCACAGCAAGGGCGGCGCGCTCGCCAATCTCGCCGCGTGGCGGGCGCTGTCGCTGCCGGGGATCGAGACGCCGATTCGGGTGGTCACCGTCGCCGCGGCCCGGGCGGGGAATGAGGATTTCCGGACCGTGATGCGCACCCATGGCGGGATCGATTGCACGCGCTACGAATCGGCGCTCGACGCGGTGCCGCTCGTCCCCTTCGGGGCCGACACGCCCGGCTGGGCCAAAGGGCTGGCGCGGATCGCCTGGCCGGACCTTCGCGACAACAATTATGTCCCGGTGGGAGACCGGGTGCCGGCCCGGACCGGGGTCGGCGAAGCGTGGCAGGCGGTGCGCCGCTACGCGGGCTGGCCCGGCTTCGGGGGGACGAGGAGCGGCTACATGCCCCTCTTGGCCTCCGCCCACAGCATCGCGCGGGGATCGGGCTATGACGCTCTCATCTGCGACGGCGAGGGCGGGTGCAGGCACGTGTAGGGGCGGCAGGGGCCGCTCCCGGACTAGTCCCTGCCCATTACCCGGGCGGCTTGGAGGGTGTCGGTGAACTGGCGGAAGGCGGCGGCCTTGCCGTCCCGGAGGCGCCAGACATGGGCCAGCTCGGCATCGAGCGCACGCCCGGTGGCCTTGAAGGTGCCGCGGTAACGGCCGAGGACGACGACCGTCTCGCCCGCGTCCAGATACTCCTCGGGGACCGCCGCGAACCCGTCCCACTCGCCGCCGAGCCGCGCGAACACGCCCTCGAGCACCGCCTGCGGGCCCACATAGGGGTTGCCGTCCGCATAGGGAAAATTCTCCGCCTCGTTCCAGACGATGTCCTCCGCCATCAGGGCGAGCACGGCCGGAACGTCGCCGGCGGCGAAGGCGGCGTAGAGGCTTCGGATGGTGGCGACATTGTCCTGCGGCATGAGTGTGGTCCCTCCCTGTGTGGGGGGAGTGTAGCAGGGGGCCGGGCTCGGCGGGAGAGTGAGCGGCGGGGGCTTTACTCGGGTCGCCCCTGCGGCTAGTGGCGCCCTCCCCGTTCGACGACCAGCCCAGAGGAGGCCGACATGAAGACTTTCGATCGCGACGACCTCCCAGGCTTTCGAGGTCATTTCCAAGCGTCGTAAGGGTTACCCGTCCGAAACGCGGGTGAAGCGGGGCCTGCGCTCCGTTCGCGGGGGCGAAAAGGAGCTGGTCGAGAAACTCGGCCGCCGCGACCCTTGTCCGTGCAATTCCGGGAAAAGCTTTCAAGCGCTGCTGCCTTAGCAAAGGCCGGTTTCGACGGGTCTGAGCGGGCGGATTATTGGCGCGACTGATCGCCCTCCCCCGGGCCCTTGCCGGCGCGAAACTCCGCCACCCATCCAGCCAGATCTGAGAGCTCGCCGGGGCGTCCCGGCGGGGAGGCTCGTCATGTATGTTCGTTTCCTGACGCCGTGGTGGCGGCTGCCGCGCGGCGCCGATTGCGGCCTGTTCGGCCCGGCTTATTATTTCGCGCGCGACGCCGACGTGCCGGAGGTGCTTCGCGAGGCCCTGTGGGTGGAGATCCGCTGGTTCGAGGCGCATCTGCCGGTGCCGCGCCGCTTCAAGGTGAAGTCGCGCGGGCGCTGGCTTTCGGACGGCATCTGCTGGTTCGTCGACGACGCGCGCGAGCCGATCGCCCGCGCCTTCGGCCTCGCCGCCCTGATCGGCGAGTGCGGCGTGCCCGTCCGCAAGGTCGCGACCCGCCGCCCGGGCACCGTCCTCTACCGCGACGCCTGGCAGATCGTCGCCAAGCCGGACGCGGCGACTCCCGTGGTCTGGCACTGAATGCTCCGCCGCAGTGGGGGGGCTGCGGCGGGGTTGGTGTCCTAGCGGCGCGAATGGCGGGAAAGTCGTGAAAGTCATAGGGAATCGCGGGGGGTCTCCCCGTCCGGCGCCAAGTCCTGCGCCCCGTCCGTGGCTCCACAAGCGCCCGGCGCCGGCGGCGGAGTCCAGCCGGGGATCGGCGCGTAGCCGGGCGGGACCCACTCGCCGTCCGGGCTCTTCGTCCATCCCGCGGCGAGCTGCCCCGCCTGCCGGTGGCGCTTGATGGCCTCCACTTCGCGGATGATCTTTGCGGTCACGGCTTCGATCGAAGGCGCCTCCGCCGCGCGCTTGGCGGCGATTTCCGCGTGGATCTCGCGCTCCATCTGCTTGCGCTCGAACTTGAGGATGCGCTTGCGCTTGAAGCCGGGGCGGGGGCCGTATTTCTTGGGATTGGAGGCCTGGAGGAGGAGGCGCAGCAGGTTTGCATCGTAACGCTTGCGGACATGGACCTGGCCTCCGCAGGCGAACTCCTGCTCGACGCCCTCGACCGCGCGCTGCCAGGCGGTGAGCTCGAGCGGGGTTTCGATGATCCTGAGCGCCAGCGTGCAGTTGCGCAGGAAGGCCGGGTCCTCCTGCTGGTGGCGATAGACGGTGCGGCTCGAGACGCCGGTCAGGCGGCAGGCGTCTTCGAGGCCGCCGGTTTTGGCCAGCGCCTTGAGGAAATCGTGCTTACGCCGGGCGGTGAAGGCGTCGTGACGGACGCGGCGGCCGTCGGGGCCGAATTCCTCCTCGGGCGGCGGGTCTTCGTCCCAGGGATAGGAGGCGGCGGCGGCGTTGGGGGTGCCCGCGGCGGGGGTGGAGGGACCGCCTGCAGGGCGCGGATAGGGGTCGTTCATGGCTCGGCTTCCGAATCAGTGGAGAACAGAGCCGGAACAGATATACCCATTTCAGGGGTGTAGGAAAATGGTTTTTTGTCGGCGCCGGTTACCCGGCGGCCTGGAGGGTGTCGGTGAAGTGGGGGATGGTCGGTGGGGTTGCGGAAACCGCAGTGGTTGAGCGGCGAACTTGCGTTCTTCGCGGGCTGATCCGCGAGGAGCCCGCCTTACAGTCGCCGGCATGGCGACGGCAAAGCAGGAACTGGGGGAACTGGGCGAACTGCTCGTCGTGCAGAACTGCCCCTGCCCCAAGTGCAAGCAGAAGAAGACGCTGAAGCGGCTCGCCACCAATTTCAAATGCGCCGACGTGATCTGCGATTTCTGCGGCTATCTCGCCCAGGTGAAAGCCTCGACGTCGAAGGACGGCAAGACCCCGCCGAAGCGGCTGCTCGGAGCCGCCTGGGGGCCGCAGCGGCAACGCATGAACGCAGGCATCTACTTTCCCCTCTTCCTCGTGCTGGTGACGCCGAAGCAGGACCGCTTCTCGATCTATTACCTCTCAGCCGATCTGCAGTCGGAGGACCTGTTCGAGGAGCGGACCCCCCTCAGCGTCAGCGCCAAGCGTGCGGGGTGGCAGGGGTTCCACTACGATCTCGAAGCGGCGGCAAACCGGCTGATCTTCGTCAGCGAGGGGGTCATTGCCGGTAAACGGGCAAGCCGGCCTTCACCGGAAGAGGATGAGGCCGATCTCCTCTACCCGGAGCGCGAGGGCTAGCCAGCCGTCGGCTCGCGGGTCTGGAGATCGACCTCCACGAGGTTCGTTTCCTCATCGCAGTCGTGGCAATAGGCATAGTCGAAGGCGGCGCCGAGCACCCATAACTGCTGTTCGGTGTCCCATGCCGCCCAGGCGTCGCGGCTGACCTCGCTCCCGCCGCAGGTGTCGCAGATGTAATCAACCGCCATGGCAGAGCCGGTGCGCGTCGCCCTTGAGGGTGGCGAGGAAGGACTCGGCACCGCTGAGCTCCCATGCCTGGTCGTCCACGGTCAGCGCGATCTTGAGGGCGAGCGCGGGGAGGTTCGGCGCGGGCAGGCGGAGCAGCCGGCGCAGGGATGCGAGGCGGGCGCATTCGAGATCGTCGAAGCGATCCTCGAGCGGCTCGGAAGCGGGAAAGGCGCGGCCTTCCGGCGGCAAAGCGCCGATCTGGCGGCGAAGGGCGGCAAGGCGTGCTTCGGCGCGGCGGTAGACGGCGAGGGCGCGGGTCCAGGCGACTGTCGCTCGCCGACTTTCCCCGCCACGAGGCGGAGGAGGCGCCGCGAGAAATGCAGCGGCAGCGGGAAGACCAGCGGCAGGCGGCACAGCCCGCAAGCGGCGGTCCCCGAGCCAAACGCCGACACCCGCGCCTAGCAACGCCCGGCGCGTCAGGTTATGCCTCGTCGGCGCCATGCCTGAGGGTCTCCTTTTGGTCGGTCCCTTTTAGGGACCGTGCAGGCGGTGGTCAAGGGGGTTTGTTCTGGACGTTCCCATGCTTCGGCCCGAACAGTCGCGGATGGCGCGGGCGGCGCTGGAATGGTCCCTCGAGGACGCCGCCGTCGCGGCCGGCGTCAGCCGCCGCACAGTGCTGCGCTTCGAACGCTACCACCGTGATGTGAAGCCGGAGCTGATCGCAGCGGTGCGCAGAGCCTATGAGGCGGCGGGGGTGCGGTTCCTCGACCAGGGCGCAGATTCAGGAGCGGTCGTACCCCCACCCCTGCGCGTCCCCACGCCCCGCTAATATCCAATTGCAGCTGGTCCTTAAATGGGACCGTCCAGGTCACCCACTTCTTCGTGACG
>VBAE01000154.1 GCA_005882415.1 Alphaproteobacteria bacterium | reverse complement strand
CGATCCCCGTCGGCTTTGGCGAACTTCTCGCTGGTGCCGGACGCCCACTCCTCGAACGCCAAGCGGCCATCGCCATTCGCGTCGAGCTTGGCGAAGGCTTTTCGGCGGGGTTGGAAGAGTTCTTCCAGAGTGATCTTCCCATCCTTGTCCTTGTCGGCGCGGGCGAAGCGCTGTTGTTCGCGGGACTTCTCGGGCGCGGTGGGGGCTCCGGTCAGGAGGGGGTGGCTGCGGGGCGTGTAGGCTGATGGCGGCGCGGTGCCGGCGCTAGGAGGTGCGGCGGGGATCGGGTCCTCGGCGGCGGCGCGGCTTTTCCAGATGAAGACTCCGCCGCTGACCAGAAGGAGGGCGGCGACGATCCCGGCGACATAGCGAAGCATGCGACTCTCTCCCGAAGCCGAACGCGCTTATTATTTCACGAAAACATCCGAATCGGAGTCGGAGAATGCTCGAAAATGGATCAATAGCCGGTGAGGCGGTGGCGGAGCATCCGGAGCATCCGTCCCGGCGATCCGTGCGGCTCCCAGCGCGGGCGCGCCGGGTCGACATCGCGCAGGGCTAGCGCGCCCAGCATTCCGAGGGGACGAAGCCTGGATGGCAACCTGGAGAGCTGGCGTTTCCGCGCCGCCTCGATCGCAGCATCTATATCCGCGGGGGAGACGCTGTGGCGGGCCAGGTCGGCGAGGGCCCAGGCCTCCCCTGCGCGCCCTACGGCGTCGTTCTCCTCCCCGAGCAGCCGGGCCGAGAGGCGAAACAGCAGGCCTCCGCGGCGGGCGGCGTAGGTTTCGAGCTCTTCCCCGGTCAGCGGGTCCGGCGAGAGCAGGGCCGACCAGCCCTCCTCCATCTCCGCCATCTCCGCACCGCTGACGACGGGGAGTATGTCGGCCGCGACCCTCTCAAGCACCGGCTCAGCCGGCGGCGGCTCGCGGTCCAGTTTCTCCAGCGCCTCGCGCCACCAGGCGAGCTTGATGCGGCTGATCATCAGCTCCCGCCCGCCCGCCAGGACCGCCCCCAGTGCAAGGTCGAGCTGCCATA
Source organism: Alphaproteobacteria bacterium (assembly GCA_005882415.1). Taxonomy (GTDB): domain Bacteria; phylum Pseudomonadota; class Alphaproteobacteria; order Sphingomonadales; family Sphingomonadaceae; genus Allosphingosinicella. Next base: position 3,379 of record VBAE01000154.1, on the reverse strand, counting down.
GCGCCTCCAACGCCCGTCGCCGCCCGGCCGGGACGTAGCTCAGGGCGAGGACACGGTCGTGGTCGAGCGGGGGCATTTCAGCCCCGGTAACACACCTTCTTCGCCGCCTCGACGACCTTGTCGACGGTGATCAAAGCTGCGCGTTCCAGATTGGCCGCGTAGGGCAGCGGCACGTCCTCGTCGGTCACCCGGAGCACCGGCGCGTCGAGATCGTCGAAGCCGTCCTCCATCGCGATCGCCATCAGCTCGGAAGAGATCGAGCAGGTCGGCCAGCCCTCCTCGACGCAGACCATGCGGTTGGTCTTGGCGAGGCTCTTCAGCACCGTCCCGCGGTCGAGCGGGCGGAGTGTTCGAAGGTCGATCACTTCCGCGTCGATCCCCTGCTCGGCAAGCTTGGTCGCAGCGTCGAGCGCGACGCCGACCCCGATCGAATAGCTGACCAAAGTGACGTCCTTGCCCTCGCGCGCCACCCGGGCCTTGCCGATCGGCAGGACATAGTCGTCGAGCTTGGGAACGTCGAAGCTCTGGCCGTAGAGCAGCTCATTCTCCAGGAAGACGACCGGGTCGGTCGAGCGGATGGCGGCCTTGAGCAGCCCCTTGGCGTCGGCGGCGGAATAAGGCGAGATGACGATCAGGCCGGGGACGTTGGCGTACCAAGGGCCATAATTCTGGCTGTGCTGGGCGCCGACGCGGGAGGCGGCGCCGTTCGGCCCGCGAAACACGATCGGGCAGCGCATCTGGCCCCCGGACATATAGTTCGTTTTCGCGGCCGAGTTGATGATGTGGTCGATCGCCTGCATCGCGAAGTTGAAGGTCATGAACTCGACGATCGGGCGAAGGCCCCCCACCTCGAGCAGCCCTTGGGTGACCTTGTAGGCGCCCTGATATTCGGCGACTTCCTCGCCCATCACGAACACCCGGCCGTCCTTGCGCATCTCCTCGGCCATCGCGTCGCGAAGCGCCTCGCGGACCGTCTGGCGGACCGTCTCCGTGCCTTCGGGGACTTCCGGCGCCTCGGGGTTGCGCTCGGCCGCGGCGACGAGCTGGTGAGCGCCGGTTTCCTTGGGCTACTGCGTCTCGCCCGTCTCGACCGGCGAGGCTTCGGTTTTCTGGTCGCTGGGCTGTTCGCCCGGAGGCGCGGCCTCGGCAGCGGGAGCGGGCGCGGCTGACGCGTCCTCGTCCTCGCCGGCAATCAGCGCGATGACGGTGCCGACCTTCACCTCGTCAGTGCCTTCGGCGATGAGGATCTTCGAGATCGTCCCCTCGTCGACCGCCTCGAATTCCATGGTTGCCTTGTCGGTTTCGATCTCGGCGAGGATGTCGCCGGATTTTACCGTGTCGCCTTCCTTGACCAGCCATTTGGCCAGCGTCCCCTCTTCCATGGTGGGCGACAGAGCGGGCATTTTGAGTTCGATCGGCATCAGTAGGTCTCGACCAGGATGTCGGTGTAGAGCTCGCCCGGCTGCGGCTCGGGCGATTGTTCGGCGAAGTCGGCGGCTTCGGTGACGATGCGCTTGATCGCGGAGTCGATCTTCTTGAGCTCGTCCTCGCTGACCCCGAGCGCCTCCAATTCGCGCTTGGCATGGTCGATCGGATCGGACTTCTCGCGCACCGCCTGCACTTCCTCGCGCGATCGGTACTTGGCCGGGTCGGACATCGAATGGCCGCGATAGCGGTAGGTCTTGAGCTCGAGCAGGATCGGCCCCTTACCCGAACGCACCCATTCCAGGGCGGTGGTGGCGGCGCCGCGGACCGCGAGCACGTCCATGCCGTCGACCTGGAGGCCCGGGATCCGGAAAGATTCGCCGCGCCGGTAGAGCTGGTCTTCCGCGGACGAGCGGTTGACCGAGGTGCCCATCGCGTATTGGTTGTTCTCGATCACATAGATGATCGGGAGCTTCCACAGCTCGGCCATGTTGAAGCTCTCATAGACCTGGCCCTGATTGGCCGCGCCGTCGCCGAAATAAGCGAGGCAGACTCCGCCGTCGCCATCGTACTTGTGCTGGAAGGCGAGGCCGGTGCCGAGCGACACCTGGGCGCCGACGATGCCGTGGCCGCCGAAGAATTTATGCTCGACGCTGAACATGTGCATCGAGCCGCCCTTGCCCTTGGAGATGCCGGCGGCACGGCCCGTGAGCTCGGCCATGATCACCTTGGGGTCGATCCCGTAAGCGAGCATATGGCCATGGTCGCGATAGCCGGTGATGACGCTGTCCTTGCCCGGCTCCATCGCCGACTGCAGGCCGACCGCGACCGCCTCCTGGCCGATATAGAGGTGGCAGAAGCCGCCGATCAGGCCGAGGCCGTAAAGCTGTCCGGCGCGCTCCTCGAAGCGGCGGATGAGCAGCATCTGGCGGTAAAATTCCACCAGCTCCTCGCGGTTCGCCTGGTGGCGCTGCGGCTCGGGCGGACGCTCGCGGTTCGGCGTTGCGGGAGGTGCGGAGGCTGGGTCTTTGCTGGCGCGCGATGCTGCCTTGGCCACGGTTCGGCTTCCTGTGTTCGTTAAGGCGGGCTCTATGGCGGCAAACGTGCGGCCACGCAACTTGTGCCGGAGCGGCTAGCGCGGCCTCAGTCTTCCAGCGGGATGACGACTTCGTCCGGCCGCACCAGGCCGAGCTCGCCGCGGACCAGTTCTTCGGCGAGGTCGGGGTCGGCGCGGCGGGGATCGAGGAGGTTGGCGCGGTGGGCGAGGCGGTTGCGCTCGGCCTGCAATTGGGCGAGCTGCATGGAGCGCTCGACCTTCTGACGGCGATAGTCGCCCCAGCTCAAAATGCCGTTGGCGCCGACGATCGCATAGCCGAGGAAATTGGCGATGATGAGGATCGCGAGCGCCGGCAAGGCCGCCCGCTTGATCGTCTCGAAAGTGTTTCGCCCCACGCCGCTCATCGTGGTTCGACAGAATCAGGTAAATGCACGCGAATCAAGCCTTTTGAGCCGTCGGACCCCACCAAAGCGGATAAATCGACGCTAGACTGCGCCGAGATCAGCCGAACACGCTCCGCCCGGCGTAACGCGCCATCGATCCGAGGTCCTCCTCGATGCGGATGAGCTGGTTGTATTTGGCGAGTCGGTCGGAGCGGGCGAGGCTTCCGGTCTTGATCTGCCCGCAATTGGTAGCGACCGCGAGGTCGGCGATGGTCGTGTCCTCGGTCTCACCCGAGCGGTGCGACATCACCGCGGTGTAGCCGGCGCGGTGGGCCATCGAGACGGCCTCCAAAGTTTCGGAGAGGGTGCCGATCTGGTTGACCTTGATCAGCACCGAATTGGCCACCCCGGCATCGATGCCGCGGCGAAGGCGCTTGGGGTTGGTGACGAACAGATCGTCGCCGACGAGCTGGACCGATGCGCCGACCCGGTCGGTGAGCAGCTTCCAGCCCTC
>VBAE01000016.1 GCA_005882415.1 Alphaproteobacteria bacterium | reverse complement strand
GGCTGAGAGCCTAAGCAACAAAGCACTCAATACTCACATGTACAATCGCCTTAGGAAAGCGCGGGATGTCCGGCGCCAGGACCCTTGGATTCCATCATACTCGACACTTGCGTCACGTCCGCGACGAGACCGGTAGCGGCAAGATGATTTACCTGAGTGCAGCAGGGAGTGGATATTCTGTTTAGCGTGGCGCCTCTCAATCGACTTCGTCAGCTTGAGATGGAGCGGCTACTGCCCTACTTTCCATCAGGCGCGCGGATACTCGAGCTCGGCGCCGGCACTGGCCAGCAGGCGCGCTTTATTGCCGAACATGGCTTCGACGTGATCGCGATCGACTTGCCAAACAGCAATTATGCGGCGGAACGGGTCTTTGAGGTGCAGAATTACGACGGCCGTAACATCCCACTTCCGGACGATTCGGTCGATGTTGTCTTTTCGTCGAACGTGCTTGAACACGTCGAGGATCTCCCGACGGTTCTTGCGGAACTCAAGCGAGTCCAGAGGCCCGGCGGCTTCGGTCTTCATCTGATGCCGACCCCATCCTGGCGGTTCTGGACGTTCTTGACCGGATTCGTGACGGCCGCGCAGGCCGCCGGCCTCTTGGCCAAGCATTTGGTCAACCCGCCGGCAGGCCAAGCCCGATGGGGTGCAGTCAGACGTGACGCGCGGACCATCGCGGGCGGCCTGATTCCTATGGGCCATGGTACTTCGCCGGAAGGCATCAGTGAATTGTGGACCTTTTCTCCGCGCGCATGGCGGAGGACGTTTGGAAAGAACGGCTTTACGGTCCTCGACGACCGGCCGTTCGGTCTTTTCTATACTGGCGCCATCTTGTTCGGGGATCGCATTAAGATTGCGAAGCGCGAGCGGCTCGGCCGAACGCTCTGCAGCGCAGTGCACAACTATATTGTCGAACCAGCACCGAATAGTCGCTGATCCTTTCACCTGAAGACGTTGAAATCCCGCCGTTTCAATGTAGAACCACGCCCTCGAACACGGCCTGCGGCCTAGACGGTCGCGGCGCCTGGCGGACCTCTCAGACCAGGCAGTCCATAGCAGGATTTACGATGACCAACCGCACGGTGGATTTGACCGATCGCGCAACACATTTCGACTTCGGGAAGAATTGGGCGAGTTATTCCAGGCTCGTCGATCGGGACCGCATCGAAGCGGCCGTCGACAGCGTTCGCGGTCTGGTCGGCGATCTCCGGGGCAAGACGTTCCTCGACATCGGCAGCGGTTCCGGGCTGTTCTCGCTGTCGGCCCTTCACCTCGGCGCTTCCCATGTCACGGCCACCGACATCGACGAGGATTCCACCGCCACGACCCGGTCCATTCTCCAGTCCTTCGGCGATCCGACGCGGTGGACCGCTGAACGGATCTCGGTCTTTGACCTCACGCCGGAGGTGAGTGGCACGTTCGACGTCGTCTATTCCTGGGGCGTGCTCCACCATACCGGCAGCATGTGGCCGGCAATCGGGGCGGCCTCGCGGATGGTGAAGCCCGGCGGCCTGTTCGCTCTGGCGCTGTACGAGAAGACTCCGCTCTGCGGCTTCTGGCGGGTCGAAAAGCAGGCATATATGAAGGCCGGCAAGCTGGGCCAGAAGATCCTCCGCGGCTTCTATGTCGCGGTCTATAGTGCCGGCCTTATCGTCACTGGAAGGAACCCGATCGCTAAGCTGAGGAGCCAGCGCCAGCGTGGCATGGACTCGCTGCTAGACGTCCATGACTGGCTCGGCGGCTATCCCTACGAATCCTGCATCAAGGAGGAAATCTCCGCCTTCCTGTCGCCGCTTGGTTTCACCGCGGTCCTCGAAAAGCCGGTTCGGGTGCGGGCGGGCGGAATCCTCGGCTCTGGGTGCAGCGAGCTATCGGCAACGCTAAGCCGCAGCCGCGCGACTCCGCCATTTCTCCCTTTTTTCACAGGCGTTTGATGACGAACCACGTAACAGCTCATCCGATCGAATGGACGCCGGAGCGGGTGAAGCGCTTCTGGGACTTCTACAGCAGCAACCCGGCACTGGATGATACGTACTTCGCCCGACTGGTAGGACGGTCGCTGCTTGCGTTCGTCGGCAAGCGCATCCGGATCGGGAGCGCGGCGGATATCGGCTGCGGGCGGGGCGATCTGATCGAGTTCCTGCTCGACGGGGGGCATAGCGCCTACGGTGCCGACAGCTCCGCCTCCAGTCTCGAGAAGGTGAGAAAGCGATTCGAAGGCCGGAGCGGGTTCAAGGGCACGACGATGATGGACGGCGGCAAGGTTTCCCTTCCGTCCGAGACCATCGACACGGCATTCATGATCGAAGTCGTCGAGCATATGGACGACGGGGCGCTGCAAGCCGCTTTGACCGAGGCCAAACGCCTTCTCCGCAAGGGCGGGCATGTGGTGCTCACCACGCCGAACGAGGAAAATCTCGACGCCAGCAAAACCATGTGCCCGGAATGCGGCTCTATCTACCATCGCGTCCAGCACGTCCGCTCATGGTCGGCCGACACCCTGCGCGCCTATGTCGAGCCCCTCGGATTCAGCACCCTGACGTGCGAAGCTACTGTCCTCGCCCCCTATACCGGGCCCCTGGGTCTTCTCTACCGGACCGTCTATCCGATGATCCGGCACCGCCGGCCCCACCTCGTCTATATCGGTCGCAAGATCGGCTAGAGCGCGCGGCTCTCGTCAGGCGGGCTTCGTCTGCGGCCGCCGCGACCAGCGCTCGCCGGAGCCGATGGCGAGGACTAGCGCCATCAGGGCGTACATGACCACCGTCGAGATTGCGATCCCGGCAACACCCATGGGCCCGACGAGTAAAGCGTTGACGGCCACCTTGGCGAGCAGAGCGATCAGGTTGATGACGAGGATCACAGTATAGCGGTTGGCGGCGGCATAATATTGCAGGAGGACGATCATTGCGAAGAAGGGAGGGACCTGGAGCAGCGCATAGCGAAGAACCTCGCTGACCAAAGCCGTGTCCTGGGCGTTGAAAGCGCCGCGTTCGAACAAGATCTGCACCCCGATCGGAGCGAGCAGCCATCCTAGCGCGGTTCCCGCCGCCGCGAACCCCGCCATCAGCCAGGCCCATTTCAGCGTCTGCCGGCGCCCAAGGTCATGTTTGCCCTCGGCAATGGCTGCCGAGAGCACTGGCAGCAGTGCCCGGGCGAAGACAACGAAGCCGAAGCTGGTGATCAGGGTGATGATCCGGTTTACATAGCCGAGCGTTGACACCGCCCCCTCGCCGAGCGTCGCGGCGAAGACCTGGTCGACGGGAATGGTCGCGGTCAGGAGTAGCTGACCGAGGCCCATAGCGAAAATGGGTCCGTAGAGGAGCTGCCATTGCTCCGAATTGTGCCGAAGCCCCAGCCGGCCGAGGGGCGGGTCAGCGACAGCCGTCATCCGCGCCAGCCAGAGCGCGTAGACCAGCCAGCCGAGCACGGTGCCATAGAGCAGCGGTGCCACGGCGGCGTCGACCGATCCGAGGATGACGAAAAGCGCGATGATCAGCGCCGGAGCTGCCTCGGCGACACCGAACCAATAATGCTCCCGTGCCTGGAGTCGGGCCGCGAAATAGCCTCCGACGACGATCAGCAAAGCGATCGGTGCCATGTTGGTCGCCAGCGACTTGGCGAGGTGGCGGGTGGCCGGGGGGAGAGCGCTCGTCACCAGGTCGGTAACGAACGGTGCAGCGATCCAGGTTAACGCCATCAAGCCGCCGCCTAGGAGCAGCACCCCGCCGTTGAGTTCGTCGACGAAGCGCTTGTCTCCCCCAGAACGGCGCAGGGCGATGAGCCGGGGGACCAGCACGAACCCGGCGACTGCGGACAGCCACATCGGGAGCCAGGTCGTGACAGTGAGCGCGAGCTGATAGGCGTCGACCTCGGCGCTGATCCCGTAGCGCCAAGCGATGGCCATTTCCCGCGCCGCCGAACAGAGCTTGGTCGCCAGGACGACCAGCCCGATCGAGACCGCGCCGGTCGCGATCCGCTTGTGATTGTCGTGCGTCAGCCGCAGGCGGGCGAGCAGGGCTCGGATCAAGGCTTCGACTCCCGATGCGGCTTAGGGTCAGAACGCAATACCGGCCGCGCCCTCAGGCGACGGCACGCTCGGGCAGCGGCGCGCCGATGCGGGCGCTGCCGGCGCCACCCTTCTCGAGCCATGCCTGAAACATGAGTACAATCCACAATTTGTATTGCTCGTTGACGCCTCCTTCGAGGTGAGCCTGCCACATCCGTCGGATCGGCTCGGGGTGAAAATAGCCTTCCCGGGCGAGACGGTCGCGATCGAGGAGGGCTTCGGCCCAATCGCGCATCGGCCCGCGGAGCCAGTCGCCGACTGGCACCCCAAAGCCCATTTTCGGACGACGACCCGATGGTCGAGCAGGGGCACGCGGGTCTCGAGCGAGACGCTCATCGCCGCCCGGTCGACCTTGGCGAGGATGTCGTCCGGCAGATAAGTGATCATGTCGAGCGCCATCATCCGTTCGATGTCGGAGAGGCCGCGCAGGTCCGGCGCCCGGCCGGTGAGCAGGGTTGGAGGCTCGCGCCCGCCGACCACGAGTGCTTCGGGATCGCGCCAGCTCGACACCAGGCCGTGGTATAGCTCGGCCGCCGACTGGCTCCTCAGCACTCCGGCGCCCTTGTGGATCTTGTCACCCGGGACCCGCATTCTCAGCGATTCGGGAAGAATCGGTTCGATCACGGCCGCCAGCCGGTTCCAGGCGCGCGGCGAGACGCTGGTAAGTGCGTTCGCGAGGGCGCCGCGCAGCGGCCGTGGAGCCATTGAAAGCTTCCGCCAGAACGCTGCCGTCATCTTGTATCGGTTGTAGCCACCGAAAAGTTCGTCACCGGCATCGCCCGATAATGACACCTTGACGCTTCGCCGGGCCAGCTGGGAGACAAGGTAGGTCGGGATTTGCGACGGGTCGGCAAAGGGCTCGTCGTAGATGTCAGGAAGGACCGGAATCACCTCCATCGCCTGCTTGTGGGAGACGTATAGCTCGGTATGGTCAGTGCCGAGATGCTCGGCGACGGCCTTGGCGTGGGGGGCCTCGTCATATTGCTCTTCATGGAATCCGATAGAGAAGGTCTTGACCGGACGGCTCGACTGAGCCTGCATCAGGGCGACGATCGTCGAGGAATCGACTCCTCCGGATAGAAAGGCACCGAGAGGAACATCAGCAATCATTTGCTGCGCGACCGCATCCCTGAGCAATCCTTCCAATTCGTCGACGGCTTCTTCGGTTGAATGGGCGTGCGGCTCGCGCACACCTCGCTCCATCAGCTCAATTGGGCACCAATAAGCGCTGATCGCCGGTTCGCTTTCACCAGCACCAAGCCGTAGCACCTTACCCGGCCCGAGCTTTGCAATGCCGCGATAGATCGAATGCGGAGCGGGGATGTAGCCATGCCGCATGTAGAGAGCGAGCGCGTCCCGATTGATCTCGCTGTCGAATGCGGGATGTCCTGAGAGCGCCTTCAGCTCCGATCCGAACAGGAACGCGGCCCCTGCCCCGGCACCCTGCCAGCCATAATATAAGGGCTTCTCGCCCAACCGGTCGCGGGCGAGGAACAGGGCTTTTTCCTGGCGATCCCATAATGCCAGCGCAAACATGCCGATGGTGCGCTTAAGCGCCTCGTCAAGACCCCAGGCCT
>VBAE01000144.1 GCA_005882415.1 Alphaproteobacteria bacterium | reverse complement strand
CCGACATCCCCGCGGCGAAGTTGCGCCCGACCGAGCCGAGCACGACGACGACGCCGCCGGTCATATATTCGCAGCCATGGTCGCCCGTCCCCTCGACCACCGCCACCGCACCCGAATTGCGCACCGCGAACCGTTCGCCCGCGACTCCGCCGAAAAACGCCTCGCCAGCCACCGCGCCGTACAGGCAGGTGTTGCCGACGATGATGTTCGCGGCGGCGTCGCGCGCGATCCCGTCCTTCTGCCGAACCACGATCCGCCCGCCGGAAAGCCCCTTGCCGACATAGTCGTTGGCGTCGCCGGCGAGCTCCAGAGTCACCCCATGCGCCAGGAACGCCCCGAAGCTCTGCCCCGCCGACCCGGTCAGAAGCGCGTGCAGGCTCCCCTCGCCCAGTCCCTCATGCCCGAACCGCCGCGCAATCTCCCCCGAAACCATCGCGCCCACCGAGCGCGCCACGTTGGTCACCGCCATCTCGATCCGCGCCGGCATCTCGCGCCCCAGAGCCCGGATCATCGCCTGGTCGATCGGCGCATCGAGCTCCCGCGCCGCCGGCACACGGCTGCACCGCGTGCCCTGCCCCTGCGGCCGGTGCAGGAGCCGCGCCAAATCCACCCCCCGCGCCTTCCAATGCCCCTCGGCCGCGCGCGCGTCGATCAGGTCGCTCCGCCCGACCATCTCGTCCACGCGCCGGAAGCCCAAAGACGCCATGATCTCCCGCAGCTCCTCGGCGACGAAGAAGAAGTAATTGATCACATGCTCCGGCTGCCCGGTGAAGCGCGCCCTCAGCACCGGATCCTGGGTCGCCACGCCCACCGGGCAGGTGTTCAGATGGCATTTGCGCATCATGATGCACCCGGCCGAGATCAAAGGCGCGGTCGCAAAGCCGAACTCGTCCGCGCCGAGCAGGGCCGCGATCGCGACGTCCCGCCCGGTCCTCAGCCCGCCGTCCGCCTGGACTACGATCCGCTCGCGAAGCCCGTTCAGAACCAGGGTCTGCTGCGTCTCGGCGAGCCCCACTTCCCAGGGCAGCCCGGCGTGGGTGAGAGAAGTCAGCGGGGATGCCCCGGTCCCGCCCTCATAGCCCGCGATGGTGACATGGTCGGCCAGGCACTTCGCCACCCCGGCGGCGACCGTCCCGACGCCCTTCTCCGACACCAGTTTCACCGAGATCCGCGCCGCCGGGTTCACATGACGAAGATCGTGGATGAGCTGCGCCAGATCCTCGATCGAATAGATGTCGTGGTGCGGCGGCGGCGAGATGAGGCCAACGCCGGGCGTCGAATGGCGCACCGCGGCGATGTGCCGGTCGACCTTGTGCCCCGGAAGCTGCCCCCCCTCGCCCGGCTTCGCTCCTTGCGCGATCTTGATCTGGAGGTCGTCGGCATTGACCAGATAGTCCGCGGTCACCCCGAACCGCCCGGATGCCACCTGCTTGATCGCCGACCGCATCGAATCCCCATTGGGGAGCGGCCGGAACCGGTCCGCCTCCTCGCCGCCCTCGCCGGTGTTCGACTTGCCGCCGATCCGGTTCATCGCCACCGCAAGCGTGGTATGCGCCTCGCGGCTGATCGAGCCGAAGCTCATCGCCCCCGTGGCGAAGCGCCGGACGATCTCCGCCGCCGGCTCGACCTCTTCGAGCGGCACCGGCGGCCCCAGCGGCCTCATCTCCATCAGCCCGCGCAGGGTGAGGAGCCGCCGCTCGCGCTCGTTCAGCTCGTCGGCGAAGGCGCGGTATTTCTCCGGCAGGTCGCCGCGCACCGCATGCTGGAGGTTGGCGACGCTGTCCGGGGTCCAGGCATGCGCCTCGCCGCCGATCCTTTGCTGGTAGAGGCCGCCAATGTCGAGCACGTCCCCGCCGCCCGAATAAGCCAGCCGGTGCCGCCGCGCCGTCTCCTCGGCCAACTCGGCCAGCCCGGCCCCTTCGATCACGGTCGCGGTGCCGGTGAAGTACTTGTCGACGACGCAGGAGGAGAGCCCGATCGCGTCGAAAATCTGGGCGCCGCAATAGGACTGGTAGGTCGAGATGCCCATCTTGGACATGACCTTGAGCATGCCCTTGCCGATCGCCTTGATGTAATTGCCCTGAGCCTCCGCCCCCGCGCCCTCCAGCCCGGCGATGCTGTCGAAAGCCAGCCACGGATTGACCGCCTCCGCGCCATAGCCGGCGAGGACGCAGAAATGGTGGACCTCCCGCGCTTCTCCCGTCTCGACGACGAGCCCGGTCTGCATCCTCAGGCCTTGGCGGATCAGATGATGGTGCACCGCCCCCGTCGCCAGCGCGGCAGGAATGGGAATCCGCTCCGCCGACGCCGCCCGGTCGGAGAGAACGAGCACGTTGATGTCTGCCAGCACCGCCTCGGTCGCCTCCCAGCACAGCCGCTGGAGCGCCGCCTCCAGCGACTGGGCGTTGCCGCCCTTGGGCCAGGTCGCGTCGAGGGTGACGGTGCGGAAGGCGCCGTCGAGGGTCTCCTGGATGGAGCGGATCTTCTCCAGATCCTCGTTGGTGAGGATCGGTTGCGTCACCTCAAGGCGCTTGTGGTTGCCCGCCTGGTGGCCGAGCAGGTTCGGCCTCGGCCCGATCATCGATACGAGCGACATCACCAGCGCCTCGCGGATCGGGTCGATCGGCGGGTTGGTGACCTGGGCGAAATTCTGTTTGAAATAGTCGTAGAGCAGCCGCGGCCGGTCCGACAGCACGGCGATCGGCGTGTCCGTCCCCATCGACCCGACCGGATCGTCGCCCTTGTCCGCCATCGGGGCGAGGAAGAATTTCAGATCCTCGTCGGTGTAGCCGAACGCCTGCTGGAGGCGCTTCAGATCGCCCTCCCCGCTCCGCCGCGGCGGCGCCGACGCCGGGGGCAGATCGCGAAGGTTGAACTGCGTCTCGCGCAGCCAGTCGCCATAAGGCGCCGCGCCGGCGAGCGAGGATTTGACCTCGCCGTCCTCGACGATCCGCCCCTCCTCCAGATCGATCAGCAGCATCTTGCCCGGCTGAAGCCGCCATTTGCGGACGATCTTCTCCTCGGGGATCGGAAGCACCCCCGATTCCGACGCCATCACCACCAGATCGTCGTCGGTGATGCAAAACCGCGCCGGCCTCAGCCCATTGCGGTCGAGGGTCGCGCCGATCTGCCGCCCGTCGGTGAAGGCGATCGCCGCCGGCCCGTCCCACGGCTCCATCAGGGCCGCATGATATTCGTAGAAGTCGCGCAGCGGGCTCTGCTTCTTCTCCCCCGTCCACGCCTCCGGGATGAGCAGCATCACCGCATGGGGCAGCGAATATCCGCCCGCGACGAGCAGCTCGAGCGCGTTGTCCAAGCACGCCGTGTCCGACTGCCCGTGCGGGATGATCGGCCACATCTTGTCCAGATCGGCGCCGATCAGCGGCGATTCCATCGTCCGCCGCCGCGCATTCATCCAGTTCACATTGCCCCGCACGGTGTTGATCTCACCATTATGGGCGAGGTACCGGTAGGGGTGGGCAAGCCTCCAACTCGGGAAGGTGTTGGTCGAGAAGCGCTGGTGGACCATCGCCAGCGCCGAGGTGGTAAGCTTATTGCCGAGGTCGGTGTAGAAGCTCCCCACCTTATGGGCGAGCAGCAGCCCCTTGTAGACCAAAGTCCGGCTGGAGAAGGAGGGGATGTAGAAGTCGGCGAGCCCCGGCAGCTCCTGCCGCTTCGCAAGCTCCTCCAGCGGGTTCTGGGTCTGCTTGCGGATGGCCAGTATCTTACGCTCGAACGCGTCCTGGTCGCGGACATTGGGCCCGCGCGCCACCACCGCCTGGCGGATCACCGGCATCGTCGCCAGCACCGATTCGCCGATCGCGGCGAGGTCCACCGGCACGTCGCGCCAGCCGACCAACAGCTGCCCCTCGATCCGCACGAAATGTTCGAGCCGCGCCATCGCCGCCACCCGGCTCGCCTCGTCCTTCGGCAGGAAGCACATCGCCACCGCATAATCGCCGGCCGGCGGCAGGTTGAGCCGCCCCTGCTCCGCCCAGTCGCGGAACAGGGCATCGGGGATCTGGATCAGGATTCCGGCGCCGTCGCCCATCGTGGGGTCGGCGCCGACTCCGCCGCGATGGTCGAGGTTCGCGAGGATCTTCAGGCCATCGGCGACGATCGCGTTCGAGCGTGCGCCTTTCACATGGGCGATGAAGCCCATGCCGCAGCTGTCATGCTCGTCCGCAGGGTCGTAGAGGCCCTGCCCGCCGGGGCCGTCCATCGCGCCTCGCCTGCTCGGGTGAGGCGACAGAGTGTCGCACATGGCTTCGTTGTGCAAGCGCTTCTCGCACCTGCACAAAAATTAACGTAAGCCATTGGAAATACAGCCAAACCACGTAGATTACGTGAGAATCTCACCGTTCGTTGACCCTCCGAAATTTTGTGTGCGATGCAGCATGAAGCAGCGAAGGGGGGCGGCATGAAGCTGATCATCGCGATCATCAAACCGTATAAGCTCGACGAGGTGAGGGACGCGCTCTCGGCGGTCGGCGTGCAGGGCATGACGGTGTCGGAAGTGCGCGGCTTCGGCCGGCAAAAGGGCCAGACCGAGATCTACCGGGGGGCCGAATATACGACCAGCCTGATCCCCAAGGTCCGCCTCGAAATCGCGGTGCCGGAGGGCCTGGCCCCCACCGTCCTCGAGACGATCCAGCACACGGCCCAGACCGGCACGATCGGCGACGGCAAGCTCTTCGTCCTCGACCTCGAACAAGCCGTCCGCATCCGCACCGGCGAAACCGACGATTCGGCGCTGTAGCGGTGCGCGACGGAAACTCAGGCCGTCATGAACACAGTTCGAGTCAGTTCTCGCCGACCTGTGTTCATGGACCCCGGATCAAGTCCGGGGTGACGATTAAAATCCGAATGTACGGGCCCTCAGCCCGCCAGTCTCAGGGGGAATAGGAATGGCTTCCAACTGCCCGTCCCAAGATCGTCATGCCGGACTTGATCCGGCATCCATGAACACGGTTCGAGTCCAGTTCTCATGGACCTGTGTTCATGGACCCCGGATCAAGTCCGGGGTGACGAGGTTCTTACCCACGTTCCTTAAAACCGCCGCCCTAACCCTCCTGGCACTCCCGGCCGCCGCCTCGGCCCAGGCCCCGGCGCTCGTCGCGGACAAGGGCGACACGGCCTGGATGCTCACCGCAACCGTGCTCGTCCTGCTGATGATCCTGCCCGGCCTCGCCCTCTTCTACGGCGGGCTGGTCAGGACCAAGAACATGCTCTCGGTGCTGAGCCAGGTGCTCGGGATCACCGCGGTGGCGATCCTGGTCTGGGTGCTCTGGGCCTATTCCCTCGCCTTCGATGCGGGCTCCAAATATCTCGGCGGCACGTCGAAGCTCTTCCTTTCGGGAATCAAGGGCGACACCCTTTCCGCCACCTTCAGCGCCGGCGTCGGCATCCCCGAGCTGGTCTTCGTCGCCTTCCAGATGACCTTCGCGGCGATCACTGCCGCCCTCGTCATCGGCTCGATCGTCGAGCGGGTGAAATTCTCCGCGGTCATCGCCTTTACCGTGCTGTGGCTGACAATCGTCTATGCGCCCATCGCGCATATGGTCTGGGCGTCCGACGGCCTGATCTTCGGCTGGGGCGCCCTCGATTTCGCGGGCGGCACCGTCGTCCACATCAACGCCGGTGTGGCGGGCCTGGTCGGCGTGTTCTTCGCCGGCAAAAGGATCGGCTTCCTCAAGGACGCAATGCCGCCCCACTCGCTCGTCTCGACGCTGATCGGCGCGGGCCTGCTCTGGGTCGGCTGGTTCGGCTTCAACGCCGGGTCCAACCTCGAAGCCACCGGCGGGGCAGCGATCGCGATGATCAACACCTTCGTCGCCCCCGCCGCCGGGGTGCTCGCCTGGATGGCGGCCGAGCGGCTGGTCTCGGGCAAGCCCTCGCTGCTCGGCGGCGCCTCGGGCGCGGTCGCCGGCCTCGTCGCCATCACGCCGGCCGCCGGCACCTCAGGCGTGATCGGCGCGATCGGGCTCGGGGTCGCCGCGGCCCTGGTCTGCTACTGGTTCGTCGGCACGGTGAAGCACCGGCTGAAGCTCGACGACAGCCTCGACGTGTTCGGAATCCACGGCATCGGCGGCATCATCGGCTCGATCGGCACCGGCATCGTCACCGCGCCCGTGCTCGGCGGCTTCGGCAAGGACGGCTATTCGATCGCTTCGCAGACTCTGATCCAGGCCGAAGCGGTCGCGGTCGCCATCGCCTGGTCGGCGGTGGGCTCGGCGATCTGCTTCGCCGCGGTCAAGTACAGCCTGGGCCTGCGGGTCGGCTCGGACGCCGAGCGCGAAGGGCTCGACATCTCCGACCATGGCGAGCGCGCTTACAATTTCTGAAGCGGCCGCCATCCCGCCGAAGAGCGGGAGCGGCACCGGAGAGGCTTACATTCTATAACAGGGGGAAGTCTCAATGCGGTTCAGGATCATCGGCGCGGCTCTGCTCGCCATCGCGGCCACCACTCCGGCCCCCACTCCGGCCATGGCCGCCGACATCGGCCAGGGCTTCACCCTCAGCGGAGGCCCCACTTTGGTCAGCGACTATCGCTACCGCGGCATCTCGCTCTCGGACGAAGGGATCGCCCTCCAGGGCTCGCTCGAGCTCGGCCACAAGAGCGGCTTCTATGCGGGCGTCTGGGGCTCCTCGCTCGACGACACGCCGCTCTACGGCGACGTCGAGTTCGACCTCTACGGCGGCTGGCGCCACGACCTCCGCCCCGGCACCTCGCTGGACGTCGGCTTCACCTATTACACCTATCCCGGCGGCGACAGCGCCGTGGCGGGCGATTCCGATTACTTCGAGCCCAAGGTCGCCATCACCCAGCAATTGGGCCCGGTCAGCGGCACCGCAGGCGTCGCCTGGGCGCCGTCGCAGGATTCGACCGGCAAGAAGGACAATCTCTACGTCTGGACCGGCCTCTCCGCCCCCGTCCCCGGCCTTCCGCTGACTGTGAAGGGCTCGAATGGTCTGTGGGCGTCGAGGCGAGCAGAGGCCCGATAGAGCTCGGCCTTGCCTATGTCGACATTGATCTCGGCGATTTCCGCAATGTCGACGCGGGGCTGGTGCTGTCGGTCGGCGCCAGCTTCTGATGTGATTGCATAATTATGCAGGGCGGTGCATAGGCGCCGCCCTCATGATTCGTACCGCCATCCTCGGAGCTTCCGGTTTCGTCGGCGCAGAGCTGCTCAGGCTCTGCGCCGCGCACCCCGATTTGCAGCCCGTCCGCCTGTTCGGCGACAGCCAGGCCGGGCAGAGCCTGGACGCGGTCCACCCCCACCTCGCTTTGGCCTATCCGGGCGCAAAGGTGGAGCGCTATGCGCCCGAGCTTCTGGACGGCATCGACCTCGTCTTCGCCGCCCTCCCCCACGGCCACTCCCAGGCGATCGCGCCGGACCTCATCGCCCGCGACATCCCCTTTGTCGACCTCGGCGCCGACTTTCGCCTGTCCGACGCCGACGAATATGAGCGCTGGTACAAGGAGCCCCACCAGGCGCCGGACCTGCTCTCCCACTTCGTCTACGGCATCCCGGAGCTCCACCGGGAGGCCATCGCCGCCTCGCGCACCGTCGCCGCCGCCGGCTGCTACCCGACCTCGGCCATCCTCGCGCTGAAGCCCCTCCTTCCGCTGATCGAGCCCGGCAGCATCGTCGTCGACGCCGCCTCGGGCGTCACCGGCGCTGGCAAGGGGCTGAAGGAGGAAACCCACTTCAACACCGTCGACGAGAATTTCACCGCCTACGGCCTCCTCACCCACCGCCACACCGCGGAGATGGAGATGGAATTGGGCGGGAGCATCCTCTTCACCCCGCACCTCGCGCCGATGAACCGCGGCATCCTCGCCACCTGCTACGCAGTCGCGAAGGGCCCCTGCGACCCGCTCCAAGCCTTGCGCGAAGCCTATGCGGACGAGCCCTTCGTCCACGTTTCCGAACGCGCGCCCTCGACCAAATGGACATTGGGCTCCAACGCCATCCACCTCACCGCCCGCTACGACGCGCGCACCGGCCGCGTCCTCGCCATCGCCGCCCTCGACAATCTCGTGAAAGGAGCCGCCGGACAGATGATCCAGTGCGCCAATCTGATGCTCGGACTAGAAGAAACCACCGGCCTCGCCCGGGTAGGAGTGTGGCCATGAATGTTCCTCCCCGGAACGGGGAGGGGGACCGGACGCAGTCCGGTGGAGGGGGCCCACCTCTCCGCCGCGCCGACGCCGGGACCCCTCCACCACGCCGCTTCGCGTCGCGGTCCCCCTCCCCGTTCCGGGGAGGAGCGGGCTCATGAGCGTTACCGCTGCCCAGGGCTTCGTCGCCGCCGGCTGCCACGCCGGCGTCAAGCGCAGGCGCTACGACATGGCGCTGGTCGCGACCGAGGACCGCGCGCCGGTCGCCGCCGCCGCGATTTTCACCCAGAACAAGTTCGCCGCGCCGCCGGTGCTGCTCGACCGCCAACGCCTCGCCGCGAACGGGGGCCGCGCCGCGGCGATCGTCGTCAACAGCGGCAACGCCAATGCCGGAACCGGCGCGGAAGGGCTCGCCGACGCCGACGCAATGACCGCCGCGGCGGCAGAATCGCTGGGCGTCGATAAGGCGGACGTGCTGGTCTGCTCCACCGGAATCATCGGCACGCCGCTGCCGATGGACAAGATCCTCGCCGCCACGCCCAAGCTCGCCAAGAAGCTCTCGGTCGAGGGCGCCGAGGACGCCGCCCGCGGGATCCTCACCACCGACCACAAGTCCAAGGAAGCGGTCGTCCGCGGCTCCACCTTCACTTTGGGCGGAATGGCCAAGGGCTGCGGCATGATCGCCCCCAACATGGCGACCATGCTCGCCTTCCTCACCACCGACGCGGACGTCACCAGCGAGGAGATGACGAAGGTGCTGCGCGACGCCGCCGACCGCACGTTCAACACGCTGAACGTCGACGGCGCGACCTCGACCAACGACACCGTCATCCTCCTCGCCAGCGCCCGCCGCGGCCGCCCCGACCTCGCCGAGTTCGCCGACGCGGTCCACAAGCTGTGCGAGGACCTCACCTACCAGATGGCCCGCGACGCCGAGGGCATGACCAAGATGGTCCTCCTCCGCGTCACCGGCGCCGCCAGCGACGAAGAGGCGCGGACGGCGGCCAAGAACATCGCCGAAAACAATCTCGTCAAATGCTCCTGGTATGGCGGCGATCCCTATTGGGGCCGGTTGCTCGGCGCCGCGGGTTCGGCCGGAATCGCCTTCGAGACCGAAAAGACCAGCGTCGCTTATGGCGGCACCATAGTCTCCCGCGCCGGCACCAACGCCCCCCACGACAGCGAAGCCGTCGCCCGCCACATGGCCGGCGAGAAGCTCGACATCCAGGTCGATCTCGGCCTCGGCAGCGGCTCGGCGCAGGTGATCGGAATCGATCTCGGCCCCGGCTACATCAAGGAAAATTCGAAAACGTCATGAACAGCCCCGCTGAGACCGCGCGAGTCCTCGTCCAGGCGCTCCCCTACATCCGCCGCTTCACCGGCAAGGCGGTGGTGGTGAAGCTTGGCGGCGCCGCGATCGACGCGGCGCTCGACCGGGCGCTTGCGCAGGACGTGCTCCTGCTCCGCAGCGTCGGCGTCCGCTGCGTGCTCGTCCATGGCGGCGGGCCGCAGGTCGACGTGATGATGCGCCGCCTCGGCATGGAGCCCGAATTCCGCGACGGCCTCCGCGTGACCAATGCGGAGACGCTCGAAGTCGTCCGCATGGTCCTGGTCGGCAAGATCAACCGCGACCTCGTCGGCACGATCAACCGCGAGGCGGGCGACGACCCGGTGGCCGTGGGCGTGTCGGGCGAGGACGGCGGGCTCCTGTCGGCCACCCCGCGCGAAGCGACGCTCGGCTTCGTCGGCGACGTCAGCCACGTCCGCGCCTCGGTGCTCGAACGCCTGCTCGACGAGGGCCTGACCCCGGTCGTCTCGACCATCGGCGCCGACGACAGCGGCCAGCCCTACAATATCAACGCCGACGAGGCCGCCCGCGCGATCGCGGTGGCGATGGGCGCCGAGAAGATCGTCTACCTCACCGCCGCGCCGGGCCTCCTGGAAGACGTGACCGACGAGGACAGCCTCGTCCCCCGCCTCACCTCAGACGAGCTTCGCGAGCGGATCGAGAGCGAAGGGGTGAGCGCCGGGATGATCCCCAAGCTCCAGGCCTGCGCCGACGCGGTCGACGCCGGGGTCGGCACCGCCCACATCATCGACGGCCGCGTCCCCCACGCTCTGCTGATCGAGATCCTCACCGACGAAGGGATCGGAACCATGGTCCGCCGCGAGAAGAGCTGGTGAGCGACCTCCTCACCATCGCCGACCTCGGCCGGGAGGGGCTTGAGGCAATCCTCGCCCTTTCGGAGAGCACCGGTCTCGGCCGCCCCTTGGAGGGAAAGGGCGTCGCCCTGGTCTTCCAGAAGCCCTCCGCGCGCACTCGCAATTCGATGGAGATGGCGGTCGTCCAGCTTGGCGGCCACCCGGTCTACATCCAGAAGGAGGAAGTCGGCCTCGGCACTCGCGAGAGCGCCGAGGACGTCGCCCGAACCCTCGCCTGCTACCACGCCCTGATCGCCGCCCGCGTCATGGACCACCAGGACCTGGTCCGCATGGCCGGCGCGGTCGACACGCCCGTCCTCAACATGCTCTCCGACCTCGCCCACCCGCTCCAGGCGCTCGCCGACCTGCTGACCGTGAAGCAGCTCGCCGGAAGCCTCGCGGACGCCCGCATCGCCTACATAGGCGACGCCAACAATGTCTGCCGCTCGCTCGCCGAAGCCTGCTCTTTGCTCGGCGTGGAAATGCGCATCGCCGCCCCCGAAGGCTATGAGCTCGGCGAAGACCTTCCCCATATCCGCCAGACCCGGGACCCCGCCGAAGCCGCGTCCGGCGCCAATTTTGTCTACACCGACGTCTGGGTCTCGATGGGCCAGGACGAGGAGAGTGAGGCGCGGATGCGGGCCTTCCGACCATACCAGGTCAACGAGGCTCTGATGGCGCTCTGCCCCGGCGCCCATTTCCTCCACTGCCTCCCCGCCCGCCGCGGCGAGGAAGTCACCCACGAAGTGATGGAGCACTCCACCAGCGCCGTCTGGCGCCAGGCCGAAAACCGAATGCACACCGCCCGCGGCGCGATGGCGTGGATGCTTGGAGCCGGACGATGAGGGCCACGCTAAACTCCTCCCCGGAACGGGGAGGGGGACCAGCCGTAGGCTGGTGGAGGGGTCCCACGCCTCCATGCTCGCTGCGCTCGCCCCCCTCCACCGCCGTTCCGGCGGTCCCCCTCCCCGTGCCGGGGAGGAGCAAGAAATGACCGACGCACGTATCCGCCGCCAGAAGCTGATCGCCGACCTGATCCGGGCCGAGGCCGTCGGGAGCCAGGAGGAGCTCACTGCCCGCCTCGCCGCCCAGGGCCTCACCGTCAACCAGGCGACCGTGTCCCGCGACCTCGACCAATTGGGCGCGGTCAAGGTGAAGCGCGGCGGCGCCCTTGCCTACGCCCTTCCCGATCAGCTCGGCGACAGCGACTGGGCCGCCTCGCGCCTTGAGCGGATCCTCGGCGAGTGGGTGCTCTCGGTCGAGGCCGCCGGCAACCTCCTCATCCTCAAGACCCCGCCCGGCTCCGCCCATCTCGTCGGCCTCGCGCTCGACCAGGCCCAGCTGCCCGAGATCGCCGGCACCATCTGCGGCGACGACACCCTCTTCCTCGCGCTGCGCGACGGGGTCGTCGCAGGCGCCCTCGCAGAGCGCTTCCGTAAGCTTTCCGAAGGATAGATTCATGAACCTCCCCCCGCCCAAGAAGGTGGTGCTCGCTTATTCCGGCGGCCTCGACACCTCGATCATCCTCAAATGGCTGCAGAGCGAATATCGCGCCGAGGTGGTCACCTTCACCGCCGATCTCGGCCAGGGCGAGGAGGTCGAACCCGCCCGTCGCAAGGCGGAGCTGCTCGGAATCCGCCCCGAGAACATCTTCATCGAGGACGTCCGCGAGGAGTTCGTCCGCGATTACGTCTTCCCGATGTTCCGCGCCAATGCACTCTATGAGGGCCTGTACCTGCTCGGCACCTCGATCGCCCGTCCGCTGATCGCCAAGCGCCAGATCGAGATCGCGCGGATGGTGGGCGCCGACGCGGTCTGCCACGGCGCCACCGGCAAGGGGAACGACCAGGTCCGCTTCGAGCTCGGCTATTACGCGCTGGAGCCCGACATCCGAGTCGTCGCCCCGTGGCGCGAATGGGATTTCGCAAGCCGCGAGCAGCTCATCGCCTTCGCCGAAGCCCACCAGATCCCGATCTCGCGCGACAAGCGCGGCGAATCCCCCTTCTCGATCGATGCCAACCTCCTCCACTCGTCCTCGGAAGGGAAAGTGCTGGAAGACCCGTCGGTGGAGGCGCCCGAATATGTCCACCAGCGCACCGTCTCCCCCGAGGACGCACCCGACAAGGCGACGGTTATCGAAATCGCCTTCGAGCACGGCGACCCCATTTCCATCGACGGCGAAACCCTCTCCCCCGCCGCCCTCCTCACCCGCTTGAACGAGCTCGGCCGCGACAACGGCATCGGCCGCCTCGACCTGGTCGAGAACCGCTTCGTCGGAATGAAGTCGCGCGGCGTCTACGAAACCCCCGGCGGCACCATCCTCCTCGCCGCCCATCGCGGCATCGAGTCGATCACCCTCGACCGCGGCGCGATGCATTTGAAGGACGAGCTGATGCCGCGCTACGCCGAGCTCATCTACAACGGCTTCTGGTTCTCCCCCGAACGCGAGATGCTCCAGGCCGCGATCGACCACAGCCAGGCCCATGTCTCCGGCACGGTCCGGATGAAGCTCTACAAGGGCAATGTGACGGTGATCGGCCGCGAAAGCCCCCTCGCCCTCTACGACCAGGATTTGGTCACCTTCGAAGAAGGCTCCTCCAGCTACGACCAACGCGACGCCGCGGGCTTCATCAAATTGAATGCGCTAAGGCTGAGGATCGCGGCAAAGAGAGCGGCGCGCTAACTGCCTCCCCAACACCAGTTGGGGAGGGGGACCAGCGAAGCTGGTGGAGCATCTGTGTTGATGGTCAAGGGCGTTCGAGGGTCCAGGTCCGGTTTTGGCTGACCAGGGTGTTGGCGAGGACGATGAGCTTTCGGGCGACGGCGATGAGTGCTGCCTTGGCGGGTTTTCCTTTGTCGCGCAGGCGCCGGTAGAAGGCCTTGAGCTCGGCGTTGCAGCGTATGGCTGACAGGGCCGCCATGTAGAGGGCTCGTCGCAGGG
>VBAE01000143.1 GCA_005882415.1 Alphaproteobacteria bacterium | reverse complement strand
ATGACCGCATGCAGGACGCAGAGGAGGTAGTTCTCGTCGGGCGAGAAGCCAGAATTGCAGCTTCGGCACACGACCACCTGCGGCAGGTAGGCCAGTTCGTCGCCGATACCGCTATCGAATTCGACGCCGCGCTCGCGAAGCTCCTTCGTCAGAAGCGACTTAGTCGGAACGTGGTCGCGGTTGCTCGGAATGTTGGCGATTGCTTCGCCGCAGTGGATACACAAAGCCTTCAGCCGCTCGTCCGAGAAATCATCGATGTAGCGCATAGCTACCCCTACTCCCCCTCCAGCCCCTTCTCCACCAGCCTCCTCAGCGCCTCCGACCTCGACGGCTTCGGGTCCGGCTGGCGATCGATCCAGGCGTAGAGGGCCGCTTCCATCTCCGGGTAGAGGCGCATCGAGATGACGGGACCGATGCCGGTCCGGGGACGCCCTGGCGGTCTTTTCGGGTTTTCGGCTATTGACCCTGTCCCTGTTGTTGTATACATCAACCTAGCCGAGGCAAGGCTGGCACCTTGCGCGCGGCTCCGACCAGCAAACGCCTTTGTCGAGGAGGCGAGGGATGGCTGACGCCGACCTTAATCTGTCGCGCCGGACGCTGCTAGGCGTTGCGTTCGCGCCGCTTGTCCTTCCCTGTCACCCCGGACTTGATCCGGGGTCCACCTTCCTTCCCTTTCCGACCTCCCCCCATTCCCCACAAGTAAGGTGGATGCCGGATCAAGTCCGGCATGACGAAGCAAGGCGGGCCCGCTGGTCCCGCGCCCTCGCCTCCTATCGATCGGCCGCAGCCCGCCTTCGCGCCTATGAGCGGCAGACGTCGGGGGCGCCGTGGGAGGAGCAGGAGGCGATCGAGGAGGCGCATGGGGCGCTGTCCGACGTGGCTTACGCTGCGCTTCGCCGGCTGCTGAAGGCGCCCGCCCCGGACGTGCGGGCGCTCGCGCTCAAGCTTGACCTCGTCGTGGAGCATGAGGTGGCGACTCTCGACGGCGGCGAGGCGTGCCTGGCTGCGTTGAGGCGGGACGCGCGAAGGCTTGCGGCTTCCACGGCCGGAGCACCTGATGCCGTCTGACTAGTATTCGAACCGGGAGCGCTCCCCGTCCGCGCGTGTCCTCCGGCGCCGGTGCGGCTCTGCCCTGGACCCTGAAACGAGTTCAGGGTGACGGTCTGTGGGGTGAGGACGTCAGCGTGTGGTCGCTGGCGGCAGCGCCCCGCCCTACCGAAACGCCGTGAATGGCAACCGGATCACCGCCCGGTACGCCCCGTCCACCGGCCCCGTCACCAGCTTCGCCCGATCCCCATAGCGGTTCCGCAACCGCTCCCGGGTGTTGCTGATGCCGATGCTGGTGCGGTTGCGGGGTGGGAGGCGGTCGGCGGCTTTCTGGGCTTCGGGGTCCGCGTTGTTGGTTACGGTGAGGACCAGTTCCTTGTCTTCCCGCGCGGCGGTCACCTCGACGTGGGCGGGGCCCTTCACGAGGGAGACGCCGTGCTTGATGGCGTTCTCGACGAAGGGCTGGAGGATGAAGTTGGGGACGGCGGCGCCCACCATGTCGGGGGCGACGTCGATCTCGATCTCGAGCCGCTCGCCGAACCGCGTCGCCTCGATGCTGAGATAGGCGTCGACCGCGTCGATCTCCTGGCTGAGCGGCACGTCCTCCATCGGGTCCGAGTTGAGCGAGCCGCGGAGGAAATCGCACAGGCTGGCGATCATCTCCTCGGCTTCCGCGCTGCGGTCGACCGCGATCAGGCTGGAGATCGAGTTCATCGTGTTGAACAGGAAATGCGGGTTGAGCTGGAGCCGGAGCGCCGCCGACTGGGCCCGGGCGGCGCGGGCCGCATTGGCTTCGGACGAGCGGCTGGCCCGCGCCGCCCAGAGCAGGGTCAGCGCCAGGCAGAAGGTCCAGAGATAGAGCACGCCGTTGGTCAGCACGCGCTCCGCGGTGATCTGGAGCGCCCACGTCTGCCAGGTCGGGAAGAAGGTGAGCGCCATGTAGCGCGTCCAGTTGATGTCGAAGAGCGCCTGGATCATCGTCGCGGCCAGCGTGGCGACGAGCAGCAGCGATGCGCTGACCGTCCAGTGAAGCCGCTCCAGCCGCGCCCGAAGCATGTCGATCGCCTCGGTCTGGCAGACGCCCAGCACCAGCATCGGTATCGCCGCCAGCAGGCTCATCCCCGGCGCCGAGCGGTTCATCAGGAAGCCGACGATATCGACCAGCACATAGCCGAAGAACCAGATGACGATGGCCGGGCCGAGAGCGGTGCTCCACAGCTTCGCCCGAACGCGCTCGATGCCCATCGCGCCCTTCAACTTCGCTGGCCGGGGATGCAGTTGCGAAGCCGCCCTTCGGGGTCGAACTCCGGCCAGCGCACCGCCGCGCCCATCCGCACCATCTCGCAGTTCACGTCCACTCCCGAAAGCGTGGAGCAGAAGGAGTCGACCCGGCCGCGGTAGGAATCGCGGGAGACGCAGTTCATCCGCGCGCCCGCGATCCGGATCAGAACCTCCCGCGCTTCCGTCCAGCTCATGTCCGGGCAGCCTTCCGCGATCCGGCAATTGCCGTCCCCGTCCCGAGCCTCGATCCCGCGCAGCCGCACCTGGACCTGCCGCCCCTCCTGGTCCTCCTCGTCGCAGATCACCGGCCCGTCGCCGTCCATCACCTTGACGACGGTGCAGGGAAAGGAGCGGCCGGCGGACGTGTCCACGGTCTGGATCCCGAGCCGGCCCAGCATGCTGACCGCGATGAACGCCACCGCCATCAGGATCACCGCCCCGATCACCAGCAGGTGCCTGTCCAGCCGGCGCAGCCACGCCCCGGCACTTGTCTGAGCCACGCCTGCCCCCATTCCTGTGCGGTGCCGAGCCGAAGGCCCATCGTTAGCATGAACGGCGACGGGCTCAATGCCTTGATCCGCGGCTGTCCAACGCCCACATGGGTTGAGTTGGCATTCTCGATGCGAGAGTGCCAATCGCAAATTGGCAGCGCTGGCTCCCGCTTGTGAAGCGACGATCTCGTCGCGATCCAGCGAGAGGATCCGCACCCCATGACATTCCGCCCCTTACACGACCGCGTGCTCGTGCGCCGGATCGAAGCCGCCGCGAAGAGCGCCGGCGGGATCATCATCCCGGACACCGCCCAGGAAAAGCCTCAGGAAGGTGAGGTCGTCTCCGTCGGCTCGGGCACCCGTTCCGAGGACGGCAAGGTCGTGCCGCTCGACGTCAAGGCCGGCGACAAGATCCTGTTCGGCAAATGGTCCGGAAGCGAGGTCAAGCTCGACGGCGAGGACCTGCTCATCATGAAGGAAGCCGACATTCTCGGCATCCTCGGCTGAGGCGCTCTACGACGCCTCTTCTCCCGCGGCAGATCGCGGACTTTTAGATCAAGGATTCAAGATATGGCCGCCAAAGACGTCAAATTCTCCCGCGACGCACGTGAAAGCATCACCCGCGGCGTCGACATCCTCGCCAACGCCGTCAAAGTCACGCTCGGGCCGAAGGGCCGCAACGTGCTGCTCGACAAGAGCTACGGGGCACCGCGCATCACCAAGGACGGAGTCACCGTCGCCAAGGAGATCGATCTCCACGACAAGTTCGAGAATATGGGCGCGCAGATGCTTCGCTCGGTCGCTTCGCGGACCCACGACCACGCCGGCGACGGCACCACCACCGCCACCGTCCTCGCCCAGGCGATCGTCCGCGAGGGCATGAAGTCGGTCTCCGCCGGGGTGAACCCGATGGACCTGAAGCGTGGCATCGATCTTGCCGTGCTGAAGGTCGTCGAGGATCTGAAGGCGCGGTCGAAGCCGGTGTCGAGCAACACGGAGATCGCCCAGGTCGGCATCATCTCGGCCAATGGCGACACCGTCGTGGGCGAGAAGATCGCCGAGGCGATGGAGAAGGTCGGCAAGGAAGGCGTGATCACCGTTGAGGAAGCCAAGGGGCTCGAGTTCGAGCTGGAGGTCGTCGAGGGCATGCAGTTCGACCGGGGCTACCTCTCCCCCTATTTCATCACCAATGCCGACAAGATGCAGGTCGAGCTCGCCGACCCCTACATCCTTCTGCACGAGAGGAAGCTGTCGAACCTGCAGGCGCTGCTTCCGATCCTTGAAGCCGTTGCCCAGTCGGGCCGGCCGCTCCTCATCATCGCCGAGGACATCGAGGGCGAGGCGCTCGCCACGCTCGTCGTCAACAAGCTTCGCGGCGGCCTCAAGGTTGCGGCCGTCAAAGCCCCGGGCTTCGGCGATCGTCGCAAGGCGATGCTGGAGGACATGGCGATCCTGACCGCCGGCCAGGTGATCACCGAGGACCTCGGCATCAAGCTCGAGACGGTGACTCTCGACATGCTGGGGACCGCCAAGCGCGTCACCATCGACAAGGACAAGACCACCGTCGTCGACGGCGCCGGCACCTCCGAGGCGATCAAGGGGCGGGTCGATGCGATCCGCGGCCAGATCGAGCGGTCCGACAGCGAATATGACATGGAGAAGCTGCAGGAGCGTCTCGCCAAGCTCGCCGGCGGAGTCGCGATCATCAAGGTCGGCGGATCGAGCGAGATCGAGGTCAAGGAGCGCAAGGACCGCGTCGACGATGCACTCAGCGCCACCCGCGCGGCAGTCGAGGAAGGCGTCGTCCCCGGCGGCGGAACCGCCTTGCTCTACGCGTCGAAAGCGCTGGAGGGGCTCGCCGGCGCGAACGACGAGCAGACCCGCGGCGTCGACATCGTCCGCCGGGCCCTCCAGTCGCCGCTTCGCCAGATCGCCGAAAATGCGGGCTTCGACGGCGCCGTCGTTGCCGGCAGGCTGATGGACCAGGCGAGCGGGACGTTCGGCTTCAACGCCCAGACCGAGGTCTATGAGGATCTCGTCGGTTCCGGCGTCATCGATCCCACCAAGGTCGTCCGCTCGGCGCTTCAGGATGCCGCGTCGGTCGCCGGCCTGCTCATCACCACCGAAGCCGCCATCGCCGAGCTGCAGGAGGACGAGCCCGATTCCTCCGCCACCGCCTCCGGCGCCATGGGCGGCATGAGCTTCTGATGGGAAGGACATGAGCGAGCTGATGACCATCGTCGCCCCGGCCGACGCGGAGGCGGGCGCCGCGGCGCCCGCCGAGCCGGCCGGCCTGCTCCTCCACAAGTTCGTCAAGAACGACAGCTGGAGGGGAGCCCTGACCCCGGACGCGACGGGCGAGAACCTGCCGCGCGCGGGCTCGGCCTGGATCTACGCGAATCCGGTGCTCGTCTCGCCCAGCGATCGCCGGGTCGGGGCGACCTCGATCCAGATCGCCGCAGGCGTGTCGGAGCGCGGCTATTTCCTCTTCCCGATCAGCGACGACGCCTGAGGGCTCCGACCCTCATGCTGCACCGCAACATTTATCCTTGAAACGGGCGCGCGACTCGACTATGTTGCACTGCAGCAAGATAGAGGAAGTACCGCATATGGCCGACCACAAGACCGACACCACCTCCGCTCCGGCCGAGGTGAAGAAGGCCGATGCGCCGGCGATTGCGGCCGCTCCCAAGGCGGATGCCGCTCCGGCTGCCAAGGCGGAGGCGCCCAAGGCTGCCGCTCCGGCGCCGAAGGCCGATGCTCCGAAGGCTCCGGCCAAGGCTGCCGCCCCCGCCAAGGCGACCACTGCCAAGGCCCGCCGCGCTCCGGCGCGCAAGGCCGCCAAGGCTGCTCCGGCCCGTGCCGCGAAGCCGGCCAAGGTTGCCAAGCCGGTCAAGGCTGCCGCCAAGGCCGCCCGCCGCGCTCCGGCGGTTGCCGCCGCCGCAGCCCGCAATTCGACCCAGAAGATCCGTGAAACCGTGAACGAAGGAACCCGCATCATGAACAAGCAGAACAATGCGGTCGCCGACCGCTTCCAGGCCGTCTTCGGCGACGTCAACGAGCGCGCCAAGACCGCCATCGAGCGCAACACCCGCTTCGCCGAAGAGCTCACCGAGCTCGGCAAGGGCAATGTCGAGGCGCTCGTCGCTTCCACCAAGGTCGCCGCCAAGGGCGTCGAGACCCTGGGCCAGGAAGTCGCCGAGTACAGCCGCAAGAGCTTCGAGGACGCCTCGGCGGCCCTGAAGAGCTTCGCGGAAGTGAAGTCGCCGACCGACTTCTTCCGCCTCCAGGGCGATTTCGCCCGCGCCCAGTTCGACGCCTTCGTCGCCGAGTCCGGCCGTTTCTCCGAGACGATGGTCAAGGTCGCCGGTGAAGTCGCCGAGCCGCTGACCAGCCGCTACTCGGTCGCCGCCGAGCGCGTGAAGGCCGCCGTCGCCCTCTAAGGCGCGGCGACTGCCAAAGAAGAAGGGCGGTGCCTCCGTACGGGGGCGCCGCCCTTCTTCGTTCGTCCGGAACCCGCGCAGGCCCTGTCGCTTTGATTAGGCTTCAAAGCGCGCGCGGCCCTTGCCCGCATAGCCAGTGTGACCATATCTACGTGCTGCAATGCTGATGAGCGATTCAACCATATATTCGGCGGGGGACCGGCGGCGGGACGAGGACGACGGCACCGGCCTCGGAGTCGCCACCCGGACGCGCACCCGCACCAAGAGCCCTTCCCCCTACAAGGTGCTGATGCTGAACGACGACTACACGCCGATGGAGTTCGTCGTTTTGGTCCTCCAGCGCTTCTTCAAGATGGGGATCGAGGACGCCACCCGCGTGATGCTCCAGGTCCACCAGCGCGGGGTGGGCGTGTGCGGTGTGTTCACCTACGAGGTCGCCGAGACCAAGGTTTCCCAGGTCATCGACTACGCCCGCGAGAACCAGCACCCGTTACAGTGCACGCTTGAGAAGGCTTAGGCTGGTCCTCCGCAGCCCGTCATTGCGAGCGAAGCGAAGCAATCCAGTGCGGCCTCGGACCCAGTCTGGATTGCCGCGTCGCTTCGCTCCTCGCAATGACGGGGGTGCAGGCACCCCCTCCCCTTGCACCCGCTAACCAAAGTTATAAGAGCCGAACATGGACCGGATCATCATCAGGGG
>VBAE01000142.1 GCA_005882415.1 Alphaproteobacteria bacterium | reverse complement strand
TGGCCGGGTTGATCGGGGCCTTGGCGTCGAACAGATTGAGGATGTTGAAGTAGACGTTGAACTTGTCGCTGACGTCGTAGCTTCCGACCAGGTCGACGTTTACGAAGCTCTTGGTGCGGCAGAAGGCCGGATCGTAGAGCGCATTGTCGCAATCCTGGCCGGTGCCGGGGCCGCTGATATCCTCCGCCGTCGCCTTGTAGCCGCTGGTGTAATAGGCCGTCGCGGTGAGCGTCGCCGGGCCCCATTGAAGGCTGTTCGACCAGCTCCCGCGCCACTTCGGCGTGCCGGCGCCCGAAGACAGGCCGTAGGGCCCCTGGGTGCCGAGATAGTCGAGGACGCCGGCGTCGGTGGTCAGCGTGTATTTCAAGATGTCCGTCACTTCGACCTGGCTCGAGAAGCGCACATTGGGGGCGAGCTTGAGCTGGACCAAAGCGGTGAAGTCGAGCCCCTCGGTGTTGAGCGCCGCGGCGTTGACATAAGGGGCGTTGACGAAGGCGACGGTGCGCAGCGCGTTGGGGTGATCCGGATCGGCGGCGTTGAGCGTGACCGTATAGCCGTCGGGGAGCGGCTGGCCGGCGTAATAAGCTGCCAGCGCGGAGCCGTAATCGGGCCCTGCGGAGATCACGTCTGTCTTGCGGATGTTGTAATAATCGAGCGTCATCGAGAACCACTTCACCGGCTGGAACACGGCGCCGAGGGTGAAGCTGCGCGACTTCTCCGGCTTGATGCTGGGCGTCGCCGCGGTGTTGATTCCGAGCGACTGGGTGCCGCTGACATAAGCGCTCCCGCCGCTGCAGCCGCCGCCCGCATTCGCCGTCCCGCCATGGGCGAGGATGACGCTGCACGGAAGCGCCGGCGCGGTGACGTAGCCGATCACTGTTCCCGCGGTCTCCGCGAATTGCGGCGCCCGGAAGCCCTGGGAATAGGTGCCGCGCAGGGCCAGCTCGCGGATCGGCGTGAACTTCACCCCGACCTTCGGCGAGAAGCGGCTATAGCCTTCCGAATAATGGTCGTAGCGGCCGGAGAGGTTCAGCTCGAGCTGGTCAAGGATCGGCGCGTCGAGCTCGAAATAGCCGGCGGCGACGGTGTGATGGCCCTGGGCGGAATAGGCGTTGAGACCGAGCGTCGCCTGTTGCGGATTGGCGTTGGGCGCATCGACCTTCTCGTAGCGGACCGAGGTCCCGACGCCGAGCTGGAGCGGCCCGCCGGGCAGCTGGGCGAGCTCCTTGGTGACGCTCGCCTGCGCCATGTACAGGTCCGACGTCGCGCGGTTGTTGACGTCGGGCGCGATCGACGCCCGAACCGCGGCGCTGTTCAGCGACGGGTTGATGAAATTGTAAGTGCCGTTGTTGATCGCCGCGGTGAGGCCGGCGATGTTGAGATAGCCCCTGCGTTCGATGTCGAGCGAGGTGTGCATTCCGGTCAGGTCCACCGCATAGTCCCAGCCGTCGCCGAAGCTGCCCTTGATCCCGGCGGCGCCCCGGATCGTCTTGCTGAGCGTCGTCGCCGAAGCCTCGATGTCCCCGAAGCGGTAATAGAGGCGGGCGGCGAGGCCCTGCGCGGCATAGGGGTTCTGCGGGTTGAGCTGGCCGTTCGCGAGATGGACGGGAAGGACGATGCCGGTGGTGTCGATCGGCGTGCGCTGGCCGGCCGCCGACTGGAAGCCGGGCGTGAACACCTTGTTCTGGTAATAGGTGCCCATGACGTACGCCTCGGCATTGTCGCCGACCCGGAAGGTGCCGCGCGCGGTCACCCCGAAGCGGTCCTGCCGGGGCTGGATGGCGCTGTAATCGCCATAGACGTCCTGCTCGCAATATCTGCCGGCCGCATTGCTGTGCGAGATGAGGCCGGGGGCGCAGCCGGCGGGGTTGAGGATCTGCGCGGCGCTGCCCTGGATCGCCACCCCGGAGAAGATGTTGCCGGGGATGGTCTGGTTGGCCGGGCGGACAACGGCGCTGATCGTGCTGCCCGCGCCGACGACGCCGACATTGCCGTTGGCGCCACCGATCGAGGTCAGATCGGACGAATTGTACGGAAAGCCGCGGTCGCTCGCCATGACCAGGCCGTCATGGGAATATTCGGCGCCCAGGTAGACGTTCCAGCCATCGTCGGCGAGGTCGCCGGTGCCCGCGAGCAAAGTGAGGCGGCGCTCGTCGGCATCGCCGCGCTGGCTGATCCCGCCCTCGGCGCTGGCTTGGAGCCCTTTGAACTCGCGCCTGGTGATGACGTTGACGACGCCGCCGATCGCGTCCGCGCCATAGGTGGAGGAGGCGCCGTCGCGGAGCACTTCGATCCGGTCGATCACCACTTCCGGGATGGTGTTCAGGTCGACGAAGCTGCGCTGGCCGTCATCGGCGAGGGGGTAATATGCGCCGCGCAGGCCGTCGAAGAGGGTGAGGGTCGAGTTGACCGAAAGGCCGCGAAGCGAGACGCCGGCCGCGCCGGTCGCGAAGCCGCCCGAGAAAGCGGTCGGGATCGAGCCCGAATTGTCGGCGGAGAGCGAGCGCACCGCGTCGGCGGTGTTGGTGATCCCGCGGCGCTCGAGCGATTCCGCGGAGAGGACGGTGACGGGCGAGGCCTGCTCGTCCTTGGTGCGGCGGAAGAGGGTGCCGGTGACGACGATGTCTTCGGACGTGTCGGCGGCCTCGGCCGGCACGGGCACGGGATCCTCGCTGGTCGAGGCTTCGGGAGCCGCGCTGCGCGTCTCCTCGGGCTGGGCGGCGGCGGGTGCGTCCTGCGCGAAAGCGGGCGCGGCGAGCGAGACGGTGGCGGCGCCGCAGAGCAAAGCACGGGCGACGAGACGGCGGTTGTTCACGGGCAATTTCCCCCTGTTGCTTGAGTTGACCGTCCGCCTGATGGCGCGGGGGAAAGGCGGGGGAATCCGTGCTGCGACGGGGCTCCGGCCCGGATCGACGAGCCCGGCCGAGGATCGACGAAGCCCCGGATTTGCGCTGCGAAAGCCGGCGCGGGCGCGGCGGAGCGGCGGCAGCCGCCCGGGGGCCGAAAGCCTCTAGCCCCCTCCCCCCGCCTTTGCTAAGCGCCTCCTCGGCCCGCACCCGTAGCTCAGCTGGATAGAGCGCTGCCCTCCGAAGGCAGAGGCCACAGGTTCGAATCCTGTCGGGTGCGCCATTACGTACGGAAGTTTAGGCAGCGACTCGATTAGAGGCGCTTCTCCGGCTCACAAAAACTACTGGGAGAGCCCGCTTCGTCGAGCGACCAAGGGTCTTACTCCTCATTCAGAACTGGCGTTTGAATACCCATCTCATCCATTTGATCGAAGGAGCGCATCATCGCTTCTTCGTCCAGACATCCCCACATCTGGAAGAATGGTACGAACAGAAACGGAAAACCCTCCGTTTCGACCTCGACGGGCCCTAGCGCTCTTACCTTAGACGATCCCGGGTGCTGCCGCGTTATTTCAGACGTCAGCTGGAAATGCTCCCCCTTCGAGTTCGCCGCCGTAAGCATAATAGCCTCCCCGCGATTTTTGGCATCCACGGCAAAGCCGGACGCGGGCACATCGTCCCCATGAGCGGTCCACGTTTCACCCAAGTATATTACGGCGTCAGCCTTCGCGATGTGAGCTAGCCTAGCAAAATCTCGCATAAGAACATATCGAGAGGCGCGTGAAGGATGATCGGCTCGGATAATCTGGATTACGCGCAGGTCCCGGAGAAGAAATACGAAGCTATAATGTATCCTGTCTCGGCGCATTAATACCCGCGCGCGCTCGAAATATGCTTCGGCTACTTCACGGAAGGTTCTCGCGCTCCTTAATCGCTCCCACGAGTGCTCCCGTCCGTACCGCTTTGCTAGCTTCTTTTTGTCGGCCTCTGTTGGAGTTTCAACTGGTTTCCGAAAAAACCGGTGGCCGGTGATCGATCCGTCGGCCATCGACAGGTAGATGGCTCGGTTCATCGCGAGCTCGCCCATTGGGTCCGGCCGAGTCCGGTCAAGCTCCGGTGGCACTGTTAGCTTATTCACAGCGAGCAGATCTTGGATGGTCGAGCAAAACTCGCCGTAGACGTGAGCAAGGGCCTCCAGCACCTCCGTCTCAGGCAGATTGCTATCTACCCATCGCCGTTCGATCAGGAGTGTACCGTTCTCTAAGATGTGCGGAATTTGAAACTTCCGGGGGACAGAGCGCCAGATCGCCTGTGGTGATCTAAAGAGAAGCTGCGGCATCCACTTGGTCTCGGGGCCTGAAAGGTACCCGGCGATAATCTCGGCCCGAACTTGGCTATGGCCCTTTAAGTCCCCCTGTTTCTCGATCGAGTTCCGGGCTTCCTTAGCCCACTTCATCACGGGATCGGCCGCCCAGCGAGTGACATGACCGGCATACCAGGTCTCGAAGTTTGGAATGTCTGCCTTGTTAGATTGAAGGATGAAGGTGACAGTACGGCTCGTGGTGATACAGTTCTGCAGCGCCAGCATGAAGCGGGAAGGATCAAAATAGCTGTTGGCGGCGTCCTCCCATAGCTGACGCATCTGGAGTAAACGATCGATCGCGGCCTTAGCGGCCTTTCGTATTCGGACAGGACTGTATTCCATCGTGCCAGGATACCGGCCTACAAACAGTTGTCGCTAATTAATCGATTCAGCAGACAGCAGAACACCGCAGCGAGCCTAGGCGACCCCAAGCTTCCCCCGCTCCCCCTCCCGCGGCGTCGCCAGTTCCTCTGCGGTGACGAAGTCGGCCAGGTCCTCGCCTTCGAAGAAGGGGCGGAGCTCGAGTTCGCTGGGGCCGGGCATGGGGTTGGGGCAGCGCTTTGCCCAGGCGACGGCCTCGTCCATGTCTTTCACTTCCCAGATCCAGAAGCCGGCGACGAGGGCGCGGGCGTCGGCGAAGGGGCCCTCGGTGGCGGTTCGGGAGTCGCCGTCGAAGGCGATGCGCTTGCCCTCTGCGCTGGGCTTTAGACCGGCGGCGGCGACCAGGACGCCGGCTTCGGCAAGCGCCTCGTTGAACCTGTCCATCGCGTCCCAGGCTTGCTGGGTGGGAGGGACGCTGTTTTCGCTGTCCTCGGTCGCCTTCACGAACGCCATCACCCGCATCGCTGGTCTCCTATTTGAGGTCGCCTACCCTAACGCAAATCAGGCGGGCGCGACAGGCTGGCGGAGCAGGGTCCGGAGCCGGTGGGGCGGCACCTTGCGCGGGTCGCCGAGATAGATTTCGTGGTGGGGGCCGGCAAAGCTGTAGCCGCGTGACGGCATCACCTCGTTGTGGAGCTGGGCCAGTAGCGGGCCCTCCTCGTCGTAGCTGCCGATGTGAAGCGCCTGGAGCGACAGGCCCTCCTCCAGCCCGGCGAGCCTGAGACTCTCAGGGATGGCGCCGAGCTTTGCGCGCGCCCGTTGCGCGGCCGCCTGGAAGGCCTCGTCGTCGACGAAATCGGGGAGCATGATCATCATCGTCCAGTCCCAATCGCTCTTGCGGCGGGCAGTGAAACTCTCCGGGTCGGGCGCTGACCACAGCCCCTCCAGCGGCATCACCACGAAGTCGCGCCCCTCGGCCTTGCAGGCGAATTTCAGCGCATAAGCGGTCGAGTAAAGGCTTTGGACCGCCGTCATGTAAGCGGGCGCGGTGTTGGGATCGCCATGGCCGTCGATCATCAGGTAGGAAAGCGGCGGCACCTCGACCGGAACGAAGCGGCCGGGCGGCGCGGTGAACAGCGCCTTGTGCGTCTTCTTCAGGTCGAGCTTGTCCATCTCCCCTCTCTTCCCCAGGCCGGCGCTTGACCGCGGCGTCGCGAGCATAGCAGGAAAGGCCGTGGTTGGGCGCGGGGGAGTGTGGCGTGCGGATTGCTTTGGTCGGGCTCGGCGACATCGCCCGAAAGGCCTATCTGCCCGTCCTCTCCGCGACCGCCGGGGTGGAGCTCGTCCTGATCAGCCGCAATGCCGCTGCCCGGGACGAGATCGGCGAGAAATACCGGATCGGGGAGCGCTACCCGGACCTCGGCTCGGCGCCGCTCGACACGCTCGACGCCGCCTTCGTGCACGCCGCCACCTCGGCGCATCCGGCGCTGGTCGAGGCGCTGCTCCGGGCGGACGTGCCCACCTATGTCGACAAGCCGCTCGCCGCCGACCTCGCCACGTGCGAGGCGCTGGTGGCACTTGCCGAAGAGCGACGTTGCAGCCTGATGGTCGGCTTCAACCGCCGCTTTGCCCCGGCTTATGCCGCGCTGCTCGACGCCCCGCGCGACCTCATCGTCATGGAGAAGAACCGGGCGAACCTGCCAGGCGAGCCGCGGACGGTGGTGTTCGATGACTTCATCCATGTCGTCGACACGCTCCGCGCACTGGCGCCGGGGCCGGTGCTGGAGGCCGTGCCGCACAGGAAAATGGTCGGCGCGCTCCTCCACCACGTCGCGTTGACGCTTCGCGGGGACGGCTTCCTCGCCACCGGGATCATGAACCGGATGAGCGGCGCCGGCGAGGAATGGCTGGAGGCGATGGGCGGCGGGAGCAAGATACGGGTGGAGGAGCTTACCGACGTCACCCAGTTCGACGGTGGCCGGCGCGCCATCCCGAGGGACAATTGGAAGCCCGTCACCTGGACCCGCGGCTTCGAGCAGATCTGCGCCGCCTTCCTCCATTCGGTGCGGAAGGGCGAGGTGCTGAGCGCCCGCGATGCTCTCGCCACCCATCAGCTTTGCGAGACGATCGTACAAAGCGTGGAAGGGACCGCCTGATGCCGGACTACCCGTTCATGACCGTGGACGTGTTCACCGCCCAGCGCTTCGGCGGCAATCCGCTTGCCGTCTTCCACGCCGCCGAGGGCCTCAGCGAGGCCGACATGCAGAGGCTGGCGGCGGAGATGAACCTCAGCGAGACCAGCTTCGTCCTGCCGCCGGAAGACCGGGCCAACACCGCCCGGGTGCGCATCTTCAACCGAAGCCACGAAATGCCCTTCGCCGGCCATCCCAATGTCGGGACGGCGTTCGTGCTGTGGACGGTCGGCCTTGCGCAGGGGGAGACGCTTCGCTTCGAGGAACCGGCGGGTCTGGTCGAGGTTCGGGCGATCCGGGACGGGAGCGCGGTAGCCGGCGCCGAGATCGACGCGCCCCAGCC